>CAYQBU010000054.1:6201-21005 GCA_964415785.1 uncultured Bradymonadales bacterium
CGTTGACTTACCAGCGCCGTTGGGGCCGATGAGGGCGACAAACTCCCCGGGTTCAATACAAAGGGAGAGCTCCTGGACGGCTTGAACCCGTCGGTAGCTCTTGGTGAGTTGATCGATTTGAAGCACTGGCTGTTCAGCCATGGGCGAGGCTCCGTTCCAAGACAGGGTATGCCAGAAAGAGGGTGATCGCCGTGACAGTGGCCGCCAATAGGGAGGCAACGGAAAGAGCGGCGAAGAGGGCGAGGAAAAAGAGGGGAAACCAGTACAGGGCAATGCCCCGGGCCCGGGGAAGGGTAAGGATCATCAGGGTACAGATGGCGGGCGTGCAGGCGAGGGCGAAGAGACTTACTTCTACGGCTTCCATGCCCTGGCCGCGCCACCAGCCGAGGATGACGAGGATGGCAATGGCGAAGGGCAAGGCCACGAAGAGCGCCTCGCGCAGGGCAAGGCGCGAGAGCACGCGGTGGCGCCCGGCCGGCTCAATGGGCAGAGCGAGCCCTTCGTTGAGCGTCGCGCTACGCCCGCTGAGTCGAGACCAGGGATTGATGAACAGCGTCAGCAGGGTGGCCGGGACCAGTCCCACCGCCCAGGCAGGGAGGACATCGAGGTCGAAGAAGAGGAGCCCCAGCATCGCCAAAAAGAGCACCACCGCATGGCCGACGCGGCTCCCCGCCATACGGCGGTCGTCGTCGATGAGGATCGCTCTCAATATGGAACGGTGTCGGCCCAGACCCACTTCCCAGCGCCGCGGCTGTTCAAAGGAGGAGGTCTGGTAGTCGATCAGGGCACTGTAGTCGGCGTTATCGGCGTCGTGGAAGCGAGGGGCCATATCGAAATAGGCGTCGCGAAAGGTCTGGAAAGCGTAGATCACAGCGGCAGTACCGATGACGATTTGGATTGCCGTGCCGACCAGAAATGGATCGCTCAAACGGCCCAGGCGCAGGGGTTCGCCGACGAGGAGCTTCCAGAAGAGAAGCAGGACCACGATGGCGCCCAGCGAGAGGGCGGGCGCATACAGCAATAGTTGTCCAGGGCCTCCGTAGGCGTCGGAGGCGGGTCGAGGGGAGGCTTCGTTGGGACTGGTTTTGTCGTCGGGGATGAGCTGGCGGGTGGCGGCGAGCATGACCATCATGGAGATGGCCGTCCCCAGGATGAGGCCTCCGAAGAGCATCGCGGCGCTGGCGGCAAAGGCCGCGCTCCCCGAGTGCCAAAGCAGGGGGGCAAAAAAGAGGGTGGTCGCCAGGGCGCAGAGGAGGGCTTCGGTGAGGGCGGCGCCAAAGCGATCGAGGAAGAAGGCCGGTGCCTCGATGGGCAGCGGTTGCAGGGCGACCACATCTTCCCGGCGAAAGAGCAGCTCCAAGACCCGGAAATTGAGCACGGCAGCGATGAGGGCAGACAGCCAAAAGGCAGACTCCAGGGCGCCAGCCCCGGCGGGTAGCTCGTCGGCGGACAGTCCTCGAGGCGTGGCCAGGTCCAGAGGGGACTCCATCAGCAATGGCGCCGCCAGGTGGCCTCCCCCCAGGAGGAAGATGACACTGACAATGCCCAGGGCCGCCAGGCGCAAGCGTTGCTTGGCCGTAACTGCAGCCCAACGGTTGGTCAGCAGGGCGCGGCGAAGGCGGAGGATGGTAGACCATTGTCCCATGGCGCGGTCTTTAATCGAGGGAGGTGAGCACGCCGTCTATATGGCAGGTCATCTGCGATCATTCAATCGCCGGCCGGTGGCGTTGGCGAGCCCAGCCAGTCATCGATGGAAAAACCCTCCTGTTCAGAGGGCGAGGGGCTTTGTTCGCCCTGGTAGCCGTGATAGGAGGGCGGAGGCCAGGCGTGGCGATCCATGATCGAGGAGACCTCATGGTGTATGCTTCGCAGGCGAAGGCGTGCCGTGCGCGCCAGAGGACTCTGCGGGTAGCGCTCCACGAAGTTTTCATAGCCCTGAAGGGCAGCGTCGTAGTGGCCCTGTTGGTAATGGATCTCGGCGGCTTCAAAGGCCTGGGTTTCAGCGTCGATGGGATCATCGCAAGCGAGCATGGCGACGCACACAGCAAAGAGCGCCCCGATAAGAAGACGGCGCAGGAAGGGCAGAGTACGATGGAGAAAAGGTGATGTCATGAGTGAAAAGGAAACTTCGACGGCCTTGCCATCAGGCTTTGTAGCACTGATCGGCCAGCCAAATGTGGGCAAGTCGACCCTGATGAATGCCATCCTGGAGGTGAAGGTTGCCATCGCAACTGACAAGCCGCAGACGACTAGAAACCGCATTCTAGGGGTCCAGACCTTTGCTGAAAAGGGGCAGCTTTGCTTTGTGGACACGCCGGGCCTCCACCGCGGCGGCGACCGGCTCAACCGAGCGCTCAACGACACAGCGTTGCGCAGCGTCCAAGAAGTAGATCTGGTCGCCCATCTGGTCGATGCTCCGCACCTTCTGTCCTGGCAGCGCAAGACGGGTCGAGAGGGGTTGCCAAAAAACGAGGCCTTTGTCAGTGATCGCCTGCGCGAGCGCGACGTGGACACCCTTCTGGTGCTCAACAAGATCGACAAGGTCGACAACAAGGTCGAGTTGTTGCCGCTCATCGAGGTGCTCTCCGAGGCCTATGACTACCTGGATGTGGTTCCCGTAAGTGCCCTGAGCGAGGAAAACCTGGAGACATTGGTGGATGTGATGCTCGGCCATCTTCCGGAGCAGGGATTTTTGTTCCCCGATCACATGCTTACAGACCGGGCGGAGCGCTTTATTGCCGCCGAGTTTGTCCGAGAGCAGGTCATGGAACAGACCCAGCGCGAAGTGCCCTATAGCACGGCGGTGGAGATCGAGCGGTTTCGCGACGATGAGCGCCGTGGGGTGCTCGACATCCGGGCTATTATCCACGTGGAGCGCGAAGGCCAGAAGGGCATTATTATCGGCAAGCGCGGCGCCCGTATTAAGTCCATCGGCGTGGAAGCCCGCAAAGAGTTGGAGGCTTTTTTTGGGAAGAAGGTCTACCTTGAGACGATGGTGCGCGTGGAGTCGTCCTGGACTGAAGACCCCCATTTTCTGAAACGCTTCGATTACGAGTAAAAGGTGGCGAGGGTCACCGGGAGAGAGATTACCATGAGTTTTATGATCGCAATTGTAGGTCGCCCCAACGTGGGCAAGAGTCGACTCTTTAATCGCCTCTCCAACGCCCCCAACGCCATCGTGCACGATGAGGAAGGGGTGACCAGGGATCGCCAATATGGCGATGGGGAATGGGATGACAAACCCTATACGATCATCGATACCGGTGGGTTTATGCCGGGCAGCGATGATCCGATCCTGAGTCAGATGAGGCATCAGGTCCGCCTGGCGACCGAAGAGGCCGATGCCATCATTTTCGTCGTCGACGGCCGGGCAGGCCTGATGCCGGCAGACGAAGAAATCGGCAACTGGTTGAGGAGGACCGACAAGCCCGTCTATTGCGCCGTCAACAAGGTCGACAAGTGGACGGAGCAAGAGGAGTTTTTGATCGACTTCTACCAATTGGGCCAGGAGCTCTACCCCACCAGTGCGGAGCACGGGATGGGCATTGAGGAGTTGATGGACGCCGTGACGGCACCGGTGAAGACGGGAGAAGATGAAGAGATCCCCCCCTATGCGCGGGTGGCCGTGGTGGGGCGACCGAATGTCGGTAAATCAAGCCTGGTCAATGCGTTTCTGGGTGAGGATCGGCTCTTGATCAACGATCAGGCGGGCACGACCCGTGACGCGATCGACACGAAGGTCGACATCGGTGACCGAGAGTATCTGGTGATCGATACGGCCGGGCTGCGCCGCAAGAATGTCATCTCTCAGGAATTGGAGGAGTTTTCGGTGGTCCACGCCATCCGGAGCATGGATCGCGCCGACGTGGGGCTGGTGGTGTTGGATGCCACCGAGGAGCCGTCGCGCCAGGACAAGCGCATCGCGTCGGTGGTCCAGAATCGGGACTGCGGTTGCGTGCTGGTGGTCAATAAATGGGATTTGATCGAGGCAACAACGGAGACGGCCGGGGAGTACGCACGCTACCTGCGCCATGAAATGGAGTTTCTCAAGCACACTCCGATCGTCTTTGTGTCGGCGCTCACCGGACAGCGAACGACCCAGATCTTTGACGCTGTCGATCAGGTCTATGAGCAATATATTCGTCGCATTCCCACCTCGGAGGTCAATAAATTCCTGGAGGGAGCTCTGGCCCGCCACCAGCCACCGATTTATAAGAATAAGCGGCCCAAATTCTACTACGCCACCCAGGTGGGGACTCGCCCGCCGGCCTTTATGTTCTCCGTCAATGCCACGACCGCTGTGGCCCCTTCCTATCGCCAGTATCTGGTCAATCAGTTGAGGGAGGCCTACGGATTTGAGGGCGTCCCCATCAAGACGGTGTTGCGCGAGAACTAGGCCTGGCGATGAGGAGTCGATGATGCGTTTGGGTGCCTTTGAGTTGATTGCTCCTCTGGGCGAAGGGGGCATGGGGGCGGTGTGGACAGGACGTCACGTCGTGGAGGGAATCGATGTGGCGATCAAGGTGATGCACGAGGAGATGATGGGCAAAAGTGCCTATCGCGATGCCTTTGCCACGGAAGTGCGCTCCGTGGCCGCTCTGGACCACCGTCATATTGTGACGATTTTGGATTTTGGGACGGTGGACGCTGCGGTGGCCGCAGCGTCGGAGGCCCTGGTGGTGGAGTCGCCCTATCTGGTCATGGAGCTGGCCCGCGGAGGGTCGGTGGAGGACTATTTCAGCCGCCTCAATTGGCCCGATATTCGCCAATTGCTGCTCATCATTCTGGATGCATTGGCCCATGGTCACGCCAGGAAGGTGATCCATCGAGATCTGAAGCCGGAAAATATTCTGGTGGGTTGCGGTCCGCATTGGGATGTGAAGTTGACCGACTTTGGCCTGGCCCATGCGGCGGACCATTTTGAAGATGGGAAGGTGGAGACGGCCTGGGGCACCCCGCAGTATATGGCCCCTGAGCAATTGCGGGGACTGTGGCGAGAATACGGGCCGTGGACAGATATCTATGCGCTGGGCTGTATGGCCTTCGAGTTGGTCAGTGGGCGGTGGCCCTACGACGGCGATACCGTCTGGGAGATAGGAGAGGGCCATCTGGAGAAGTCCATTCCACCGCTAAATCCGCGCTTTCAAGTCCCGGCGGGAGTCGAGCAATGGGTCAAGCGGTGTATGGCCAAGCGACGAAGAGACCGCTTCCAGAGCGCCGCCGACGCCGCCTATCACCTGGCGCAATTGGAATCGCTGGAGGATATCCAACCCTTTGGGGTGCTCTTCGAGCCGCCCGACAAGTCCTCGACGCCTGATGTATCGGCCACGGCAACCTCGGTGGTGGCGGCCACCCAGGTGATGCCTGAGCTGGAGCGGTCTCAGGGCGAAGGGCGAGAAAAGAAGACTCAGGTGGGCTTGGAGCACGCAGGCGCCTCGATGGCCGAGGACCGAGTCGCGCAGTGGGAGCGATCTCGACCACCAATTCCACTGGATTGGTGCCGAGGAACGGCTGGGGAGATATCGAATGAATTGATGGGGATCAGCCTCAGTCTCTTCGGGCTTCGCTCAGTCCCCATGATTGGGCGAGAGGTGGAGCGAGACTGGCTTTGGACCCGGTTGCGTAAGGTCAAGGAGCAGGGCCGGGCGCGCCAGAGTGTTCTGGAGGGCGAAGCGGGCGTTGGTAAGACCAAGCTGGCGCGGTGGCTGGCTCGACGGGCCGAGGAAGTCGGGGCCGCGCGGGTTCTCCGCGCGTCCCACAGCCCGGTGCGCTCTACCAATGATGGACTGGTGGCGATGCTGGAGCGAAAACTCCGCTGCCGTCACCTGGAGGGCAAAGAGCGTCGGGACCATCTGGTGAAGTTTTTGTCCGCTGAAGGTCTGGCCGGACGGGTCGATATCCGCATGGTTCTGGCCCTCTTCGGCGAGGGCGATGAGCCATCGACGGAATCCGGGGCCTGTCTGGGGAGAGAGGAACGCTACAGCGTGATTTACCAGATGTTGGTGGGCCTTGCTCAACAGCGGCCGGTGCTGTTGATTCTTGACGATTTGCAATGGGGGCGCGATGCGCTTGGGTTTGCGCGTTATCTGGAGGCCCGTCAGGCGCTGGATCCGGCGCCGATCATGGTGGTGAGCACCGTGCGACGGGAAGCGCTGAGCGACGAGTGTTCCATCGAGAGCGGGATCGCTGAGCATGTGGCCTCGCCGGCCGTGGAGCGCCTGATGATCGACCAGTTGGACCAGGCATCGATGCAATCGCTGGTCAAGCGCTTGCTACGCCTCAATGAAGAGTTGGCCGACCATGTGATTCAGCGCTCCGGGGGCGTTCCACTTTTCGCCATTCAATTGGTCGAAGACTGGGTGGCACGCGGCAAGTTGCAGATGACCTCGCAGGGCTTTTCGCTGCGACGGGGAGCCGATATCTCGATTCCCGACGATCTCCACGAGTTGTGGGAGTCGCGAATTCGAGGCTTTTTGGAGACGCGAAAGCCGGAGGCACGTCGGCATCTGGAGGTGGCGGCGGCGCTGGGACAACAGGTGGATGACCGCGAGTGGCAGCAGGTGATTCAGCGCGCCCAATTGCCGCCCCTGGAAGGCCTTGTTGATCAACTGGTGGACGAAGACCTGGCGTTTCGAGACGACGACACCTGGCACTTTGGCCATGGAATGTTGAGGGAAAGCCTGGTGCGCTGGGCGGTGGAAGCAGACCGATGGAAACAATGGCAGCGCCTGTGTGCAGAGAGCCTGGAGGCGCTCCATTCGCCGGCATCGGGGCGTCGAGGCTTGGATCGACGCATGGCCTGGCATTGGATCCAGGCTGGCGATGTCGATCGGGCGCGCCCCCATTTAAGTGCGGCCATTGAGAATGCGATATGGAGCGCAGACTTTGGTGAGGCCCAGGAACTCATCCAATGGCGCCACGAGGTGGTCGGCGACGTCGACGAAGTCGCCAGGTCTCAAGATCGCATCGATCGCGCCCGGCTGGCCGCCAATCGAGGAAATTATGGAGAGGCCCTTCAATGGGCAGATCAAGCCCTGGGCATGGAGCCAGGGGCGTCGAGAGAGGTTGCGGCGATCAGAGAGGCGCGATTGTGGAAGGGAGTGGCCCTGAGGGCTCTGGGCCAATTGGATGAGGCGCAGTCGGCGCTGCAAAGTGCGCTCAATGCCTTCGGGGAGCGCCCCTCGGGCTCCACGGCGGCCCGTATTCTCTTGGAGATGGGTCGCGTGGAAGAGCAACGCGGCCACTTTAAGAAGGCTCTTCAATTCTTCGAGCGCGCCCGGGCTGTTTATGCCGACGAAGACAATGGTTTCGGCCAGGCTCAGGCCCTCAATGCTATTGGCGATGCCCACCGTCGGCTCCGCCATTATAGTGAGGCAAGTGAGGCGAGTCTTGGGGCCCTGGATCTCTTTCAAAAACTGGAGAATGTCTCGGGAATCGCCGATTGCCTCAATGATCTCTCGGAGATGAGTCGAATGCGCGGTGATCTGGAGGAAGCCCGCGAATTTGGAGAGGAGTCGCTTCGCCTCTATCGCGGACTCGGATCTGGCGAGGCATCGTTTGTCGCCCTCAACCTGGCGATGATTGACCTCGAAGAAGACAATTATCGGCGAGCGTCTCAAGCGTTTCTGGAGGTTGCCCAGGCCTTCAAAAGAGAAGGGCGACGAGCGATGGAAGCGCGGGCCAAAGCCGGCCTATTGGCGGCCAATGCACAACGAGGACAGTGGTCGGGGTTTCGCGAGAGGCTCGAGCAATTGGAGGTCTTGCTGGAGGAGACGGGGGCTTATTCACCGACCATTTCGCGAGCACTCAACCTTGCTCATACAGGGGCAAACGAGCAGGGGGAAATAGGTATCGTCGCTCGGCTGGAGCGATTGGCAAAAGCTCATCAAAAGGTGCTGGGGCAATAGATGAACGACTATTATGAGGCGCTCGATGCGGCCTCGGAGGGCCAGTCGGCGACAAAAAACGGCTGGCGCTGCCGCTCAATGCAGTATTTGCGCTACGAGATAGCGGCGGTCAAAAGCGGGCTTCGCCAACAGGACACCCTCGTCGACCTGGGGTGTGGAAGCGCAGAGGTAGAGAGCTATCTTCGCCGGTGGTGGGATGGCCGCTATACGGGGATCGATCAGAGGGCATCGGTGATGCCCAGAGAGGCAAAGAGGGGAGGGCCCAGCAGTCAATACCTGGTGGGAAATTTCATGGATGAGGCAGCGGGGGTAACTGCCCATGATATTGCATTTGGCATCGGGGCTCTGGTCGATGGGGAGTCGCGACGTCGGAGTGAGCGCCGCGACTATGTTTGGCGCCATCTGGACCGCATGCATCAGTTTGGACAGAGAGGGTGGGCGGTGATCGCCCTCGATGAGGATCGACACCGAGATGCTCCATACCTGCGCCTCGACCCATGTCTCCAGGGGATCCGAAGAGATGAGATCGACTCCTGGTGTCGCGCCAAAGGCGTCGAGGTCGAGGCGGAGCATCACTTGCTCCCCGGCGAATGGGTGATCTCCTGGCGAGACGATTCTCGGGACGAGCGGGTCAGCCGGGATGCTCTATTCTATTACGAGGCGGCGCTGAGGGCCTCTGAAGAGCTCCATGGGCAATCCCCATCGGCGGTTGAAGAAGCGAAATACTGGGTGGCCCTGGAGAGGTACGGTCGAGCAATTCGGGCATTGAAGCGCTGCGAGCAGAGAAGCCGCGAAGTTCGTTTGATCGAAGAGCGGATTGCGTTGGCAACGCAGGACTAATGCGGGCCATGGGGCGGGGAGGAAAACGTCTGCACTTCGGGCTGTTGCGGTCGGGTGGGCAAGTATACGGTGAAGTGGGAGCCCTTGCCCTCCTGGCTGTCGACCTGAATGCGACCGCCGTGCATTTCAGCAAAATGCTTGGCCACAGCGAGACCGAGCCCGATGCCGCGTTTCTGAAATTCGAATTGGCCCGAGGAGTGGTGACCGCTGTTAAAGGTGCTGAAGAAGACATTGAAGATCTGGGGGACTTCTTCGGCGGGGATACCGACACCGCTGTCTTTGACGGTGATGGCGATTTTTTCCGTCCCCTGCGCCTCGATGGCCAGATGAATGGTCTGTTCGTCCTGAGAAAACTTGATGGCATTCATCAAGAGGTTGAGCAGTAGATCATTGAGCTTGTCCTCGTCGGCCATAATGCGACCCACGTCGGGAGCGACGTCGACCTGGAGGCGCTGGTTTCTCTTGTTGAGGAAGGGCTCGACTTGCTCCACCAGTGAGTCCACAAATTTCTCGAGCTCCACCCAGGTCAGATCGAGGGTGGCCTCGGCGTCTTCCTCCTCGAGCATCTTGAAGATGCGGTTGGAGATATGTTTGAGGCGGATGGCGCTGCTGTCGATGCCGGAAAGGGCTTTGCGGGCGACGGTGGACATATTCTCGCCGAGTTCCTTGCGGAGTAAAAAGGTGTAGCCCACGAGGATGGCGATCGGCGTATTGAGTTCGTGGCTGACCACCTCCATGAACACATCTTTGACGCGATCGACGACCTTGAGTTCTTCATTGGCGGCGCTGAGAAGGGCGTTTTGCTCTTCCAATTGTTGATTGGCGTCCTGAAGCTGGTGGAGCAATTCGTCGCGCTCGCGCTGGGTACGGTAGAATTCAAACGCCTGGGCGACGAAGAGCCGAAGCTCGACGGGTTTCCAGGGTTTACTGATATAGCGATAGACGTGACCCTGGTTGATGGCGTCGATCACGTCGCTGATATTGGAATAGCCGGTGAAGAGAACGCGAACGATATGGGGGTGGGTACGACGCAATTCGGAGAGGAATTCAATGCCCGTCATCTCCGGCATGCGTTGGTCGGTCATCACGACCTCAACCGATTCCTCGGCGATGATCTGCCGGGCTACGGAGACCGAAGAGGCGGTCAAGACGTGGTAGTCCTTGCGGAGAAGACGCGCGATGGCGTCCAGAATATCCGGTTCGTCATCGACGACGAGGAAAGTGCCACGGGTATGTCCGAGATCCATTGGATCCATGGTGAAATGTCCTGACAGCACAGGTACAGAGTTCTAAGGATAGCGCAAAGGTTTGGCCCGGCGGAGCGCAAAGCCAAAGGCGCGTAGCGAGATCGAGGTAAAACGAACCGTATCAAATTGAAAAACAGTGCAACGAAAGTAGCATAGAGTACACATTCGGAGAAGGCGAAACGACGGCCCTCACAAAAACAGGACCACCGGTGGCGAAGCGCTCCTTTGTCAATCCCTCGAGTACGCAGATAGGGTAACGCAAGGGGAGGTGCGAGCTATTTCACAGAGGGTTAGAAGTTAGGCCTCCAGGAGACCTTGAAACGCCGTTTCGCCAATGATCTCGATGGTGGAGCCCTCGGCGTTGTAGCGCTCTGCTTTCTTTAATTTATTGGTGCGCCAGCCCTCGTCGAATTTTTCCATGTCCGCATCTCCCATTACCAGATAGTCCAGGCTCTTGATGACCGAGGAGGGGCATTGGCCACCGCGTCTTTTTACGGCGTCCTTGGCTTCGCTTCGGGTCATGTCTTCCATGCGGCCTGTAAAGAGGACTTTTTTGTCGGCCAGAGGACTCCCCTGGATCTGAGGGGAGTCATCGTCGTCGGTGTCTGGGTACTCCAGGTCCATGGCGTCGAGGAGTTGGTCGATGAGGTGGGAGTGGGCGTCGAGCCCGTCGGTGACTTTCTGGGCGATGACCTCGCCGATGGTGTGAATGTCGCAGAGGTCTTCCGCGCTGGCGTTGCGGATGGCGTCGAGGGAGTCAAAATTGGCGACCAGCAATTTGGCCACGTGGTGGCTCAATTCGTCGATACCCAGGGCTCGCAAAAAGGGGCGGACATCACTGGACTTGGACCGTTCGATGCGCCGGATTTGTTTGGAAGCCGTCTTTTCACCCACGCGCTCCAGGGGGAGCATGTCTTCGACGCTGAGGGCGAAGAAGTCCGGGGGCTCGGTGACCAGCTCGCGATCGTAGAGTTGCTGGAGCAATTTTGGACCAAAGCCCTTGATGTCGAGTTCGGTGACGAAGTGTCGCAATTTCTGGATCTGGGCGCTGCGGCAGTCACTGCCGTGATCGGCGACGAGAACGTCGCTTTCACGACGGGTGGCCGCCCCGCAGCCGGGGCAGCTCTCCGGAGGCACAACCAGGGTATGGCCGTGCTCCAAGACCTCTTCGAGGTTGGGGATGACGCCGCCGCGTCGGCGCATTTTGACCCGAGCCCCCAGCGTCAGGCCCTGCTCTCCGCCGAGGTGCTCCATGATGGCCAGATTGTGGAGGCTGACCCGGGAGACCATGGCGCCGGAGAGCTCGACGGGATCGACGATACCCACGGGGTTGATGGCACCGGTTCGCGACACACTCCACTGGACCTCGCGCAGCACACTCTCGCCGGCGTCCCCGCGGAATTTGTAGGCCAGCGCATACCGGGGATGATGGGCGGTGTGGCCCATGCGCGACTGTTCGTCGGTGCGATTGACCTTGAAGACGACTCCATCGGTCTCGTAGGCCAGCGAGGGACGCTGCTCAGAGATGGAGTCGTAGACTTTTTGGCCCTCATCGCGGGGGACTAATTGATGATCGGGGATGTCGAACCCCAGAGAGTCCATCATCTCCAGCTTTTCGCGCTCCGTGGCCAGCTCGATGCCCAGAAGTTCAAAGCCGAAAAATGAGATCTGATAGCGGGCGGTCTCCTGGGGATCATCGCGTTTGAGCGCGCCGGCGGTGAGGTTGCGGGGGTTGGCATAGTCGTGCTGGAAATCCTTTTGAAAGACGGCGATAGGCATGACGGCCTCACCGCGCACTTCGATGCCGGAGTCGTCGGCCTCGGGAGGCAGATCGATGGAGTGAGGGATATTGGCGATGCGCTTGGCCTGCTCGGTCATCACCTCGCCGACATCTCCGGAGCCGCGGGTGGCGGCGATGCTCAGGTCGCCGTTGGCGTCGTAGCGAAGGGAAGCAGCGACGCCGTCGATCTTGGGGGTCACCAGGGCTAGCCCCTCGAATTTATCGTACCATTTGAGGAGGGTCTCTTCCACGTAGCATTTGTCGAGAGAGAGCATGGGCGGGTCGTGGGCCACCTTCTCCGTTTCGTCGTCCATAATGTCGATGTCGGCACCGGCGGGACCGATCTCATCGAGGACCGCTGAGTCGGGGGCGAGGGTGCGCAGCGTCTCGACGAGACGATCGAAGTCCGGGTCGCTGATTTCGGGGTCGTCATCGATCCAATACTTGCGGTTGTGGTAGCGCACCGCATCTTCCAGTTCATCGACGCTAAGGGTGTCCCAGTTTGACGGGTTTATGGCGGTAGTCGACATGGGAAAGGCGTCCTCGTGAAGGGCCAGAAATGGGTCGGTTTAGTCTCCGCCCCGTTTATGCACGGTGGACGCCGGATGCGCAAACCCGGAGTACAGGTCTCGCGGGATGGTTTGGGGTGTGAAAAGGGCTGCGGCCTATGTTAATTTGTGCAACGTAGAAAAAATTTAATTCTTCGATAGGTTGTACCCCTATGGACTTCAATTCGGAGAGGCCCCTTCAGGACGGCATCGAGACCGATGTGCCGTCGCTATTGTCGGAGGTCAAAGCTAGAATCGGCGCTTGCGGTGTGTCATGAGACGCTTTTTTGCAATGATCGGAACGATTTGGTTAGCGGCCCTGTTTGCGTCGGCGCTCTCGGGCTGCAGCCTTGCCGATGACGCGGAGTGCCAGAGTGACTCTGACTGCGCGAGTGGAGAGAGCTGTATTGGTGGCGGCGTATTCGTCAGTGATGGCGTCTGCCTGGCCGACGATTTTGGGTCGGAATTAGAAGACCCCAATAATCAGGCGCCCAACAATACAAACAACCAGGAGCCGGACCCCAATAACCAGACGCCCAACAATACAAATAATCAGGAGCCGGATCCCAATCAGTTGGATTGCGATCCCGGTCTGACGGCCTGCGATGGGCAGTGCCTGGATACCATGGAGGATGTTGAGCACTGTGGGACGTGCGGAAATGACTGCGAGGCGCCCGAAGACGGGGAGGCCCAGTGTAGCGACGGGACCTGCGACTTTGTTTGTGATGGAGGCTACGATCGCTGCGATGAGGGGTGCGTCGATACGGAGAGCGACGCCGACCACTGTGGCGATTGTGGAATGCCCTGCGGTGACAACGAGGTCTGCGCCGGAGGTGAGTGCGGGCCGCCGGACTGCGGAGACGGCGAAGAATTTTGCGACGGGCAATGCGTGGAGACGGATACCAATGTGGATCACTGCGGGGGCTGCGGGCAGGACTGCAACGCGATCATCGAGGGCGCCGAGGCCATTTGCGTCGGTGGTGGGTGTCAGATCACCTGCATTTCCGACGATGAGACGCTGTGTCCAAGCCAGGAACTGTGCACCGACACTGACGTCGACGATAACAATTGTGGCGACTGCGGAGTGGAGTGTGCCGATGAGGAAATGTGCGACGGGGGAAGTTGCGTCTGTGCCCCGGGATTTACGGAGTGCGACGGTGCCTGCGTAAACATCGACAACAACCCCAATCACTGCGGGTCCTGCGGCAATGGCTGCAGTGACGTCGAGGTTTGCGTCGACGGCACCTGCGACGATGCCTGCCCTGGCGATCAAAATGCCTGCGACGGCAGCTGTCACGATCTCAACACCAGCGTCGAGCATTGTCAGGCCTGCGGGGTGAGTTGCGACGCCGAAATCAGCGGGGCCTCACCGTTTTGCACGCTCGAGGGTTGCGACTACCAATGCGATGAGTCGGGCCTCGAACTCTGTGAAGCCCAAGGTCTTTGCGCTGACCTGGATAACGACGATGAGCATTGCGGAGGCTGTGGCCAGAGTTGCGAGACTTCCATCAATGGGGCCACGGCGTTTTGCACCGGTGGCCAGTGCGAGGTGGAGTGCAGCGACGATGACGAAGTGCTGTGCGACGATACCGTCTGCACCGATCTGGAGAGCGATGACCACTGTGGGACCTGTGGCAATACCTGCGGTAGCGATGAGACCTGTTTTGACGGCGATTGCGTCGATGCCGACGGGTGTGTTCCGGGCCAGACTCCCTTCGGAGGTGGAGAGGGCACGGCCGCAGACCCCTTCCTGATATGCTCCACGGCTCACCTTCAATCCATCGGCGATGCACCGATGGCCTCCGATCACTATGCGCTCTACGAGGACCTCGATCTAAGTGGCCTGAGTTGGAATCCTATCGGTGAACAGTCGCAGCCCTTTTCGGGAATCTTTGATGGAGATGGACACGCGTTGACGGGCTTGTCGATCACGGGAAGCGGCAACTATCAGGGGTTATTTGGCACGGTCGGCCCAGATGGGGAGGTGCGCGACCTTCGCGTGCAGGGAGCGACCATCGTGGGGAACCAGCGACTTGGAGTGGTCGCCGGCAGAAGCTATGGGCTCCTGGAAGACCTGGAGGTGGTCGATGCCACGGTCGACGGAAGTGGATTTCGCATCGGCGGGATTGTCGGCGAGACCAATGACGATGCATTGCTGAAAAATAGCCTGGTGGAGAGCTCGGAGATCGAGGGAGGCTCACTCTTTGTGGGAGGAGCCGTGGGGCGCGCCGGGGCCGCTCTGGAGTCGATTGAAGTGCTGGCAACCACGGTGGATGGCGACGAAGCCGCCGGGGGCATCGCCGGCCTGTTGAGAGATTCGCTCGACGACGGGTTGGTCGATGACGCGGTGACCGTTGATGGGGCCAACTTTACGGGAGGATTGGTTGGCCGGCTCGACGTGGGAAGCATCTCAAATAGCCATTCGGAAGCAACGGTCACCGGTGCCGATGGAAGGGGGGGGTTGGTGGGCTATATGGTGGAC
>CAYQBU010000055.1:0-9348 GCA_964415785.1 uncultured Bradymonadales bacterium
TAATCTGTCTCGACTCTACCACCTGATCCTCATCGACGGGCTCAGGTGTCCATCTCCACTGGCGTTAACCACTCGCGGTGTTCCTTATTTCGGCCCTCAACTGTATCAAAGTAGGCCGTCTGCAACTGCTTGGTCACCGGTCCCGGCGCGCCGTTTCCAATCATCCGATCGTCGACCTCGCGCACCGGCGTGACTTCAGCGGCCGTGCCGGTCATGAAGAGCTCCTCTGCACCGTACAAAAAGTCCCGGGTAAAGCGCTGCTCCTTGATGCGATGGCCACGCTCCTCGGCGAGCTTCAACACCGTGTGACGGGTGATTCCACCCAAGATCGAGCTTCCCAGCGGGGTGGTATAAATCCATCCATCACGGACCACGAAGATATTCTCTCCTGAGGCCTCCGAAATATAACCCTCGGTGTCGAGCATGATCGCCTCGTCGTAGCCCGAGGTCATGACCTCTCGCTTGGCGAGAATACTATTGACGTACTGCCCGTTGACTTTGCCTTTGACCATCGACGCATTGACGTGATGGCGATTAAAACTCGAGATCTTGGCGCGGATGCCTTGTTCCAGGCCTTCATCGCCCAGATAGGCGCCCCAGGGCCAGGTGATGATCGCCACCCGTACTTCGTTGGACGTCGCTCCCAGACCCATCTCTCCGTGGCCCAGGAAGACCACTGGACGTAAATAGCAGTCGACCAGATCATTAGCGCGAATCGTCTCCAGGCAAGCTTCTTTTAATTCGCGTACGCTGTAGGGAAGCTCCATGGTGACGATATGGCAGGTCTCTTTGAGCCGTTCCAGGTGCTCATCGAGCCGAAAAATCGCCGGGCTCCCGTCGGGCTGCTCGTAGCAGCGAATCCCCTCAAAGGCGCCCAATCCGTAGTGCAGGGTGTGGGATAACACGTGGATCGTCGCATCGGCGTAATCCACCAGCTCGCCATCTAACCAGATTTTGTCGGTCTCGAGTCCCACGTCTCCTCCTCAGAATTCAGTGATCCCGAAGGCAGCAGACAAGGTGTTGATCCCTGCCGCCTGTCGGCGGTGCTCATTGTCGTAGCAGCTCTATCCAGCCTACGGCTACCACACTACCAAGGGTGTCTCAACGCGCCCCTTCGCCGGGCCCAATGACGCTACGCCATGCCCGTTGAACCCGCTGGCGAATGCGCTGGAGCTGGCGATCGAATTGCTCCACTACATCTTCGCCTTGAAGACCCATCTGCCGAGCCAACGATTCGCGCTTTCGCCGCGTCGATGGCAATTGCCGACCCTGCCCGGCGATCCCGAGCCTCAACTCCAGGCGTCGAAGCCATCGGTAGTCTCCATCCAGGCCAGACCAGGCCTCTTCGCCCACCAGATGCCGAAGCAATGCAAAGGTCGACCGCCCCTCCAGGTCCTCCGTTTGCCGCGAGAGTTGAGCCCATTGAACCATGAACTCGATATCCAATAGCCCCCCTCGATGGGCCTTGATATCAAAGGGCTGTTTTCCCTTCTCGTCGACGGCCGCCTGGTAGAGGGAGCCGCGCATCGCCTGGACCTTCTCTCTGGCATCCGTCGGCAGGGGCCTCTGGAAGCAGTGGCGATGGCGAATGGCCTCGATCTCCCGGCGAAGCTCTGCGGTGCCCGTCAGAGGCCGGGCCTTGAGCAAGGCCTGGCGCTCCCAGAGCCCCGCTCGCTTTTTATAATAGTCGTCCCAACCGGAGGCACTGACGACCAGGCGGCCCCCGGCCCCCGAGGGCCGAAGGCGAAGATCGATCTCATATCACTCGCCTACCTCCCCGGGCATTCCCAGGGCACGCACGATGCGCCGCGCCAGACGCGTTGCCACAGCCTGATCGAGGAGTGAACTCTCGTTGTCGTAGATGAAGAGCAGATCCAGATCGCCACCGATCCCGAGTTCCTGGCTGCCCAACTTGCCCATCGCCACCACAGAAAGGGGCAACTCCTCCACGGGGTCTCCCGATGGGAGGTCCAACCCGTGGGTCCTGGCGAATTCGTCGACCACCTCCCGACACCGCGTCGCCACTCCCAATTCAGCGACATCGCTCCACTGGCGGCATGTGGCCTCCACCTGCACCTGGCCGGCCACCTCGTGGAGGGCAATGCGGACGCCCTCCTCGCGCTCAAAGCGGCGAAGCAAACCCAACCGCCGCCCCCGATCGGTGATGCCCTGGAGGCGCTGCTCCAGGTCGGCGTTCAACGCCTCTCGACTGCGCTCCAATTCCACGCTGTCGCGATAGACCAGCCGCTCGAAAAGTTCGGGCTCTCGGGCCAAGAGGCGCGCCATGGGCGGACTGGAGCCGAAGAGGTGAATCAGCAGACGGGCGGCATGGCGCTCCTCGGAGAGCAGTCCCCAGGTCGATGGCGTATCGCCGATGGCCGTACTGAAGCTTACCAGATGACTGATCGCACCCTCTGGATCCGGAGCCTGGCGCACGGCCTCCAAGAGGTATTCGGCGAATTCCGGATCTACCGTCGCCGGATCCTCCGAAAAGGGCCCCTTGCCTTTTTGGCGCAAGATCTGGAGCTGCCCTGCGACCTGGCGGGGCCGCTCAAAGCCGGCCCGCTTCAACAGCCCCAGTGCGCGCTTGCTCAGTAGTTCTTCACGGGGCACGGCCACCAGGGTGGCCAGCGTCGACGGCGCCTGAGGCACCGTGGGCTTTGAGGGCTTTCGCGGCGAGGCCTCAAAGAGACGCTCAAAAATGGCCCGAACCTCTTTTCGCGCTTTCTTGAGGCGATCTCGAAGGCCGTCCCCCAATGCCAGGCGCAGATCGCGCCAGCCGTGTTCATCATCCCAACCGGGGACCCGATGCGTCTGGCGGTCCTCCTCCAGTTGCAGGCGATGCTCCAGGCGCCGAAAGAGATCGTAGCTATCGGCCAGTTGGCTCTGATCTGATCGATCCAGTAGACCGCTATAGAGTAAGCGATCCAGGGCCTCCAGGGTCGTGGGGACCCGAAGCTCGGGCCGCTTTCCACAGTGGATCAACTGCAGGGCCTGAACGAAGAACTCCACTTCTCGAATCCCTCCGACGCCGCGTTTGACATCCCACCCCTCATCGTCGGACTGCGAGTCGCCGGGTCCTTTCGTTGCGCCTGCGCCGGAAATGCCTCTCGACAGCGTTTGCTTCGGCGGTGCTCCCAGTCGGGCGCGAAGGCGATCCTTGAGGGCGCTCCCAGAGGACTCAGAGGACGTCTCCTCCGGTTGCTGCTTTCGCAAGGCCTCCGAGGCCTGGGACTGGCGGTCGATCAGGTCCTTCATCCGCCGAAGCTCGTCGATGGCGTCGTAGTCGAGGTAGCGCCGATAAATAAAGGGCTCTAATCCCTCCAGCACCGCCTTGCCCAATTCCAGATTTCCAGCGACTGGTCGCCCCTTGAGCCAGGCGCTGCGCTCCCAGGTCCGCCCGTGGTTCAGGTAGTAGTCGAGGGTGCCCTGCGCTGTATTTATCAGGCGTCCCCGGCTTCCATCGGGTCGCAACCTCATGTCGACACGCAGGGCCCGACCGTCGTCGGTATGGGCCTCCAGCTCTGCGATCACATCGCGAAATAGCCCCTCCAATTGCGTCAGCTCCCGTTGGGTGATCCCATCTGTGGCGACCACCACCAGGTCCACATCGGAGCTATAATTGAGCTCCCGTCCGCCCAGTTTTCCCAGCGCCAGGACGCAGAGCCGCTGCCGCGCCTGTTGTTGATCTCGATGATGGGCTACCCAGTGAAGAGCCCCCCGGATGCAGGTCATGGCCACATCGGCGATCTCGGCGGTGATCTCTCGAAGCGGTGCCTGTTCAAGCTCGCGCAAGTAAATGCGCAGGTGTTGCCGGTGGCGAAAACGCCGAATCCTGGACCGCGCCTCTTCTCGCCCGATCGAAGCCACAGCGTCGAGTTCGAGGTCGGCCTCCAACGCCTCCGGCGACCACGCCCCACCTTTGTCTACGGTATCGACCAACCAGGCCAAGAGCCCGGGGTAGCGCCGAAGGCAGCGCAATGGATAGTCGCCCACCGCCGCCAGGGCCGTGGCCAGGCGAATCAACTCGTCACCCCTCGGGCTCTCATCGACACCCGCCTCCTCAACGAGTGCGAGAACCTGTAGCCATCGACGCGCCACGGACGGCGAAATAGGTGTTCCCGGCTCCCAGACAGAGCGAAGCCATCCCTCAATGGCCCGGCTCTCCTGGCGTAAATGCTGAAGCTTCTTCAACCCGCCGGGGGTCCCGCCCTCTCTCAATGCCCTTTTCAGGGCGGTACCGACCTCAACCTGTGATGCCATACCGCCCTCTTGGAGTCATCGGGGTTAGTTATCCTGCTGGACTTCCTCGACCTTCTTGTACTCCTGTTCGTAGAGGCTCCAGGAGTCAATGACGATGCCCAGGTTCTTCTCGTTCATCTCGCTGGGCTCATCGCGCTGGATGGCCCGCATCTGATAGGCGATCTCGCACATCTGATCGCAGAGCAAGCTGAGCTGATCCAGGTCGCGGGTCGACCGGTTTTCACCGGCAAAATGCTCGCGGTACTCGGCCATAATATCGTTGGCCGCGCTCCCCAGACTACCGGCGATCTGCTCGGTGGTGACCTCTTTTCGGGCCTGGCGAATCTTGTCGATCTCCGACTTATAGACCTCCAGGTTCTGCGCGACGATCTCCATATTGCGCTCATTGGCCTCTGACTTGAGGCCACCCTGGCGAAGGGAGAACATCGTCTTGTGGATGCGCTTGAGCTGGCTGATCACGCGCTCCAGAAGTTCTGGCCGACGGGTCGGGCGAGGCTTTCCGGCGAAGTGATTGCGATAGATCGCAAATTGGTCATTGGCCAGCGTGGCCAGTATATCGGCCTGTTCATCGGGAGCTCCCTGCTCTTGAGCTCGCTCGATGGCCCGGTACTCGTCGCGGTAGGTGCTCAAGTTTTTCGTGACCACATCGTGGTTCTTGCTGACGTCTTCGCCCTCGTCGGCCAAACGACCAAAGGCCTTTTCGATCCGTTCCAGCTCTACGATGATCTCGGTGAGCAATGCCAGATCGCGGGTCGCCCGATTCTCATTGGCAAAATGACGGTAGTAGCGCCCAAAGGCCAGGTTTGCCTCCCGCGCCAGTCGAGCCTCATTTTGGGAAACTCCTCCGCCAGACTGAGCTTCGAGAATCTTTTCCCGTTCCTCGCGATAGGTATTGAGATTTTCTCGCGCCATATCGAGTACGGAGACCAGCGCCGGGTTGCGCCCGCCATTGAGCTCCTCTTTACCGATGGCGATGATATCTTCGAGTTCCTCGATCAATTCACCGATGAGTTCCGGGTCGCGCGTCGATCGGGGTTTTCCCGAAAAATGCGCCGTATACCGCTTATAGACATCTTCTGCACGCTGCTTGAGAACCTTAAAAGAGGACTGGCTCATGGGAATCACCGTCTGTCTTGGGGAGTGGGACTGCGCGATGCTGTCATGACAACACCGCCACTAGAATATCACCGTTGGTGTAAAGGGTTAGCACCGTTTGGGCAACCCAAGGAGCAAAGCTATGCCGCCTCCTGGGGCAGCGATGGAATGATCAGCGTCGAGCAAGTCATGCGCTGCACCCATTTGCCCTTGACCGTCGTCGCCCCCCGTCGCTCTTTGGGGGCTCGATCGCCCAAGACCAGCCAATCGATGCCCTGATTTTCCACAAATTGGCGCAGGCCGCTGACGGGGTGGTCGGCGATGATATGACTGTTGACGTCGATCCCCTGCAATTCCTGGTCGTGCTGTTGGACAAAGGCGTCCATTTTCTCTCGCCCCCAATCCACGATTTCGGTGCTCTCCTGGCCGGGGGGCCCCTCGTGAATCACCGTCGACGAGGGCAGTGCGTGGGCAAAAACGATGTCCAAACTTCCCTGAAGGCGCCGACTCAACCAGGCCGCCGTCGGCAGGGCATAAGAGGAGGCGTCACTAAAATCGGTGCCCAACCCAACGCGTATCCCCGAGCCCAGGCGATGATGATCGGGGTGCACCACGGCCACCGGACAGGGGGGACGGCTGGAGAGCTTGAGCGCCGTGGACCCGAAGACGAGCCGATTCCATGCGCCTCGCCCCGACATGGCCATCACCAGACAGGTCACCCCATTTTGGGACGCCCGCTTTCGCAATTCGTGGTCCGGCAGCCCGGTGATCACCTGGGTTTCGTCCGGCTTTTCACCGCTGACCTCCTCGCACCACTCCTCGAGCCGCTCGATGGCCAGGTCCTTTTTCGAGGGCTTTTTGCTCCACCAGCCGCGGATATCAAAGGGGCCGGACTCGCCCTCGTCGATGATATGCATCACCTCCCAGGACACCTCCATCAGTGCCGCCAGTCGCTGCCCGACCCGAACGGCCTCTTTGCTGACTTCCGAGAGGTCTGTGGCCACCAATATCGTACCCTTACGCATCATTGTGCTCCCTCATCAAGATCCACCTTCGCCTCGTTTTCGCATAGGCTAATCACCGATCCCACCCAGACCAGTCGTGGTTACTCCTCCACCGGATGTCCCCCGTAGAACTCGTGGCCTCCGAGCGCTGTGCGCAGCAGTGAGTGGCCGTTGGTGTCCTCGTTGATTCGAATCACCCCTTCGTCATCGACGAGATTGCTAAACGAGATATCGTAGAGCGAGCTCTCCGACCAGTCGTCAGAGGGCTCAATGGTGAGGGCGATTCCCCGTTCCTTATTCTCTGGAATAGACGCCGAGAGAGCCCCTCCGTAGACCTCGGCAAACGACGAGATCGTCACCTCGGCGTGAAGCTCGTATTCGTTGCCCTCGCCATCGCGCACCACACCGCGGTGAACGGCCATCAGGTCTTGTTCCGGATTCAATGGCACCTCAAAATGCTCTTCGACCTCGGGCACCTCCACGTCGCGGTCGCCGGAAAAGGCAAAATTATAGCCCTCGTAATCTCCCCCCAAAAACCGGCCGGTGCCCATCTTCAGCACCTCCCCTTGCCGAAAGGCCAGAATGCGTGGCCCCGGGAGCGTCCCCGCCACCTCACCGCCGGCGGAGTGGTTCGGATGAGCCATCGCGTCGGGCACCAGGAGGTCCCATAGACGCCCCGTCGGTGTCAGCGAGGCATGGCTCTCGCCGCCGGCCGTAAAGTCCACACTCTCTACCCGATGAATGATCTCTTTGATCTCCACCTCATAGCCCCGGTCGTTTTCCAGGACCACCAAATTGCTTCCATCGGTGTAGATGGGCACGTCGTAACGCGGCGCCTCTTCGCTTTCGCCGCCACATCCCATGGCCGTCGTCAGCACCACCACGGCTGCCACAAGACTCGTCGCCCCTTTCAATACCGCCATGCGTCTCTCTCTATCTCTATCGTTCATATTTTCACCAGTGATAGGCCACCTGAAGCCTCGCCATACGCGGGTGACCGGGCACAACATGCACCCGAGGCACGGGAGATCGACTCTCATCTTGGGAGAAATTAGAGGCGTAGTGATAGGCGCCCTCCTCCCACTGCTGATCGAGGATATTATCCAGGTCCAGCCGCAATTCCCAACCTCCCCATCGCCATCCTCCGTGAAGATTAAAGAGGTTCCACCCCGCGGCCTGGGCATCAAAGGGAAGAGCCCTCTCGCTTACGGCGCGCCATTCCACACCACCGATGGCGCCGCGCTCGCGCTGGGTAAAGAGCAACGCCCCGGCCTCCAGGGGGGGCACGAAGGGAACGGCGCGGCCATCCTCCACAAATTGTGCATGCGTCCCCACCATGTGAGCCCTCAGGCGCAGATGGTCTCCAAAGCGAAATTGGCCCGCCACCTCGCCGCCTAATCGCCGAGTGGCCCCCAGATCGAGCTGCACCCGAGAGACGTGGTCGTACACAAATTCGCCGGAGGCATGGAACCCAAACCCCGTGGCGCTGAGCTCCACGGCCGACGTGGGTTCAAAGACCAGTCCCACCTCTGCGGCATCGATCGCCGTGACCACGGGATCCCCCCCCTGGAATTGGCGCAGATCTTCGTCGGCCCCTGCCTCTTGCTCGCCGGCAAAGACCCGGGCTTCCGGTCCGCGAAGCCCCCGTCCCAGCGACGCCACGGCCATCCACTTCTCGGAGAGATAGACGCTCAATCGCCCACGCGGGGCCAACATACCCACCCCATCGCGCCCCTTATCGCCGCCCAACTCTTCGTACTCTTGCAGATCGAAACCAAAGGCCTCTCCTCTTATCCCCGCCCGAAGATGTCCCCAGTCGCCGAGAAACCCGTCGACCCCCACCGCCAGATGGCCGTCGAATTGCCTCCCCTGAAGACCTCGGTTGAGGTCCTGACGCTCTCCCAGTCCATCGAGGTTTTCCTCAAATTGGTTCAGGTGGTCGACACCACCTCCGGCATAGGCCACCAGATCCCAGTCCTCATTGAGCTCAAAACGGCTCTCCTGTTGGATCACCAGATTCAGGCTCTGCTGCACCTGGCGATAGGTATCGCCCTCGTCGGCATCGAAGAGATTGCCCGTGAAATTCTCACTCCCATCGAAGCTTCGAAAGCGACTATCCAACGAGGTTTTGTGTTCGCCACCTGCGCCCTCCCAGTCCAGGACTGCCCCCAACCAGGTCTGCGCCGTCTCGCCCGAGGTCTCCGGCGAATAGGCATCGCTTCGCGCCGCCCGACCATCGCGAAGGTGCTCCAGGGGAATCGCCCCGGGGAGCCCAAAGCTCGCCTGTTGCACCCCACCGCGAAATAGCACTGGCCCCCGCCGGGCCTGAGCGACCAGCGCCGCTCGCCGGGTCTCTCGATTGTCATGGGCTCCCTCATCGATGACCACTTCTCCCCCCACAAATTCGTCGGATTGTCGCTCCCTGGGTGCGACATAGGCCCCGATTCTCGCCCTCATCGGCCATCCCATCTCCACATTGACCATCTGGCCCCGCCGCTCCTCATCCACCCCCAGTTGAAAGTCGATATCACCGGCCGTCGACAGATTGCCCTGGTCCAGGCCAAAGGGACCTTTGCGCAACCGGATCCGCTCGACGAGCTCTGGGATCACCAACCCACTATCGGCATAGCCGTGGCCGTGAATGTGAGAGGGTTCATTGAGGCCCATCCCATCGATGCTTAAGGTCAGATCCGTGCCATGGGCGGCGTCAAACCCACGAATATAGAATTGGGCTGCCTTGCCTTCGCTGCCATGTTGTGAAAGTTGAATTCCAGACAGAGAGCGAAGCAGTTCTTGGCCGCTGCGTGCCCCAATGGCGCGAATTGCCTCGTCGTCGAGGATATCCTCGGAAGAGGCGTCGCGCGGAAGCGTCTCGGCCGTGTGCACCATCCAGGCCTCCTGCTGCGCTTCCTCTTCTTCGCCGGCCAGAGCCTGTGGCATATGCCCGATCTGGCCGACAACGAGCATCGTCGCCATCGTCACCACA
>CAYQBU010000055.1:9358-19424 GCA_964415785.1 uncultured Bradymonadales bacterium
AAATGCGATACGTCATTACCGGAGCCAACCGCGGTATTGGATTGGAATTTGTCTCTCAATTGCTCGAACGCGGCGACGACGTCGTCGCCACGGCGCGTCATCCCGAGGAAGCCGACGAACTTCAAGCCCTCGCCGAGTCCTACGATGGCCAGCTTCGAATCGAAACGCTGGATGTCACTCACCAGGACACCATCGACGCCCTGGCGAGCTCGCTCGAGGGCCACCCCGTCGATGTCCTGATCAATAATGGCGCCACCATGATCGGCGCCGGGGGCATCGGCAATCTCAACGAAGATGCCATCATGACCAGCATCGACGTCAACACCCTGGGACCCCTGAGGGTGACCCAGGCGCTGCTCGACTCCCTGGACATGGCCGATGATCCCAAGGTGGTCAACGTCACCTCCAAAATGGGCTCCATCACCGACAATGGAAGCGGCGGCTCCTACGCCTACCGCATTTCGAAGACCGCCCTTAACATGGCCACTCGCTCCATGGCCATTGATCTCAAACCGCGTGGCATCATCGCCTTTGTGATCCATCCCGGATGGGTCCAAACCCGCATGGGTGGACCCAATGCGCTCATCGACACCGAGACCAGCGTCTCCGAGATGCTCCAGCGCATCGACGAGGCCGACGCCGACACCTCGGGAAGTTTTCAGGAATGGAATGGCGACGAAATTCCTTGGTAATCTAACGGCGACACCGCTGACGCCATTGCTAAAGCGCCCGTCGCCATGCTATCCATAAATGCAACTGATTCGCATTAACTGCACCTCGGGAGCTAACTCCATGACCAAAGAGACCGACTTCCAGATGGAGGATATCCGGGCAATGATCCGCGACGCGGGGCTGCGCTGTACCAAGTCGCGCAGCACGGTGCTGAGTTTTATGGTCGACGCGGAAGCGCCGCTGAGCCACGCCGATCTCTCCGACGAGTTGGTTCCCGAGGGCTATGACCAGGCCACGCTCTACCGCAACCTCACGGATCTCACCGAAGCCGGTCTGTTGACCCGCCTGGACCTCGGTGACCATATCTGGCGCTTTGAATTCCGCTCTCACGGTGATTCCACTCGCAATGAACACCCTCATTTCGTGTGCAACGACTGCGGTGAAGTCGCCTGCCTGTCCCCGGTTGATATTACCTTTCGAAGTGCTGAAAAGGATGGCGAACTCCGGGCCTCCGTCGGCCAGATCGACGAGGTCTTTCTCAAAGGGCGCTGCGCCGACTGCTCCTGAACACGGAGACGTCTAGACGTCTCGCCCGTTGGGGCCGTACACTACCCACCTATGCGGCACCTCATCTACGCCTTTACATTATTGATCAGCTCCTCGCTGCTCTTCGTCGTCCAGCCCATTGTCGGCAAGATGGTCCAGCCCGTGCTCGGCGGGACGCCGGCGGTGTGGAATACGGCGATGCTCTTCTTTCAGGTCTTACTCCTGGGGGGCTATCTCTACGCCCACCTGTCGACCCAGTGGCTTGGCTCACGGCGTCAATCGATCCTGCACCTGGTGATCCTGGCCGTGGGTCTGTTCTTTCTGCCCATCGGCTTTGACGCTCCGGCGGATCCGGCAAGCCTGGATCAACCCGCGCTCTGGCTCTTGGGAGCCCTGGTCCTCGGGGTTGGATGGCCCTTTTTCGTCATTTCCACCAGCGCTCCCCTGCTCCAAAAGTGGTTTTCCAACCTCGATCATCCCGACGCCGCCGACCCCTATTATTTGTACGCGGCGAGCAATATTGGCAGCGTCGTTGCCCTTTTGGCCTACCCCTTTCTCATCGAGCCCCGCATCGGGCTTCAGATGCAGACCTTTCTGTGGGCGGCGGCCTACGGAGTGCTGTGCCTCTTCGTAGCCCTATGCGCTTATTTGCTCTGGAAGACCCCCGCTCAACGGTCGCCGGATGAGTCCAAAGCCCCCCCTGAAGCCCACGCCCCATTGACCTGGCGTCGACGCGGCCGGTGGATTCTGTGGGCCTTCATCCCCTCGAGTATGATGCTCGGCGTGACCACCTTTGTCACCACCGATGTAGCACCCATGCCTCTGCTGTGGATCCCTCCCCTGGCCGTCTTCCTGATCTCCTTTATCGTTGTTTTTGCCCGCACCCAGCCCATTCCTCAACGCCTGTGGTACGTCCTCTTTCCCACGGTGTTGATGGTCCTTGCCACCATTCATCTCCACGATCTTCGGGAACCTCTTTGGGTGATCACAGCCCTGAATTTTGGTGGGCTCTTTGTCTTCGCGATGACCTTTCACGGCCTCCTCGCCCAGGACCGACCGAGCACGGACCATCTGACGGCCTTCTACCTCTGGATGTCCGTCGGCGGTGCGCTGGGAGGGGTCTTTAACGCCCTCATTGCCCCCCTGATCTTTGACCGCCTTCTGGAATATCCGGTCGTTCTGGCCATCGCCGCCCTGCTCTTTCCACGGCGCCTATACCGACGCCCCCTCGTGCTGTGGTCTCTGCGCATTGCCTTGAGTGGTGCGCTGCTCTTTACTGCCTACCAATGGCTCTCTGGGTCATGGGGCACACAAGCAGTGCTCTTTGTCCTGGCGGCCAGTGTGATTGCCCTGGCAACGCTGAGCGCTACCCGATGGCGCAAGTCCTGGATTTCCTACCTTTTGACCATGGCCATGATCGCCGTCACCCTCGTCCAGGCCCAGGGTTCAGACGATGAGATCCTGGCGGAGCGATCCTTTTTTGGCACCCACCGCGTCCACCACTTTACCCACTCCAACGTCCACGCCCTCTACCACGGGACCACCCTGCACGGGCTTCAGTTCCGAGACGGCGACCTGAGCCATCAACCGGTCTCTTATTACTATAATCGTGGGCCCATCGGTCAGGTTTTGCACCACCTCCACCAACGCAATGAGGGCCACCCTCCCCTGGCTGTGGCCGGCCTCGGCACCGGTGGCCTCGCCGTCTATGCCCAACCGGGACAGGTCATGGACTTCTACGAGATCGATCCCGCCGTGCGCGACATCGCCAACAACCCCGACTATTTTAGTTATCTCCGCGACTGCCAGGGCGATTGTTCGGTCATTATGGGCGATGCCCGCCTGCAGTTAGAGGCGGCCCCTGACGACTACTACCAGGCGATCATTCTCGACGCCTACAGTTCGACGGCCATTCCCGTCCACCTCATGACCCGCGAAGCCATCGAGATCTACCTCCAAAAGCTTCGCCCCGGTGGCATCCTCGCCTTTCATATCAGCAG
This sequence comes from uncultured Bradymonadales bacterium, assembly GCA_964415785.1. Lineage (GTDB taxonomy): Bacteria > Myxococcota_A > Bradymonadia > Bradymonadales > Bradymonadaceae > SLJM01. The sequence goes on from CAYQBU010000055.1 coordinate 12,577, forward strand.
CCGCCATATCGACCTTGAGCCCCCTTTGACGGCAGCGGCCGAGGAATTGGGCCTCGTCAGCCGAGTGCAGTCGTTTAGCCTCGACCGGGTCACGGCGCCCCACCATCTGCTGGCCGACTCCTCGGAGTGGCTGGTCATGGCCCGTTCCCGAGAGGACCTTGGGCTGCTGGCTTTCGATGACGATTGGGAAAACCTGCGACCTCCCGACGACTTTGAGGTCTGGACCGACGACTACGCCAATATTCTCCGGGTCTATGACTTTTAAGCCCATCATCTGGCTCTACGCCACCACCCTCGCCATGGGTGCGCTGCTGCTCTTTTCGGTCCAGCCCCTGGTGGGCCGTCTGGTTCAACCGACGCTTGGAGGAACGCCGGCGGCCTGGACGACCATCATGCTCTTTTTTCAGGGCCTGGTGGTCGCTGGCTACCTCTACGCCCACCTCTCTACACGGCTATTGACGCCCCGGCGTCAGGCCCTCATCCACCTCGGCCTCGCCCTCATTGGCCTGGTCTTCTTGCCCGTGGCCTGGGATCCCTCATCGCTGGTAATGGGCTCGTCGCTGCCCGCTCTGGGGCTTGTCTTTGCCCTCATTGTGGCCATTGGCTGGCCACTCTTGATCGTCGCTACTACGGCGCCCCTGCTCCAATACTGGTTATCCACCCTGGCGCATGAGGAGTCCGACGACCCCTACTTCCTGTACGCCGCGAGCAACGCCGGAAGTCTCCTGGCGCTTGTGGCCTACCCCCTGCTCATCGACCCCCTTCTGGGACTCCAGTTCCAATCCCAGCTCTGGCTGGCCGGCTATCTGGTCCTGCTCGCTCAACTCGCGCTCTGCGCCACCTGGCTCTGGCGGATGCCAGCCCGCTCACCCCGGCCAACAAAGGCCGCGGCATCGCCTCCTTCGTCCACCGAGGTCACCTGGAAGCGACGCCTGCGCTGGGTGGCCTGGGCCTTCATTCCATCGACCCTATTTTTGAGCGTCACCGAGCTGGTCACTACCGACATCGCCCCGGCCCCACTGCTGTGGATTCCACCGCTGGCGATCTACACCCTCAGCTTTATGCTCGCCTTTTCGCGCCACTTCCAGCGGCTCCAGTCCAGGTCGCTGACGCTGGCCCCATCTGCGATTGTCGGCGCCGCCCTGCTCTGGCTCTTGGACATCACCGATCCCCTGGGGTTGGTCGTCGGTTTGCACATGCTCCTTCTCTTTGTGCTGGCACTGGCTTTCCACGGTCTTCTCGCCGACGACCGACCGAAGACTACAGACCTCACAGGCTACTATATCTGGCTTGCAGTGGGCGGGTTATTCGGAGGGATATTCAACGCCGTCATGGCCCCACTGCTCTTCAATGATTTGTGGGAATTCCCCCTCGGTCTGGCCGTAGCTGCGCTCTTGCTCCCTACCACTTTATTTGCCCAGCTCTGGGGACACCGCATTGCGGCCGCCGCCCTGTCCCTGGCCGTCGTCATTGTGGCTTTCGAGCGTTGGCCTATGCCCCTTGAGATGCCATCTTCAGCCCTCGCGGCTGGATTCCTCGTCGCGGCATTGAGCGCCCTGGTTGCGATGCATCGGCACCGACGTTGGGCCCCCGTGATTCTCTACTTAATGGTCATCGCGGCCCTGTTGTGGACCATCCCTGCAGACGATGACGTCCTTCACCGCGAGCGAAGCTTTCACGGCGTTCACGAGGTGGTGGAAGACGAACGGCTCAAGGCCCATCTCCTCTACCACGGTCGCACCGTCCATGGAGCTCAACTCCAGGGGGAGGAGGCCGAGGAGCTCCCCCTGACCTACTACGGCGAAATTGGTCCTCTGGGTCAATTCTTCGACGGCCTCGAATCCCGCGGTGATCGGGGTCCGCTGGCGGGCATTGGCCTCGGCGTCGGCACCCTCGCTGCCTACCGCGCTTCGTCTGAGCCCCTGGACTTCTATGAGATCGATCCCACGGTGACCCGAATCGCTTCCAACCCCCAGTGGTTTAGCCACCTCCAACGCTGCGCCGACTCCTGTCGAGTCATCTCCGGCGACGGACGCCTCCGCATCCAAGAGGCACCGCCAGGCCACTACGAGGCGATTGTCCTCGACGCCTATAGCTCTGCCGCCATTCCCACCCACCTGCTGACCCGGGAGGCAATGGCCACCTATTTTCGCGCCTTGAGGCCCGACGGGCTACTGGCCATTCACATCTCCAGTCCCTACCTGGATATGGAACCGGTATTGACCGCCACCGCTGAGAGCCTGGGGCTTCGAACGCTGTACCAATCCCACCATATCGAACGCGATGATCCGGCCTACGAGATCTATATCGACTCCTCGGCCTGGCTACTTGTCGCCCGTTCCGACGATGACTTTCTCCCCTGGATTGGCGATGATCGATGGCAAGCGCTGAGCGCCGACCCGGGTGTTGTCCCCTGGACCGACGATCACACCAACCTGCTCGATGCCCTGCTTCGCTAGCATCAAAATAGCGGAACGTCGTCCTCTTCTTCCTCTTCCTCGTCGTCTTCATCGTCCGATGAGCTGACATCGACCCATCCCGGCCCATCGTCTTCTTGCGCTTCTTCTTCCGGTTCCGGTTCGGGCTCCGGTTCAGGTTCCGGGTCGGGCTCCGGTTCAGGTTCTGGCTCGGGCTCCGGTTCAGGTGCTGAACCACCAGAAGCGCCCGATCCGGACCCCGACCGGCCTTGACCAGAAGGCGCCTGTCCGGTGGCTCCAGAATCGGCGACGGCTTCCTCATCGGCGTCGTCCTCCAGGGCTTCCAACTCCAGCTCGAACTCCTGGTCTTCCTCACCGCGGATACTCAATTCCTTGTCCTCGTAGCCGTCGGCCTCCAGGCGGACCTCCACCTCAGCGCCTTCGTCGATGGACACCACATAGGGAGTTCGCCCCCTCATCTCGCCATCCACATGCACCAGGGCGCGAATATCGTCATCGACGAGCTCCAGATAGACCTCGTAGACCTCAGTCGGCTCCTCCTGAGAGTCCTCTTCTTCATGCGCCACTGGATCTGAATCATCGCCCTGCTCACCGACGCCCGATGGCTCCTGCTGTTGAACGGCAACCTCGCCCTCCGAGCTCTGGTCCGACTCGCCGCCCATGCTCGTCCAGGCCGCAATCCCGCCGATGCTGACCACGCCGATGATCGCTACCGCCACGATCGCCTTCGACACCCAGGAGCCTCCCTCTGAGGGTTCTTCGTAGACCACCGGTCCCGTGCTCAATCGATTGGCGACAAGCTCCGGATGCTGATCGGTGCTATCGGTATCGTCTCGCCTGGCTTCGACCTCCGATGGGTTATCATTCCACGCCAATTGCCCGCTCTGCGAACCCCCCTTCGGTTGCGATGGCGCTTGCCCTGGCGTGGGATCGGGCTCAGGGGTCAACTCCGGTTGGCCTTGCCCACTGGGAAGGGACTGCGGAGCTACCGATTGGGTTGGGGAGGAGTCCTCAAACCCGGTCGCCTCCACCACCGTTGGTCCGCCCTCCGGGAAGGGCTCTGGCGCCCGACTATGCGGAGCGGGCGTCACCTCTGTTTGCTCTACACCGCTGGGATCGTCGAGAACGACGGTGGAGCTCTCCTTCACCTGCTGTTGCGCCGTGGGTAGATCCGGCAGTGACGTTCCCGAGTCACCTCGCGCTCGGTAGCCCCCGCGCCCGTCGCGCACGAAGAGTGATTCTTGTTCCAGTCGCCGATTATCGATGCTCTCCAGGGCGGCGATCACCTCCTGGGCCGATCCGTAGCGCTGGTGCTGATCCTTGGTCAGACAACCCTGGACCACTTCGCCGATTGGCGACGACAAAATCGGCGCCGGGATGTCCACCGGCTCGTCGCTGACTTGCTGACGCAGCACCTCCCACCGCCCCGATCCGGAGTACACACTCCCACCGCTGAGCATCTCTACCGCGATCAGTCCCAGCGCATAGAGATCGGTGCTGGGCCCCACCTCGTCGCCGGCGATCTGTTCGGGCGCCATGTACTTCAGGGTCCCCACCAACACACCGGCCGAGGTTAGCTCCTCCACATCTTCTTCGTCTCCCCCTTCCTGCATTAGCTTCGCGATGCCGAAGTCCAATACCTTTACAAAATCCTCCTCGCCGTGCATCTCGACGAGCATGATATTGGCCGGCTTTAGATCTCGGTGGATGATTCCATAGGAGTGGGCCTCGGACAGGCTCTTGAGGACCTGGCGGAAGATCCGCTTGAAACGACGCGGACTCAGTGGTCCCTGTTGCTGAAGCTCTTCCTTCAGCGTCACCCCCTCAAGGGCCTCCATGGTATAATAGAGCAGCCCCTGGGGATCGTCGCGAAAGTCGAAGATCCGCACCGTGTTGGGGTGGGTCAGATTGCGAATCGCCATCACTTCCCGGCGAAAACGCTTGACCATTTCATCGAATTGAGGACCACTGGCGGTCAACAACTTGAGCGCAACATCGCGGTCCATATTGAGCTGACGCGCTCGATATACCGCCCCGAACCCACCGGAGCCCAGGATGCTCACCAACTCATAGGTGTCATCAACAATATCACCAATGTCGGGAAGACTTTTCATTCAGAATCGAGGCCCAAGCTACACTTTAAGTTCCACCTGCTATGAGTCTCATTCATACCACACGCTCAATCACCAAACCAAGCAATCAACCGTTCGCCCCCTCTTCTTCTTGCACCTTGCCCCCGAATCGCCGAAGATGGTCCAGTATTCAAGCTAGGCTGTCCCGTCCCAACAAGGAGTGACCGTGACTCGACGCTGGCTCATCTTCCCCCTGCTCGTGGCCCTGATGGTTCTGGTCTCCGCGACCGCCGCTGCAGACTCCCCCATCGACAAAGAAGCGGCTCTGGATTCCGACTTTGACGCCCTGGTTGGGGAGGCCCAACAGGCCTTTCAGACTGATGATTACGCGGCGGCCGCCGAGTACCTCAAGGTCGCCTACTTTCTCAATCCCGATGCTCGGCTGCTTATCAATATCGCCCGTTCCTACGACGAGATGGGCCACTGCGAGATGAGCCTCGCCTACTACCAGGCCTTCCTCGATGACCCGCCCGACGACCAGCAGTTGATGGCCATGGTCCAGGAAAATATCGACGAGGGAGCCAGCGACTGTGCGGCCTACGATCCCGATCTTAGCGGGCGCATCATGATCCACAGCCGACCTCCACTGGCTCAGGTGTACCTGGACGGGGAGTTATTGGATCTGACCCCCACCGAGACCGTGGGACTACAAGCTGGCGAATACGAGCTTCGCTTTGAACGCCAGGGCTATGAAGACCACGTGGAGACCATCAACATCGAGCCCTCGGAACGCCTGGACGTCACCATCGACCTCCAGGAGCCCCAACCGGAGCCCGAAATCGCAGAGCCGGAGACCGACTATACCGAAGATGACCTTCCCTCCTTTGGGCTTTCCACCGGGGCCGTCGTCCTCGGCAGTCTGGGCGTTGCCTCCCTGGTCACCAGTGGTGTCTTCAACTTTATCCTCATTCCCGGCGTCGATGATGACCGCGACGCGGCAGCTGCCGAACAGGATTTCGATCGCGTCGACGAGCTCACCGATAAACGCAGCACCTACTCCGGGGTCACCATCGGCACCGGTATCACGGCCCTCGCTCTTATCGGTGGCGCCGCCGCCTGGATCGGCTACGACTACTACCAATACAGCAATGAACGCGACGCGATTCAACGCGAGATCGACCTCAGTTGGCAGATCACCCCGCACCTCGATCGCGAGACGCGGGGCATCTCCATCTTTCGCCGCTTCTAATTGATGGCCCATCGCTATGAATTCACACGCCATCCCCAGATCCGGTGATATCGTTGCCGGCCGTTACCGCCTGGTCGAGCCCATCGGCCAGGGTGGCTTCGGCACCATCTACCGGGCCCAGCAGCGCCCCAAACCCAATGAGGTGGCGATCAAGATTATGGCCTACTCGGGCTCGGCAATGGAACCCGAGGAGATGCGCCAGCGCTTTCGACGCGAAGCAGTGATGGCCAGCAACCTCATCCACCCCCATGCGGTGCGCCAATTTGACTTCGGCGACGCCGGTGCCTTTTTCTACCTCTCCATGGAATTGGTCAAAGGCCAAACGATCCTTCAACGCCTGGAGAAGCGGGGCCCCCTGTCCACAGAGCTTGTCCTTCGCATCGCCAGAGCCACCCTCGAAGTTCTAGAACTCGCTCACAGCAAAAACATCGTCCACCGCGACCTCAAGCCTGAGAACATCATGCTCTGCCAGGTCGACGGCGATCCCGACTTCCCCAAAGTCCTCGACTTTGGGGCCGCAAAAACCACCCAGGGCCAGCACGATCTGACCTCCGTTGGGATTGCCCTGGGAAGTCCGGCCTATATGCCGCCGGAGATCTTGATGGAGAATCCTCCCCAGCCCTCCAGCGACCTCTACTCCCTGGCCCTCACGCTTGGCGAAGCCCTGGTCGGCCATAAGGTCGTCCCCGGGGACACCCCCATGGATCGCGCCCGCAACCAAATCAGCCCTCAGCCCCTTGAATTGCCATCTTCGCTGGCCAACCATCCACTGACCGACTGGCTTCGAGGGGCCCTCGCCAAAGACCCTGCGCAGCGCTACCCCACCGCTCGCGCCATGCTCGACGCCATGCCCCGCCAGCCGGCCTCACCCTCCTCTCCCCAGCCTGATTTTTCTCCAGAGGCCACTCAGGTCCACCGAGGCTCTTCGCCCTTTGAAGCGGAAGCAACATCCATGATGGAGGCGCCTCAACCCTCGGCGCCGACCCAACCCTCTGTTGCTTCGCGTCCTTCTCAGCCTTCGCGTGCTTCTCAGCCTTCTCAGCCTTCTCAGCCTTCTCAGCCTTCTCAGCCTTCTCAGCCTTCTCAGCC
>CAYQBU010000055.1:19524-20033 GCA_964415785.1 uncultured Bradymonadales bacterium
TTCTCAGGCCTCCCAGAGCTTTGATCCGGCGAGCTACGGCAGCACATTCGACAAGCAGCGCACCACCGATCCACGGGCTACTCATCGCACCGAACAAGCGACCGCAAGCGAAGACTCCAAGCCGTCCAAGGAGCGCAATCTGGAGCCCACCCCGGACAAGGACTACAAAATTGTCCACACCGCCAAGCGGCGCGACCGCAGCGAGTTTGTCCAGCCCCTGATCATCGGCGTCATCCTCTTCATCGTCGCCACCTACATCGTCTTCGCCATTGCCAACTAATCCTCGGAGATAGTCAAGATGACTGATTGAGGCCGAGGAATGGTCGACGAGGCCGAAGTTGCCCAAAAAAAACCGCCCCCTCTCCGAGACCGAAGAGGGGGCGGCTCTATACTCAGGGGGCCCAATCGCTGATCAGGCCTCCGAAGTCTTTATCGTCGGCGACGACGACGCTTTCGCTTCTTGCGGCGTCGCTCTTCTTTGCGACGTCGGCGCTCAGCTTCGCGACGCT
>CAYQBU010000056.1:0-12585 GCA_964415785.1 uncultured Bradymonadales bacterium
AGAAGAAGTACGAGGATGAAGAAGAAGACGTGCTCGGCGAAGTAGAGGACGAGAAGAAGAAGAAGGATGAGGATGTGCTGGGCGAGGTGGAGAATTGCACCTGGAGCTTTGCCTACTGGCAGATGGCCGATGAATGGCCGGCCGATGGCAGCCAGGTATTGGGAGAGTTGACCTGGTATGAGCTCATGGAAGCGGAGTACACCAAGAAGAGCAGCTGGGCGAAGTTGGCGCAGCAATACGTGGTGGCCCAACTCAATATTGCGGCGGGAGCGGACGCCCCCTCGGCGGTAGAGAGCGCGTTGGACGAGGCCTCGGATTGGCTTGAATCCAATGAGATGACGGCCAAAGACCGGCTTCGAGCGCGCGACCTGGAGCAACTCATCAGCTCCTATAATCGGGGTGAAATTGGACCAGGAGCCTGTGAAAGTACGGATGAGTGATCGAGGATTGGAACTCGTGAGCTGAGATGAATGAAAGTGATCAGGCGGCCTCTCCATGGTGGAGGGGCCGCTTCTTTTTTGGAAAGCCCAGCTTGAAGACCGTCGAAGAGCCCTTAGATTTTAAGGGCAAGGCGTAGTAATCATGAAGGGGAAAAGAAGTGTTCTGGGGACAGAGCCTCGGGACAAAAGTGTATTGTCGAGCGAGCGAAGTGGAGCCACTACTGGGGGATAGAGATGGGACGACTACTGAGGATTGGGCTGGGTGTACTCCTGGTCTTGGGCGTTGGATGTAGCGATACGGATGAAGAGGAAATGATGGAGGATGGGCCCGAGGAAAGGGGCCTGGCGTTATCCATTGGGGTCGATGAAGAGAGCGAGGTGGAGGGGTTTTTATTCGAGATTGAGGGGTGTGAGGGGGAAGAGGAAGTCGCCGTTTATAAGGAATGGGAGGAGTTGGTGATGCCCGGGGGCCTGGTGGAAGCTCTGGGGACCCCGTCGGAGGTGTCGCAGGGCCATCGGTTTGCGGATTATTTTTCGCCAATGGAGGCCGGTTGCTACGATATCTCGGTGACCCCGATGGAGGGACCGGAAGAACCATCGAGTCAGTGCCAGAGTGCGGTGGCCACAGAGGTCTTCGTGGTGGGCAATAAGACCACGGAAGTACTGTTGTTGAGCCAGTGTGAGGGGGCAGAGACGGGGGCGGCCGACGTGGCGGCGGCGTTGAATCACCCGCCAGAAATCGAGGAGATCCTCTACGAGCCCTCGAAATTTGTTCATGAATGTGAATTGGCGACGATCTGTGTGCAGGCCAGGAGTCCCGACGGAGATCCGCTGACCTTTGAAGTGGAACAGGTCCGGGGGCAGCAGTTGAGGTTTCCCCTGAAGATGCTGGAGCCAGAGGTGGAAGACGATGTGGTGACCCAGTGCTTTGAGGCGGTGCCGCTGTGGTACGATGACTACGCCTTCGAGATCACGGCCTATGACCAGATGTGGGAGCAGGATTCGCTGGTGAGGGTGGACGATATGATCGCCGCCGAATCGCGAGCGAAGATCGAGCTTCCGCTGTACAGCAATTGGGACGTGGAGTTGGAATGCTACGATGAGGGCGAGGAGCTCTTCTATCCCTTTTTGGGGGTCCGCGACATTGAAAGGGCCCCGGGATGCATCCCGATCTGGCCGCATGAATACTATTGTTCCGACTTCTATTGGGATGATCTGGAGAGAACATGTCCCGATGGCGAGTTCTCTCCGGAGTCGGTCTATCCGCTGTGCAGCGACCATCAGGGGCAATACGATACGGATCGTCCCAGAGAGCCTCGATTCTAGCTCCGGGCAAGGAGCGTGGGCCAGAGGGGGAGCAGAGTTAGCGATGACGAAGAAGAGCGGTTTTTTTTACAGGGGGAGCGATTATGAGAAAGCAATTGATGAGCGCAGTGGTGATAGCATTGATGATGGGATGGGGATGTGGTGAGGCCGGAGAAGAAGGGGATGATGCGACGCCGGTGCCCGCCCAGGGATCACCGGTGGCCCTGCAGGTGGATTTTGTGGGGGGAAGTGATGTGGCGGGGTTTCACTATGAAATTCGGAGGTGTGGAGAGAGCGAGTTGGTGGATGATGCGACGCGGGATCTGGAAGATCTGGTGTTGCCAGGGATGATTCCGGAGTTTACGGGTTCACCATTTGATATGGAGTCACGCCACGTCTTTGCCGATTATTATACGGCTTTGGAGCCCGGCTGTTATGACGTACGGGCGACGCCGATAACGGCCGATGGGCAGGTCTCAACGGATTGCGAAATGGCCGAAGAGTCGGGTGTGATGGTCAAGGCGGAGGAGACGACAGAGATCTTGTTGATCAGTCAGTGCGAGGGCAGTCCGAGAGGTGCACTGGATAGCGCAGCGTCGCTCAATCATCCGCCCACATTGGACGGGTTGGACTTCACGAAGTTTAATCGGGAGTGCGAAGAGGTCCAGATCTGTGCGACGGCCTCCGATCCCGATGGCGACCCCTTCGAATTTCAGTGGAATCAAATTGGGGGGCCGACCCTCAAGCAAGGATTGAGCGTCGATGCGGGGGCGTCGGATTGCGACGGGGTTTGTGCCTCAGGAGGAGCAGCCCAGACGCAGTGCGTCAATATCCAATTGGGAGAGGCGGGGGACTACTTGTTTCGATTGGTGGTGCGGGACCTGAAGTGGCTGGATGGGGCGTTGGTGCCCTTTGCCAATTCGCAGGCGGTTCTGGAGTTTCCGGTCTATGCCGGCGATGGTCTCGACGGCGTGGAGTGCAAGATCGACGGTGAAAAGAAGTAGGGGCGTCCGGATTACTCGTGAATAATCAGGACTCGTTGGCGTGATGACGCAGGTGTCGCCAATTCGATGCTTATTGGGGGATTGGTATTAGTTGGCGTGGCGGCGGAGAGTCGCCAATTCGATGACGTCGGAGTTGGTCGAGGAGGGGCGTCCGGGACATGTGGAGTCTCGGGCGTCTTGATCCATGAGGTTTAAGGCGTCGCGGAGGGCGCCGATCTGGCCGGGGGCCAGACGAATTCGGCGCTGGGTCTGCCAGCCCAGGTCGCCACAATGGCGACGAAGTCGGAGTTCAAGGGTTGGTGTGCTTCCGGCATCGCCGACCTGCACGAGTTGAACGTCCGTATTTTCGTCAGCGCCGAGGAGGGCGCCGAGGGATTTTTCGATGCTCATGGGGGAACCAGGGTCGAGGGTAGAATTGAAGCGTCCCGGTCAGTCAACGCTTCAATTGATAATAGATTTCAATTTCGAGTCAAGGGGGAAATGAAATCCAATTTCAATACCGGGGGCTGGAAGGGTGAAAAAGAAGCCGGCGATCCCTCGCCGGCTCGCTTATTTAGCCCGGCTCATTCAACCGGAGAGGTTGTCGGCCTTGTCGATGGCATCTGAAGAAAAGGAGACCTTGCCGGTCAGTTTCTCGAGGTGATCGACGTGCTCCTGTTCCTCGGAGATATGATCTTCGATCCAATAGCCCGTGCCCTTGTTGGCGGCGCCGGCATATTCGAGGCAATCTTCCCATGCTTTGAGGGCGTCGCGTTCCAGTTGGAGCGCCGCTTCCAGCATGCCGTCGATATCGGCAGCCTGGCGGATAGCGGCGGGCTCAACGGTGGGAACACCACCGAGGACGGCGATCTTCTCGCCGACGACCTCGGAGTGCTCCAGGGCCTCTTCGCTGGATTCCATGAGAAAGTCGCGATAGATCTCGCGAGCATCGCCGGTGACCATGACGGCGGCCTGCATATACTGGATGACGCCGGCCAGTTCCCAGGCGAGGGCTTGGTTGAGGCGATCGATCAATTTCTGTTTGTCACTCATAACGAACTCCAATGGGAGATAGTGGGTAAATGTGTTCGCAACGCAGTAGAGGGTAAACGGCGGAGCGGATTCGTCAACCGGAAAGAGTTGGAATAGTGACCAGCGGAGCTATTGCAATCCAACGGGTTCTGCCAAATAATTCGCGGCACAAGGACAGTTTTACAAGAAGTTTGCGGGAATCGATTGAAGTGGCAGTGTCGAAGGCAAGGGGTAGAGAGTGCGGTATCGGTTGGAGGAGAGCTTGGGGCGGGCGTGGGAGGGGCGACTGGGGATCTGGAAGGGGTGGGATGAAAAATATGATCGGGCGGTACGCATTTATCGCTGGGAGGGTGAACAGGGTCTTGAGCGATGGCGACGTCAGGTGAGAATGAGTGCGCGCCTCAACCACCCGTTATTACTGGGTCCATTGGATATGGTGGACGACGTAGGGGGAACGATGGTGGTGGAAGCGGTGCTCGACGAAGGCGAGGCGTTGAGTCAGTGCTGGTCAACATTGAGCGATGAGGAACGCCTTGCGGTGGCCGCGGGGATGGTGGACCTGGTCAACCACGGGTGGGCGCGGGGAGTGAGCGACGGAGCGTTGGCGCGAGACCGGGTCCAGGTCCAACGAGGCGGCGAGCTGAAGGTGGGCGTGAAGGGATTTGGTGTGGTGGGTGGAGGATGGGACCAGGTAGAGAGGGGGGTTTCGACAGCGGCTCAAGAAGATCTCCGCTGGTTAAGAGCGTTCGTGAAGGCTAGCGGTGTGGCGATTGGGGCGATTGGGGAGGAGTCGCAGGAGGTGCCCGATGAGAGGGATGTGGCGCGTCTTCGAGAGGCGCTAGAGGAAGTGGGGGCGCTTATGCCGGCGGGAGCACAGGTCAAATCCCTGTGGTGGCAGCACCCGGGACTCTTCGGGTACCGGAATTGGTCGCTTCGCGGCCGCGATGAAGAGATGGAGCGCCTGAGGGCGCGGGTGGAGCGGGCGAGACGCGACCGGACGATGCAGGTTGCCCTGATCTCGGGCTCCATTGGACAAGGTGGACGACGTCTCGGGCGGTGGTGTGCACGGCACTTGATGGAGAGTGGTGTGGGGCCGGCATATGCCATTCACCACACGCCGAATCCCCAGCAAGAAGGGCGGGTGGCCAAGCGCCTGGGGATCTGGAAGGAGAATCGCCAGATCTCGGGGGGAGTGAGCCGGTGGTTGAGGGAGTTCGAGTCCCTCGACCAGGGACGTGCGGCGATGGTGCTGGTGGAAAATGGGCATTGGGCGGGAGATACGCTCGACGAAGTATTGGCCCTCTCGGAGCAGGAGGGGGAGCTACCGGTGGTGGTGTGCGTGGTGATGCGCCCCGAGATGGTCGTCGATCGGCCGATCGAAAAGGTGTTGGTCGATGAATTGGAGCGCGCTGCCGACTCGGAGGTCCTCCACCTGGAGGGGTTGGGCCCGGAAGTGATGGTGGAGTTGACCCGAGAATTAGCACCACTGGAGTCGGAGTGGCTCTACCGCGTGGCGCAGAGGTCCGGGGGCAGTCCGCAATATGCCATCCGAATGGTTCATCACTGGGTGGAGTCGGGGTTGTTGCTGGCCTCTCCAGTGCGGGAGGGAAGGCTGGTCGTGGATCTGGAAGAGAGTCAAGAATTGCCGCTGGATCTAGTGCAGCTCTGGAGTGAAGAGTTGGGTTATTTCACGGGGCAATTCGAGGATGAAGCGGCAGTGCGCCTGACCCTGGAGGCGGCGGGGGCCCTGGGGTTGGAGGTGCGCTACGAGGATTGGGAGCATCTCTGCGAGCACCTGGGCGTCGAGATACCTGGATTTTTGGTGCGCGGGCTCTTCGCCAATCAGATCGCCAGGGAGATGGGCGATGGAGAGGGCTTTCGATTCGAGCACAGCCTGATCCGCGAAGTTCTGGAGCGGTGGAGTCGGGAAGTGGGTCGCTACCAATGTTTGCACAGCGCCTGTGTGGCGATATTGGAGGAGGCTGGCGATGACGGCGGATGGGTCCATCCCGGTAGATTGGGCACCCACTACCTGGAGGCCGATCAACAAGAGGGGGCCCTGGAGCATCTGTTGGAGGGGGCCAAGCGGATGGGGAATCAGGACGATCCCCGACGGGCGCTGATGCTGATGGTCCGCTTTGACGAAGCCTGCGATCAACTGGGATTGGCGATCGGTGATCGACGGCGGATGGAGGCAAAACTGCGTCGGGCGTGGGCCCATTTTATGCTTCGCGACCTGGAGGCGGTGCGGGGAATTCTGGGAGAGATTCGCCATGAAATGCAACCCGAGGACCGCGATGAGCTGATGGGGTCGGTCTATTGGATGGAGTCGGGGTTGGCCTTCCAGGATGGGGCGATGGATCTCGCGTTTGAACATCTGGACGAGGCGGAAGCGGCGTTTGCGGCGGTGGGCAATCGGGGAGGGGTTGCGCGCGCCCTGTTGCGACGCGGGGGTTATCGACGGGAACAGGGGGCCTGGGAGGCGGCCAACGAGGCGTTGGGCAAGGCGTTGAGCTATTTCGAGGAATGCGGCGACGAGAAGGGAGCGGCGACTACGGCACAGAGCATGGCCTCGGTGCAGGTGGAGTTGGGTGAATTTGAGAAGGCGAAGGCGACATTGAAGTCGCTGACGAAGGCCAAGATCGGCCTGGGGCCGACGCGCATGGGCTATGTCTATAACTCGTTGGGCGAGTTGGAGCGGCGAAAGGGCTCACTGGAAGAGGCCGAGAAGTGCTATCGACAGGCCATGGAGTATTGGGGTCCGGTGAGGCGTCCGCTGGCGGAACTGGCCCGGGTCAACCTGGCGATGACCCAGGTGGAAGGGGGCCAATATGCCAAAGCGAAGAGCACGCTGGAGGATGGGGCGAGGTATCGACGCAGCCAGTCCATGATGCGCGTCGATATATACGCTGCGGTCACGGAGATGCCAGGCCTGGCGCAACAAGAGGACTGGCCAGAGTGGCTGGACCGGGCGCATCGAGCCTACGAGTACGTCTCTTCCAACGGGGTCAAGTCACCGGATCTGGCGATCATTTTTGAATTGACCCGGGCGGAATTGGGCGAGGCCAGCCCGCCAGAGGTCAAGGCGTGGGCAGACAAGCTCGTCCGGACGCAGGAGGTCGAGGAGCGGTCGGCTCATGAGGATTGACCAAAATTCTGGCCGCTTTCATCCAAATAGGTTTGTTCCTTTGGCGACGAAGTCCTGGAGAGGATCGGGTTGCGGTGGGGGAAGCGTCCGAATTTTTCGATGATGTCGCGGTGATCGACGGCGTAGTCGTAGAAGCCATCAAAGAGGGGGCGCCGATCGTCGTCGACCTCATCAACGAGGCTCTCCATCAATTGGACGCATCGCTCCTGATGGCCGATCTCCTCGGCGTGCTCCAGAGGCATGTATAAGAAGACGCGACCAATGGGGTCGAGGCTGATGTCATGGCTGCGGTCGATGCCGTCGAGGGCAAGGCCTAATGCCCGGGGATCACCGGCAAATGCCCGTGGCGTTCCGCGAAAGATATTGCGCGTAAATTGGTCGAGCAGCAAGATAAGCGCCAGACGTCCATGAGCGCTGTCGGCCCAGTCCTTATAGGCACCATCGAGGGCGCGCCGGACGTCGTCGCCGAATTCGTTTTCGATCGCCTGGTCGACTTCGTCGCCGCCGGCAAACCAGATGGAGGTCTGATCGTCGGGCAATTGCCCGTGATCGAGAACGTCAGGGGAGCCGAACCAGAAGGTGAGGATGTCGTCGATACGTTGCATTTAGACCATCTCCAGCGTAACCAAGGGAGTGTAAATCGATAGATCAGAAAAGACGCAAGATAGTACGTCAACTCAAGCAATATGGAGAACTCAGAATGCACACGAAACGATGGATGGCAATGATCGCGTTGGGATTGCTGGTGGCCAGTGGATGTTCCAGCGGCGACCCGGTCAGTGATGAAGCCCCGACGGAAGGCGAAATGGCAGAGGAGGCCCAGGAGCAACAGGAGGAGATGGAAGCCTCGGAAGTGGCCACCGATGGTGCGGATCATGAAGATGAATTGCGCCAGCTCCTTCAAGAGGTGGCGGCGGGAGACCACCGTGATGAGGAAGAGCGGGCTCGCGACGTGTATCGCAATCCGGTGGAGACGCTGCTCTTCTTCGGGTTTGACCCCAATCAGAATGTGCTCGAGATCTGGCCGGGAGGAGGATGGTATACCAAGATCCTGGCGCCGGCGATTGCCCGGTCCGAGGGACAGCTTACGGTCGCTAATTTCGAGATCGACGAAGACGATCCAGAGAGTTATCTGACGCAGGTGGGGATGGCGTATCTGGAGTTGTTGGAGGAGCATCGAGAGGAGTTTGGAGAGGTGGAAGTGGGAACGCTGGCCCTGCCGGATACGGTGGAGATGGCACCGCCGGAGTCCCAGGATATGGTGTTGACCTTCCGAAGCCTGCACAATCAGCATCGGCAAGGGCATCTCGACGACCTCATGGAGGCGTTTTACGATGTACTGCGCCCCGGCGGAACGCTGGGCGTGGTTCAGCATCGAGCCCCCGAAGGAAGCGATCCCGACGAGACGGCCCCCGACGGTTATCTGCCGGAGGCCTTTGTGATCGAGATGGCGGAAGCGGCGGGATTTGAGTTGGTGGAGAGCAGTGAGATCAACGCCAATCCCGAGGATACGGCGGACCATGAAGACGGGGTGTGGTCGCTGCCACCGTCGCTGCGTGGTGGAGAGGAGACGGCGGAGGAGATGGAAGCGATCGGTGAGAGCGATCGAATGACGCTTCGATTCGTGAAGCGCTAATCCAGCAGCAACAGGCCAGGGGCCGGTCTTTCCCGTCAGGGAAGGCCGGCCCCTGTTGCCTTGAGCACTCGTTGACGGTGGGTCTGACGCGTCGAGAACGTGCTGGAACGTCGATGCAGCCCGCTACCGTCAACTTCGGCTAGATTCGGAGAGCCGTTTTCGGCAAAGCGTGAGGCCATCGCCGATGGGGATGAGGCTGAGATCGACGCGCTCGTCGTTATGGAGCTTTTCGTTGAAGGCGCGAATGGCCTGAGTGTCGGGATCGGTGGCGTTGGAGTTGGCCACTTTACCGCCCCAGAGGACGTTGTCGATGGCGATGAGGCCGCCGGGTCGAATGAGTTGAAGGGCCCGCTCGTAGTAGGCGTCGTATTGCTCTTTGTCGGCGTCGATGAAGACGAAGTCAAAACTCTGTTGCTGATCGTTTTTAAGGAGGGTGTCCATGGTGTCGCGACCGCGTCCAAGGCGCAATTCGATGCGGTCTTTAACACCGGCGTCTTCCCAGTAATGGCGAGCACGGGAAGTCCACTCCTCGTTGATATCGCAGGCGATCAGGCAGCCGTCGGGGGGAAGAGCGCTGGCGATCCAGAGGGCACTATAGCCGGTGAAGGTGCCGATCTCGATGGCCCGTCGTGCGCCCATCAGCCGCAGCTGAAGGTAGAGGAATTGCCCCTGTTCGGGAGCGATCTGCATATTGCACATCGGGAGCTGAGCCGTCTCCTGGCGGCAGCGACGAAATGCCGGTGGCTCACGCAGGGATTGGCTCTGCAGGTAGTCGGCGAGAGGATCATCGAGGGCGATGGTGCGAGTACTCATCGTAGAGGTCTCCCGTGCATGTAGGATAGCGAAGTGCGGTGCAGGTCGCCGACAACTCGGCGATGACCGGCATGAAGAAAAGATGGGCACCGAAGCAGAGCCGACAAGCCAGGAGGGGAACTCAGCGATCCGTGATCGAGAGGTGAGCCAGGGTCTGATCGCTGCCTGGATCGTTGCGGTAGGTGACGGTCAGGGTCTGATCGCCCTGGTGGAAGCGATCGCTTTGACCGTCGGGCAGAGGGAGGTCCACGAGTTGGGTCAGGCGGTCGAGACCGGCGCCCAGCGGGTGGCGCTGCCAGCCCTCTTCGCCGAGGCGAGAGAGGTAGAAGCGACGGGTCTCCAGCGGGGTTTGGGGGCTGAGGTAGCTGAGTTCGATCCGACTTTCGTCGGGATCGTCGGCGAAGCGCATCAATCGAGTGCAACCGGGGCAGGTGGGAAAGCGGGGATCGAAGCTCTGGCCCTGGACATCGGAGTTGGGCACCATGCGGTCCAGATCAAAGGACCCGTCGCTCCAGGTGGCCACGATCCGGGTATTCGAGGCGTCGGCCTGGCGGCTGATCTCGATGTAGCGGTGGCCGCGAAACAGGTCCGATCGGGAGTCGGCCTGGGCGAAGTTTTCGATGAGCTCGTCATCGCTTTCGGCGTAGTTGGTCGGGATGGCTCCGGCGAGGGCGATGTGGTCGGTGGACCAGGCGATGGGGGTGAGGCCACCGGTGATTCCGGTGCGCAGACGCTGGCGTTGGCGCTCATCCTGGAGGCCATCGAAGACCTCGTCGTTGAGCCCCTGGTCGACCATCGCCTGCTGGTAGCGGCGGGCGATCACAGCGGGATCGGCGCCGTCGGTGAGCGAGGAGAAGTAGACGCGGTTGCCGTTGAGGTCGTAGGTGCCAACATCGTCGTGGCCCAGGTCATGGAGTGCCGACTCGAAGCGGTCCGTTGGCGAGCGATCATCGGGGCTAAGCCAGGTGATGTCGGCGCGGCTTTCGGAGGCTCCAAAGGTGGCAAAGATCACGGCGAAGAGGCCGACGGCGAGGGCGCCAAAGGCGATCTTGAGCAAGCCGCCGCCGAGGGCGAGCGTTGGAGTGGGGGAGGAGCTATCCATGGACGGCCTCATGATGAGGGGTTGGTTTGCCTAAACCCGGTGCGACGCAGTAGGTCCATAGGGTGCAGGAATCTCGGCGAGAACGCAAAAGCAGAAACGTTAAGGAGTGCGATATGAAGGCGTGGAGCATCGAAGGACAATTTGGATTCGATCATCTGGAGCTCGTGGAGCGCCAGGAGCCAGCTCCCGGGCCGGGGCAATTGCGACTGAAGATGCACAGCGCGACGTTGAACTTCAGGGATTTGTTGATGATCCAGGGGTTGTATAACCCCAGGCAACCCCTGCCGCTGGTGCCCTGCTCCGACGGGGTGGGCACGGTGGTGGAGGTGGGCCAGGGCGTCGACGAGTCGTGGTTGGATAAACGGGTGATGCCGATCTTTGCCCAGGAGTGGACCTCGGGGGAGCCGACGAAGGCCAAGCTGAAGACGACGCTGGGCGGGCCCCGCGCTGGGACGCTGAGCGAGGAGATGGTGGTCGACGCCGCAGGGGTGGTGGAGGCGCCGGATTATTTGAGTGATGCGGAGGCGGCCGCGCTGCCCTGTGCGGCGGTGACGGCCTGGAATGCGCTGGTGGAGCAGGGCGGCGTGACGGCGGGCGATACGGTGTTGACCCTGGGCACTGGCGGGGTATCGACCTTTGCCATACAGATCGCGTCGGCGTTGGGCGCGGAGGTGATCGCCACGTCCAGTAGCGACGAGAAGTTGGAGAGGGCCAAAGCGCTGGGCGCCGATCACGGGATCAACTACGTCGACGACGAGGAGTGGGGAAAAACGGCGAAGAAGATCACCGGAGGACGAGGCGTCGATCATGTGGTGGAGGTCGGCGGGGCGGGAACCCTGGCGCAGTCGACGAAAGCGGTGCGAATCGGCGGCCAGATAAGTCTCATCGGCGTGCTATCGGGCAATATGGAGGATTTTAATATCGTGCCCATTCTGATGCAGAATATCCGCATTCAGGGTGTGCTCGTAGGGCATCGAGAGATGTTTGAGCGCATGGCTCGGGCCTTTGCGGTCAACGAAATTCATCCCGAGATCGATCGCGTCTTCGAGATCGATGAGGTGCACCAGGCCTTTGAGCGAATGGCCGACGGGGCTCATCTGGGCAAGATCGCCGTGGATCTAGGGTGAGATGGATAATCCGGGATAAGGGACTCGCGACAGGGTGTCCTGGATGCGATTGAGGGTGATCTCCAGGGCATCGCTCCAGTGGCGAGGCTCCAGGTGAGGGGTATGACCGGCGTGGGGGATGAGGGTGGCCGGCACCTGATGCTTGTCGGCGAAGGCTTCCACGGCATGCGTAGGGATGATGTTATCCTCCTGCATGCCGATGACGATCAAGGGGGATTGAGAGGCCTGTAGAGGGCTGGGGAGGGCGAGTTCGATCTGATTGACAACGCTCAACGGGCGGGTCTGGGCGAGGGCTGCCATCGTCTGGCCGGGAGGCGTTGAGGAGGCAAAGAGAAATTCGGGGCGGGCATCTAGAGGGCGGGCGAAGAGCCCCTGGAGCAGGTCCCGAGGGCTGATGCGGGCGATTTGAAGGGCCATCTGAGGGCCGATCATCCCGCCCGTGGGGCCGAGGAGGACGGTGGCTGGGGCCGGATAGCGGGTGGCGACGCGCTCCACGATGGAGGCGCCCATGGAATGACCAATGAGGACCGGGGGACGCTCGAGGCTGGCGATGGCCTGGTGGACGTCGTGGACGTAGTCGCGCATCAACCATCGGTGGCGGCGATCCTGGCCATCGCTTCGGCCGTGGCCGCGGAGGCTCAAGGCGTGGCCATCCCACCCCTGGCGCGCGACCTCGGGAAGCCAGTGGCGCTCCCAGACCCAGGCTCCCATAAAGGCACCGTGGACAAAGAGCAGGGGCGGGCGCGACTCGGCAAGGCGGCGGTCGGAGGCCCGATGGGAGACCAGGTGGCAGTCGATTTCTTGTGGAGGAAGTGCCCAATCCAGGCGGCGAAGGGCGGTGATGTCGGGGATCGGGGCGCGAAGAGAAGGCATGTCAGTGGCTCCGGAGTTCGGCAATCGTGTTGTCGAGCTTTTCGATATACTCCATGTGCTGGACCTCCAGGGTGTGACGCGTGGAGCCGGCGTAGTCGATGCCGCCATCGGCCGCTTCGCCCAGGT
>CAYQBU010000056.1:12595-19944 GCA_964415785.1 uncultured Bradymonadales bacterium
GCGGCATCGAAAGCGTTGAGCCAGGTCGGGACGCAGCGTCTGAGCGCGCAGATAGCGGGCGGCAGCGACGGCCTGATAGTGGACGAGCTTAAACTGGCCGCTATCGGGCTGAATCATACCGATGAAAAAGAGGTCGTCGGAGCGGGGACTAAAGATATTGAGGTAGAGCTGAGGGCGCCCATCAGCGATCTGAAAGTAGGCGTCGGGCAAAAAGGGCAGGGTGATCAGGTAGCCCGTGCAAAAGCAGATCAGGTCGACGGGGTCGCGTTGGCCATCACTGAAGATGACGTCTTGTCCCTCGTAGCGGAGCAGGTCGTCGCGGGCCTCGATGCGGCCGTGGGCGGCGTAATAGAGGAGTAGGTCGTTGGTGACCGGGTGGGTCTCCAAAAAGCGGTGGTCCGGCTCCTTGAGGCCCGCTTTGGTGGGATGGCCAGCGGTCATGCGCACCGTGGTCTCCAGAAGGGTTTGGAGAAGCGGCGCAGGAATGGGGAGGCTGAGCATGAGGTCGTAGAGTTGGTCGCCCGGTTTGCCGAAGACGAATTTTGGGGCGTACCAGTAGCCGCGGCGCGTGCTGTGGAGGGCGCGGTCGGCGTGGCGGGCAGCCTCAACGACGACGTCGCAGCCCGTGTTGCCGGCGCCGACGACGAGGACGGTTTTGTCCTCAAAGATGGAGGGTTCGCGATAGTCGGCGGAGTGCATGATCTGTCCGTCGAAGTCTCCGGGGACCTCCGGGATTTTGGGTGACCAGTTATGGCCATTGGCGACGATGAGCGCGCGGTAAATGGCGGTTTGGCGGCGGTTTGAGCCCACCTTGCGAGTGGTGAGGCGCCATCCCCGGTCACCGGTGAGCGGGGTGGCGTCGAGGACCTCCTCTTGGAAACGAATATGTTGACGAAGGCCAAAATGCTCGCAGTAGCGGCGTAGATACTCCAGGATCTGGCTGTGATGGGGGTAGGGCGGAAAGTCGTCGGGCATCGGGAAGTCTGGAAATTGCGTAAAGGGCTTCGAGGAAATGGTGTGGGTGCTCTGGTAGACGCGAGCATTGGGCTTGCCGAAATTCCAATTGCCGCCGATATCGTCTTCGCGCTCAAAGAGGGTGACGTCAAAGCCCTGCTGAAGAAAGACGCGGGCGGCGGCGAGGCCAGAGCTTCCGGCGCCGATGATGGCCACCGGCCGTGTAAGTGGGTTGGTCATGCGTCCCTCCTGTGAACGAAATGCTACGGCACTGATTTACGGGCTTATCCCTGATTATTCACGACTCGTCTATTGCGGCTCATCGGAGTCCAGATTCCTTCATCTCACTCCGCGACGATGCTCTGCATCGCCTGTGGGGCTCGATTTTGGCCTCTGAACTCTGATTTTGCCTCATCACGACGTCTCATGAATAATCCGGGTTATTCTCTACCCGAAGGGCTGTGGCGAGGTTGCGGCGCAGCCTAATTTGTCAGGGGGCAATTTACCACTGAAAGCCCAGCAGATCCCAGGCATAGAGGGCGGGGATCATCAGCCATGCGGCGGCGGTGACAAGGGCGTAAGCGAGTCGAAAGTGGGCACTTCCACGCTGCTTCTGAAAGTTTTGGACGCTGTGCCACAGGAGCCAGGGCGACAGAAGGATGAGGACGAGGGGAAGGGAAAAGAGCAGGTAGGCCCAGTCGGGCACACCGAAGACCTGGCGGCCGGCGAGGATGGCGTAGCCGGCCCAGAAGGTCAGGGCCACTCCGGCGTAGGCCACGGCCCAGGCGATGGCGCTTTTTGAGTCATCGCTGACGCCATCGTCGATGTCCTCCACGTCGCTCTGGGAATTGCCAAAGCGGCGGGCGAGGGCCAGGAGAGGCCAGCCGACGAAGGCGGCGGCAAAGATCATAAAGAAGGCGGCGATGAGGGCGGCGACGAGGGAGCCGTGCTGATGGGCGGGGAGACGCTCAAACCCACGAAGCTCGGGGGCGTCATGATAAAAGCCGGTGATGCCGTGGTCTTCATCGCGCTCCACGACCAGGTGGTGGCGTCCATCATGGCTCTGCCACAGGTCATCGTCGTCGGCGACGGGTCGCCACACCAAGGGCTGGCGATCCATGCTGAGGGATAATTCCAGGTGGGGCTCATCGAAGGCGTCGTCGTCGCTGCGATGATGATCGAGGCTGGCGCGGAGGGCCATCAGGGCGCCGATGGGCTTCATAAAGCCCTTGGTGACCGTTCGATTGTGGCGGTAGGTGCCACGGATGTCGTCGATGCGAGCTTCGGCGCGGTCGCCGGTGGCCAGCTCCAACTCGCTGGATGTGGGCTGGTCAAAGAGGGCGACCAGCTCTTCGCGAAGCGAGGCACCGAGGTCGCTATTATACCCCACATAGATCCCGATGCGACGCTGTGGGGAAAAGAGAATCAAGGTGCTGAATCCGTCGGCCGATTGGCCGGTGGCGCTTAGCCAGGGCTCGCCGTGGAGATGGCGCACAGTCAAGCCGGGAGTGACGCCGGAGACCTTGGGATGGGGCTGGAAGCTCGTGCTTCGCAGATCGCGGAGGGCTCGGTGAAGAGGAGTTAAGTCACCTTCGGCGACCTCGTCGCCGGGAAGGGTCAAAAAGTTCAGGAGGGCCGCCATATCGTCTCCTGAGACGTAGAGTCCGTCGACGGGGCTAAGCCCCACTCCGCGATGGGGTTGGGGTTGGAGGCGGCCGGAGACACGGATATGGCCCTGGGCGAGCTCTCGGTCCGGGAGACCGGCGGCCAGGCTGTGGGCATCGTCCATGCCCAGTGGCGAAAAGAGGAAGTCCTCCAAAAAGGTGGGGTAGTCGCGGCCGCTGGCCTGGGCGGCCAGGAGTCCGGCGAGGGCGCTGGCGTGATGGCTGGGCTGAAAGCGTTGACCGGGAGTGGCCACGAAGGTCGGAAAATGGCTCAGCAGGCTCTCGTCGAGCGCCCGATGGGTGTCGGGCGAGGGAGTGCGTATGGCGGTGGTCGATTCGGTCAGACCGGATCGGTGGTCCAGAAGGTAGCGCCAGGACAGTGCATTCCAGGCGTCGGTGCTGTCGTCGAGTTGGTGCAGAAAGTCGGTGGCGACGTCGAGATCGGAGATGGGTTCGTCGAGCCCGATCTGTTGGGTGTGCAGTAGATGAAGAGTCGCCAGGGCGCTCAGCGATGAAGTGGCGGAGCCCAGATTGAACAGTTCGTCATCGACGCCGTAGGTCTCGTGGATCACGAGTTGGCCGTCGGCGACGGCGACGAGCTGGGCGCCCGGTGCCAGGCCATCGGCGACCTGCTCTTCGACGGTTTGTTGGAGGTTTTCCTCGAAGGCCTGAGCGTCGGCCGACGATGCGAGGAGAGAGCAGGAGACGACCATCCAATAGGCGGTCGTGACCAGGAGAAGTTGGAGCGATAGTCGGCGCATGATCGGCCAGGCTTGATGAGACGCGGTGGAGCGCCGGAGATCCCTGGTATGGGGATTCAGACGAAGCGGCCGTGTTTGTCCATCACGCGAGCGCCGAGCCGATTGGCGAGAACCCTCATGCGCATGTTGACGTAGGCGTCGTAGCCGTGGACGTAGATATAGCCGTCCTGGTGGTTAAACCAGATCGACTCCAGACGGGGATGACCGGCCCATCGGGCCAGGCCCTCGCTGGGTTCAGGGGCTGCCACATGAGGCGGCAGGGAGTCTTCGCCATCGTAGAGGTGAATCTCAGGGATATCGTTGACGACATTCTTCCATTCGTCGAGCGTGATGGGATCGTCAGAGGACTGTTCCGGGGTGTCGGCGCGGGAAATAAAGACTCGAAAAGACATGAGTAAAAGCTCCACACAGCGTCAAAATATTGGGACCCGATAAACAAACTGCGGTCCGCCAGCGTTGTAACGATGTGGTTGAGGATGTGCAAGGGACTCAAGAAAGGCCAACGCCGCCGATGAGGGTCGGCGGCGTTGGGGGATCAACAGGGGACTTAGCTGAGGAGATCTTCGACGACGGAGCGCTCCTCGAGGAGCTGGGCTTCCGTGGTGTCGATCTTGTCCTGAGCGAAGTCGTTGATCTCGATGTCCTCGACGATCTCGTAGTTGCCCTCGCCATCGCAGCGAACGGGGAAGCTAAAGATGAGATCTTCGCTGATGCCGTAGGCGCCGGGGGAGGGAACGGCCATGGCGTGCCAATCGTCCTCCGGGGTGACCTGGAACCAGTCGCGGACGTGCTCGATGGCGGCGTTGGCAGCGCTGGCGGCCGAGGATTGACCGCGGGCTTCGATGATCGCCGAGCCGCGGCCCTGGACGGTGGAGATGAAGTCTTGCTTGAGCCAGTCGTGGTCGTCGATGACCTCGGGCACGGCGGTGCCGTTGATCTGGGCGTTGAAGAAGTCGGGGTACATCGTATTGGAGTGGTTGCCCCAGATACCCATATTGGAGACTGCTTTGACGGGAACGCCGGCCTTGGTGGCCAATTGGCTCTTGGCGCGATTTTCGTCCAGGCGGGTCATGGCGGTAAAGCGCTCGTTGGGGATGTCGGGAGCGTTGGCCATGGTGATCAGGGCGTTGGTGTTGCAGGGGTTGGCGACGACGCAGACGCGGATGTCGTCGGCGGCCACCTTATTCATCGCGTTGCCCTGAGCTTCGAAGATGGGGCCATTGGCCTTGATGAGGTCGGCCCGTTCCATGCCCTTTCCGCGAGGCATGCCGCCGACGAGGATGGCGACGTTGGCGCCATCAAAGCCCTTTTCGGGGTCGTCGGTGAGGATCATGTCTTCCAGCAGGGGGAAGGCGCAGTCGTCGATCTCCATGGCCACACCTTCGAGGGCGTCCATGGCGGGGGTGATCTCAAGGAGCTGGAGGATTACGGGAGTGTCGGGACCGAAAATCTCACCGGCGGCGGCTCGAAAGAGAAGGGAGTAGTCGATGGAGCCGGCGGCACCGGTAACGGCGAGGCGGATGGGAGAGGCCATAAATTAAACTCCTTAAAGAGGATATAAAAAGGGGCTCAGCGTAACTGTTTTCAACGCCAAGTGCGTAAGCACTGGCCGGCGTTGTGTCAAGGCTGAGCCCCGGAGAGAGGCTAACTTACTGGATGTTTTCGGGGTGTCGCTGCACGGAGGTTTCGGACTCCAATTGGACGAGGAACTCCTGGAGCGACTCCTCCATGGTCTGGTTGCGGAGCTGGCTTTCGAGCTGGTCTTCCACTTCCTCGAAGGGGATGACCTCGTCTTCCTGGTGCTCGATGCGCTCGATGATCAGCCAGCCCTGTTGGATCTGGAAGGGTTCCGACATCTCGCCGTCTTCAAGGGCGAAGGCTTGTTCGGCGAGCTCCGGGGGTTGTTGGTGCTGAGCTTCGGCGGGAACTTCGCGAACGATGGGGCCTTCGTCGACGATGACCTGGTCGCCATGACGCTGGGCGATGGTGTCGAAGTCGACGTCTTCTTCCTGGAGCTCGTCATAGATCTCGCGAGCCAGAGCGGCGGGGTCTTCAGTGGTTCCCATGGCGCCGATGAGGAGGTGACGGGCCTCGACGAGCTCGGGGGTGGTGAACATGTCGGGGTTGTCGTCGTAGAAGGCGCGCACGTCTTCATCGGTGGGCATCTCGACGCCGCTGTCCTCGAGGAGCATCTCGATGGCCACCGATTCCTCGATGATGTCGTAGAGCTCGTCTTCGGTCAGACCCATCTGGGCGATGTAGTCGTCGAAGTCCATCTCGGCACCGACTTGCTCGGCGGCGGTGGCTTGGAACTCGTCGCGGAATTCCTGGAGGCGCTCCTGGACGCGCTCCTCGGGGATGTCGAGGTCGGCCTCGGCGATCGCCTGGTCGATGAGTTCCATCTGGATGAGCTGATCGAGGAGTTCGTCCTGGATCTGAGCGGCGAATTGAGGGGGGACCTGGCCACCCATTTGCTGGGCCATCTGGGCGAGCTGCTGCTCCATTTGCTCGTTGAAAGTGTCGGCCGAGATCTCTTCGTCGCCGACGGTGGCCACCGGTCCGGTGGCGCGAGGGGGCTCGCCTTGTTCTTGCTGTTGGGGCTGTTGGCCGGGCTGGGCGCCCTCCATGCCCATGCCCGGGGCTTGTTCGCCCTCTGGGGCCTGTGGGGTTTCGGAGAGATCGGGTTCCGCTTCGGCGCTCTCTTCGGCCTCGTCGTTGGAGTCCGCCTCTTCTTCTTCCTCGGAGAGGGACTGATATTCGGCGGGCGCGCTGCCATCGGCAACGGGGCTGCTCGAGGAGCAGGCCGCCAGGGAGCCACCGGCGCTCAGTAGGAGGCCAATGGCGAGGGTGGTCAGGGAAATGCGCATGAGAAATACTCCAGTTGAAAGGTCGATAAGTCGTAGGTTGTCAATAGAGCAGTCGAGCAACGAGCGAAGCCTTAGCACAGAACGGCGCGAAGTTCACCATCTGGGCCATGGAGGCCGCCGATAGCGAATGGCGCCGGGGCGTGCGCAAGGGATTAAAGGTAGTCATGATCGGGCGGGATGAAAGTAATCGTGGACGGCCCCGGCGGTGGAGGGGCCGACGCCATCGACCTCCAGAAGCTCATCGAGGGAGGCCGTTTTGATCTTTTTGAGGCTCCCAAAGTGGCGCAAGAGGTCTCGTTTGGTGGAGGGGCCGACGCCGGGAATTTCATTGAGGCTGGAGCGCAGGTTTTGCTTGCGCCGAAGATTCTTGTGGTAGCCAATGGCGAAGTCATGGGCGGCGTCGCGCAGGCGTTGGAGCAGGTAAATTTCGGCGCTATTTTGCTTGAGGATCACCGGGTTTTTGCGACCGGGCAAAAAGACGCGTTCGGCGCTATGGGTGATCTCGCGGTCATCAAAGCCCGTTTTGTCGGCCCGCGATTTGGCCAGTGAAATGACATCGACGTCGTAGATTCCCAGGTCCTCGAGGACGGTGGTGGCCTGGCCGAGTTGGCCCTTGCCGCCATCGATGACGACCAGGTCGGGAGCGTCGCTGGAGCCGTCGGCGACCTTGCGAAAGCGACGCTGCATGACCTCGCGCATGCTGCCAAAGTCGTCCTGGCCCTGTTGATGGCGCATCTTGTAGCGGCGATACTTGGACTTCTCCGGTTCGGCATCGACGAAGACGACGCGGGAGCCCACGATCTGGCGGCCCTGGAAATTGGAGATATCGTAGCACTCGATGTGGCGGGGGATGTTCTGGAGGTGGAGGCGTCGCTGGAGTTTTTCCAGCAGATCGCGCACCCGCTCCTCGCGGGCGTGCTCCTCTTTAAAGGAGTGTTCGGCGTTGGTGGAGGCGGCCTTGACCAATGCCTTTTTGGCGCCTCGCTGCGGGGTTTTGACGTAGACGCGGTGGTCGGCGAGCTCCGTCAGGAGGTCCTCCAGGGCTTGCGTTTCGCCCTCGTCGAGTTCCATGGGGAGCAGCACCTCGCGGGGGATCTGATTAT
>CAYQBU010000057.1:0-19850 GCA_964415785.1 uncultured Bradymonadales bacterium
CGACGCGAAGGGCGGTCATGCAGGCCTCGGTACCACTGTGGACCAGGCGGACACCGTCGGCGCCCTCGACGCGATCGACGATCTCTTCGGCGAGGTCGATCTCCAGAGAGGTAGGGGCTCCAAAAGAGGATCCGCGGGCCACGGCGCTCTGGCAGGCCTCGACGACCTCGGGATGGGCGTGACCGATGATCGAGGGGCCCCAGGTCAGCACGTAGTCGATATACTCATTGCCATCGACATCGGTGATGGTGGCGCCCTTGGCGTGGTCGATAAAGGGTGGCGTCCCACCGACGGAGGTGAAGGCGCGGACCGGCGAGTTGACCCCGCCGGGCATCGTCTTCTGGGCGCGTTTCAGGAGGGCCTGGCTTTTTTCGAACATGATGAGTCCTATCTAAGCGAGATCGATTAGCTGTGGAGTAAAGCTCATTCGGCGGCGCCCTCAGTGGGTCCGACGCGAAGGTCGCCTTCCAGATAGTCGTGGACGAAGCGCTCAAGGAGGTCAACCCAGCTGGGGTGATCGTTGAGGCAGGGGACGAGGCGATATTCCTTTCCGCCGGCCTCCATAAAGTCCTCGCGGCCCTCCATACCCAGTTCCTCGATGGTCTCCAGGCAGTCGGCGACGAAGGCCGGCGAAATGATGACGAGCCGCTTCTTATTTTTGGACGGCAAGCGCTCCAGCATCTTGTCTGTGAAGGGTCTAAGCCAGGGGTCGCTTCCCAGCCGGGACTGAAAGGAGACGGAGTATTTGTCGTCGGGGATCCCCGCCTTTTCGACGAAGGCCCAGGTGGTGGCAAAGCACTGGTGGCGATAACAGTAGGCGTGAGCGGGGCTCTTTTTCTGGCAGCAGTCATCAATGGCCAGACAGTGCATCTTGGAGGGGTCGGTGACCTTGACGTGGCGCTCGGGGACGCCGTGGTAGCTGAAGAGGACGTGGTCGTAATCCTCCTCCAGGTGGGGTTTGGCAACCTCCAGGAGGGCGTCGATATAGTCGGGGTCGTTGTAGAATGGAGGTTGGATGTCGACGGTGGCGTCGGGGGCGAGATCTTCGAGGATCTCTCGGGCGTGGACGAAGGCCGTCTCATAGCTCGACATCGCGTAGTGGGGATACATGGGAACGATGAAGAACTCGTCGACCCCTCGAGCCAGGAGGGCGCGAATGCCCGATTCTGTGGAGGGATTTCCGTAGCGCATCCCGATCTCGACGGGCAGGTCGATGCGCTGAGCCAGGAGTTCCTGAACGGCATAGGCAGCGACCAACAGAGGCGATCCCTGGTCGGTCCAGACCTTTTCATAGGCCTCGGCCGATTTGGAAGCTCGAAAGGGGGCGATGATCCCCTCGACGAGTAGCTTTCGCTTGACGTAGGAGAAGTCGATCACGCGGGGATCATTGAGGAATTCCCGCAGGTATTTGTAGACGTCGATGGACTTTGTGGAGTCCGGGGAACCCAAATTCAGGAGGAGTACGCCTTTCATGGTAATGCCGTAGGAGAGGGAGTTGTCAGGGTCGTGGAGTTGGCGATAACGACGCATCGAAAAGCCGATTAGCCGTCGAGAGATGGAGCCAGGTCGCGGGCAAAATAGCTCAGGATCAGGTCCGCGCCGGCCCGTTTCATGGACAGCAATTTTTCGTGAGCGACGCCGGTCTCATCGACCCAGCCGTTGGCGGCTGCCGCTTTGACCAGGGCGTACTCGCCGGAAACGTTGTAACAGGCCAGGGGTAAGTCAATCTCTCGACGCAGATCAGCGACGATATCGAGATAGGAGAGCGCCGGTTTGACCATCAGAATGTCGGCGCCCTGATCGACGTCCAGGCGGGCTTCCACCATCGCTTCTCGCCGGTTGGCAGGGTCCATCTGATAGGCGCTGCGGTCGCCAAATTCGGGGCTGGAGTCCACGGCGTCGCGAAAGGGACCATAAAAGGCGGAGGCGTATTTGACGGCGTAACTCATGATCGGAATGGAGCTGTGGTCATGGTCGTCCAGGGCCTGGCGGATGGCGCCGATCATGCCGTCGAGCATTCCCGAAGGAGCGAGCATTTGAGCCCCTGCTTCCACATGGGAGAGGGCCTGCTTCTGGAGGTTGACGAGGGTGGGATCATTGAGCAGATGCCCCTGGTCGTCGAGGACGCCGCAGTGGCCATGGTCCGTATATTCGCAAAAGCAGACGTCGGTGATGCGATAGAAATGGGGGTAGGCGTCGGCGATATGGGCCAGCGCCCGTTGAATGATGCCCTCGTCGCTAAAAGTGTCGCTGCCGACGGCGTCTTTGTGCTCTGGAATTCCAAACAGGATGATGCGCTCGATGCCGGCCTTGGAGAGGGCGTCGAGTTCGCGATCGAGTTCGTCCAGTGAGTATTGGTAAATGCCCGGCATCGAGGGGATCTCACGGCAAATATTGGTGCCATGGGAGATGAAAATGGGCATGATCAGATCATCGCGGCGAAGGAAGGTCTCACGAGCCATGGCCCGGATGTGGGAAGAACTTCGCAGGCGACGAGGGCGGCGGGTCAATGAAAAGCGCGACATCGAGATCTCCGTCGTAGATAGAGCGAATACAGGCGGGGTTAGGAGAGGGCTTCTTCGATCTGGTGGGCTTTTTCTTCGCTCTCGACGATGAGGTCGGGGACGCCAATACCGTCTTTGAAATTGCCGGCGAAAAAGAGGCCGTTTGTCGCCGACTCCAGGGCCTCAAAGCGATCCAGATAGTATTGATGGCCCACTTCGTATTGGGGAATGGCCTTGTCCCAACGGGTGATATGGGTCATCTCGGGCTCTCCGCGAAGTCCGAGGAGGCGCCCCAGGTCCTGGCGCACGAGCTGGAGGATGTCGGCGTCGCTTCGCCGGGCCAATTGGGGCTGGCGGGCGCCACCGACGAAGGTCGTGAGGTTGACTTTGCCCTGCGGGGCGCGGCCGTCGAACATGGTGGAGACAAAGAGTGAGCCCAGAATATGTCGATTTTCGACGGCGGGCACGAGGGCTCCGAAGCCATCGAGGGGATGGTCGAGCTGGGTCTTGTCGAAGCCGGTAGAGACGACGGTGCAGGGGGCGTAGGGAAGGGTCGCCACCTCGCGGAGCAGGGAGGAAGAAAGGGTGGTCTGGCTCCAGTCAATGGAACGGAGTCGATGGGTGGGCACGGTGACCACCAGGGCGTCAAAGCGCTCGCTTCGCCGGGAGTCTTCCCAGTCAAAGATCAACTCCCAGTCTTCGTCGAGTTGACGTACTTCACGGACCGTGGAGGAGAGATGAAGGTCGTCCTCCATCTGGGCAGCCAGGGATTTGACGAGGGCGGCCATCCCGTCTTGAAAGGAGATCAGGCGGCGCTGCACGCGCTCGTCCGATGAGGTGCCCAGGAGGCGCTCCTTGAGCGCTCCGAGAGCGATGGAACCGTGCTCCTTTTCGAAGGCCACGAGAGTGGGAAAGGAGTGGTGCGCCGAGAGCTGATAGGGGTTTCCGGCGAAAATGCCGCCGACGAAGGGGTCGAGCAGATATGCCAGAGCCTCTTCGCCCAGCCGACGCGCGATGAAGGACGCCAGGGTCTCGTCGATGTCGTCGGGAGGCCGGTTGGCGGGCATAAAGGGTTCGGCGAGAAGGCGCAGGCGAGCGGCCGGCGACAGCAGCTCCGTGGTGGCGAAGTCGGCCGGCGACATGGGAAGAGCGATGGGCTTTCCGTGTCGCACCACGAAGCGTTTTTTGGCCTCCTCATTGGCGACGGTGACTTCGTCACCGAGCCCGAGGTCTTGGATCAGGCGCTCCACGGCGGCGTGGCGCACCAACAAGGTGTGGGGCCCGGTCTCGATGCGATACCCGTCGATGGATCGGGTGGCGATGGGGCCACCGACCTGATCGTTGGCCTCGAATACTTGGACGGTGAAGCCGCGGTGACGAAGGTGATAGGCCGTCGTCAGCCCGCTAATTCCAGCGCCGATGACGGCAATGCGGTCAGGCATGGATGAGGTCCTTTGCGAAACGCCAGAGCTCAGCGAAATGAGGTTACCGTATCGGCCAGGGCCTCCATGCATTCGATGCGGCAGCGCGGAGAGATCCCATGGCCGAGGTTGAAGATATGACCCTGTTGTCCCTTCATGGACTCCAAAATTCGCGTCGCCTCGCGGTGCACCAGTTCCGGCGTCGTATTCATCAAGGCGGGATCCAGATTGCCCTGAACGGCGACGCCCTGGGGGAGTTGCTCTTTTACCGTGGGCAGATCGGCGGTCCAATCGATGCCGAGGACGTCGGCGCCGGTATTGACCAGGTCTTCAAGGCAGTGATGCATGCCGCGAGAGAAGACGATGGTCGGCACCTGGCCGTCGATGGCGTCGACGAGTTGCCCCATCCAGCGAGTGGAGGCGGCTTCAAAGCTGTGGGCCGATAGCGATCCACCCCAACTGTCGAAGAGTTGAATGGCGTCGACGCCACTGTCGATCTGCATCTGCAGATAATCGGTGAGCGCCGTCGTGATCTTGGAGAGGAGTTGGTCGTAGAGTTCACGCTCCGTATAGAAGAGTTCTCGGGCGCGCTCCTTGGATTTAGAGCTGCCCCCTTCAAGCATGTAGGTCGCCAGCGTCCAGGGGCTTCCACCGAAACCAATGAGGGCTCGCTCGTCGCCGAGTTCCCGACGGATCAGCGTCAGGGCGTCGCCGACGTAGCTGAGTTTGTCGACGATGGCGTCGGTGCTCAGTGCCTCGATATCGGAGGCGGACTCGATGGCGAATTCCATTTCGATCCCCCCGCCTTCGGGAAATCCGTAGGGCTGGCCCATGGCCTCGGGGATGACGAGAATGTCCGTAAAGACGATGGCGGCGTCCATGTCATAGCGCCGCAGGGGCTGCATGGTGACCTCCAGCGCCAATTCCGGAGTCTGAGCGATCTCATGGAAAGAGTATTTTTCCTTGAGCGCTCGATATTCAGGCAGGTGGCGACCGGCCTGACGCATCACCCACAGGGGTGGGCGATCTACGGGTTTAGAGAGGCAGGCGTCGATAAAGCGTTGGCGTCGATTCATGGTCGGGAAGGGGGGTCAGTAGTAGCCGAATGATCGATGACCGCCTCGATGAGGCGCTGTCGACCGGTGGATTCAGGGACGAGATCGATGGCGAGGCCGAGCTCAGAAGCGGTCGCCGCCGTGGAAGGGCCAATGGCGGCAAAGCGAAGCCCGCGCTTATCTCGGGCTCTGTGTAGCGCAGAGGTACCGATGGCGTCGACCACCGATTGAACCCCCCGGGAACTGGTGAGCGTGAGCCATTGGGGCCGGTGGTCGTCAAAGGCACGGCGAAGGGTCGCGGGGTCGGCGGGAGTCGAGGCGTAGATGTCGATACAGGTCCAGTTGACCTGCCAGGTCGCCGCGAGAGCGCTGAGGTCGCGGCGCTTGCCTCGGAGGCCAAAGGAGACCAGTGGAAGGGTGGGGCCGCGCTCCAGGAGGCGATCCTTGAGCGCCTGGAAGTGGGAGGCATCGGGGACGTGCGGTGTGACACCGAAGTGGGAGGCCAAAAGGCCACCGGTATGCGAGCCAACAGCCCAGAAGTGGTGGTCGCCGGGTCGAGCAATGAGGCGCTGCTCGATGGTCTGACGGACGGCAAATTGGCTATAGAAGACGAGGTGAGACGGCGTTTGGAGAACAGAGCTCAGGTGCTCTCTGTCGACCTCGATGCCCCGGCGCGTAAGGGCCGGGCGGTGGATGATCTGGACGCCGTGGTCGGAGACCTGGTCGGGAGGGGAGGTGCCGGTGTCGAAGATCGTTAAAGTCATGAATGGAGGATGTCCTGGGCTCCGCGCTCGACGAAGGATTGAGCCATGGTTTTGGCGAGCGAGGTCGGGTCGTCACCGTGCGTGGTTTGTTTGATGACCTGCTGGCCGTCCGTCGAGGAGGCCCAGCCGTGGAAGGACCAGCCGCCTTCCGATCGGGGGCGACAATAACCACCGAGGGCGACGGAGCAACCCCCATCGAGGCGGCGCATAAAGTGGCGCTCAGCGCGGACGGCCTCCACGGTCGGTCGGTGCCAGATGGGGGCGAGCAACTCGTCGATGTCGTCGCGGCCAACGCGGGTCTCGACGCCGATGGCCCCCTGGGCGACGGCGGGGACGAACTCGCTGGGATCCAGGGCCTCGGTGATGTGGTCGTCGATCGCCAGGCGGTGGAGGGCGGCGGTGGCCATGATGATCCCGTCGTGGCCCTGGTCCTCGAGCTTCTGGAGGCGCGTTTCAATATTGCCGCGCAGGTTGACCAGCTTGAGAGAGGGAAAGCGGTGGAGAAGCTGGGCGCGTCGGCGCTGGCTTCCCGTGGCGACCTGGGCCCCGTCGGGGAGTTCGTCGACTCCGTTCCAGCGCGTGGAGATGAAGGCGTCCGTCGGGTTGGCGCGCTCGAGGGAACCGGCGAATTTGAGGCCCTCGGGAAGCGTGGAGGGAAGATCCTTGAGGGAGTGGACAGCGAGGTCGATGCGGTCTTCCAGGAGGGCTTGCTCCAGTTCGGCGGTAAATAACCCCTTGGCCCCGATGCTGGGAAGGGGCACATCGCCGCGACGATCGCCGGTGGTTTCCATGCCCACGATGTCGACGGAGATATGTTCGTGCGCCGCCTCGATCTCGCTGGCCACACGTCGGGATTGCCAGAGGGCGAGGTTAGAGGTGCGTGAGCCCAATTTGAGTTTCATTCGTTCTTCTCGTCGTGAAAGGAATCGAGATCGTAGAGGGAACGGACCAATTTGAGGTCTTCCGTGCTTAGAGAGTTCTCGTCCACTGAGCTTCGAAGGTACATGATGGGGTTATGGAGCAGCTTCTTGACCAGGCCTCGGGAGAAGTCGTCGAGCATCTGGCGCTTTTCGTCGGAGATGCCGTTGGACTGGCGGTCGATCTCCTCGGCGCGGACCTGGTCGAAGAATTGAGCCAGGGAGGCGATGGTGGGGGTGACCTCCAGAGAACGGCGCCAGTTGCTCCACTCGTCGACCATGTGGTCGATGATGGAGCAGGCCTTTGGAATCTCCTCACGGCGGGAGGCGAGGTTGTTCTCCACCACCTGTTGGAGGTCGTCCATATTGTAGAGGAAGGCGCTGTCGAGGCGGTTGACCCGGGGGTCCACATTGCGGGGGTTGGAGATATCGATGAGAAAGATCGGTCGGTGTTGGCGCTTTCGCATGACCTGACGAAGATCGTCATGGGTCAGAAGGTGATCGCGGGCACCGGTGGCGAAGACGGCGACATCGGCCTTCTGGCAGGTGGTGTGAAGGTCGTCGAGGGGTCGATACTCGGCGTCGAAGGCGGAGGCAACACGGCGGCCGCGCTCCTCACTGCGGTTGAGTACTAAAAAGTCGGTGGCACCGGCGTTGGAGAAGTGCATCGCTGCTTTTTCGGCGGTGTCGCCGGCCCCGACGATGAGGATCTGGCGACGATCAAAATCGCCAAAGATCTTGGCGGCCAGGTCCACGGCCGCGGAGCTGACGGAGAGGGCGCCATGGCAGAGTTGGGTTTCGGTGCGCACCTGTTTGCCCACGCGGATGGCGTATTGAAATAACCGGTCCAAAAGCGGTGTCCGGACGTCGCGCTGTAAGATGCGTTGGTGGACGTCTTTGACCTGGCCCAGGATCTCGTTTTCGCCGAGGGCGACGGATTCCAGGGAGGCCGCCACTCTAAAGAGATGGCGCGCCGCCTGGTTGCCAGTGGCGATATCGGGCGATGGGAGTTCGTCTAGATCCAGAGAACGCAATTCGCTGACCAGGGGGGAGATGACCTCCCAGATGGTGTCCGGCCGGTCGCTGACCACGTAGAATTCAGTGCGGTTGCACGTCGACAGGACGGCGGCCTCCTCAATGCCCAGGTGGCGGGTTCGCTCCGCGAACGCGTGGGCCTCGTGAGGCTTAAAGGATAGAGCATCTCGAGCATCTAGCCCCGCATTGCGGTGGCTAAAGGAGATAGCGCTGAGGTGGTGCGACGATGCCATGAGTTCGAACGTCGGTTACTGAAAGGAGTGAAAACTACTTAGAAACGAATTGATGACCACCATGGAGGCGATGAGGGCCAGATAACCCCCGAGGCATAGATAGGCCATGCGCCGTCCGGAAAGGCCTCGTATCCATGTAATCAGGAGCCCGGCCACGTAGGCAAACCAGGCAAGGTAGGTGACGGCGATCTTGGGATCGAGAATATTGAGGTCGATCCCGGGCACGTAGACGGCGAGGAGATGGCCGGTCAACAGGCCGATGCCCAGAAAGATAACGCCGAAAATGGTGGACAACTTGCTCATCTTTTCGAGGATGGACAGCGATGGCAATCGCTGGAAGATGATGCCCAGGTTTCGCGATTTGAGCTGGCGCGACAGCAAGATGTACATCAGGGCGTAGATGGCGCTGACCGCCAGAGCGGTGAAGCCGAACACGGTAAATAGGACGTGCACGCCGTAGGTGGGGTGCTCCAGGAGGAGGTCCGGTGGGGTCGAGGGGGCCATCATAAAGGAGGACCACGTCTGGGCCCCTACGGCCAGGGCGACAAAGAAGGGGCCCGTGTTGGGATCGCCGTGGCGCCGCTCCGTGACGGCGTAGACCACACCTATACAGATGGCGACCAGCGACAAGAACTCAGCCCGTGAGCTCACCGGGATATGTTCGATATAGAAGCCGCGGCCGACGAGATAGACGAGATGGACGGTCAGCGTGGCATAGAGGGCGTGGGAGGCGGTGATCGGGGTTTGGGCCTTGGTCGCGCCATCCAAAAAGTGACGTACGTAAAGAGCGAAGACCACCGCATAGGCGATGGGCAACGCTATCTCCAGGCCGGTGATCAGAGTGAGCATAATAGAAATCGGGGGAAAGAGAGACCCAACGCGGTCATCGTTAGCGAGGCCAGGGGCGCGGCGTCAACGCTCAACTGGGCGATTTTGCTCGATGGTGGTCAGTCGTCGGTGGTCTAACACAGGCATGGACCGTCTAATTTCAAGGACCTTGTTCATGTTCAGGTCGGCGGTGGTGATCGACTCGCCATCGCTGGCGGAGGCGATGAGTTGTCCCCAGGGGTCGTAGACGGCGCTCTGGCCGAAGGAATAGCGGTTGCCAAAGTGGTGACCCCATTGGTTGGGGGCGAGGACATAGGCCTGGTTTTCGATGGCTCGAGCGCGGAGCAAGGCGTGCCAGTGGGCGCTTCCGGTTCGTCGGGTAAAGGCAGAGGGCACAGTCAGGACCTGGCATCCCTGGTGTTGGTAGGATCGATAGAGTTCGGGAAAGCGAAGATCATAACAAATGGAAA
This sequence comes from uncultured Bradymonadales bacterium, assembly GCA_964415785.1. GTDB lineage: Bacteria > Myxococcota_A > Bradymonadia > Bradymonadales > Bradymonadaceae > SLJM01. The sequence goes on from CAYQBU010000057.1 coordinate 9,228, forward strand.
GCCCTACCGACCACGTGGACTCTCCGGGGCCGGGGAGTTGAGCAACCACGGGCTGGCTGCCCGGGGCCACGGAATCGGATTCACGAAAGGAGTTATCGACGTCGACGTCGACATCAAAGAGGTGAATTTTTCTATAGGACGAGGCCACATCCCCCTGGGGATCGATGAGGACCTGCGTGTTATGGGTACGCTTTGGGTCCTTTGATAACTCGGCGGTGCTCCCCAGGGTAAGCCAGATATTGAGGTCTTTGGCCAGCTTTCGATAAACGTCGACGGTGGGACCGTCGATATGGTCGGCGATCGCCAACTTCTCGCGGTCACGTCCCAGAAATGGGGTATTCTCGGGCGTCAAGACCCAGTGCACTCCGCGGCTGGCGGCCTGGCGGATCAGGGACTCACTTCGCTCCAGGTTCGCCGCGCGGTCGCGACCAGAGCACATTTGAACGAGAGCAATACGCATGAGGGGAAGGCCTGGACGAGAGAAGCTGGATCACCGTCGATCGCGATAGACGAGGCTAGGGCCAACCGATGGGATGTCAATGCGGAATAGGGGGATGGGATAGGCCATTGCCGCAGGTGGCCCTTGACAGAAAAGGAGGTGTTCCCTAATTGTTGGCGCCGTCGCATTTGGAAGAAGTGAGGTCACCTGATGGTTAGGTGGTTGTAGATGCGGCCCTTGACCAGATTTCGAACGCCACCGTGGCGGTCGGGCAGGCCAAGGAGGGCGACGCCAGAATGAGTTGGCGTTTCGCTACATTTCGCGAAGTTAAAGCGGAAGTGGGCCCGAAAAGCCCGCTTTTTCTATTTTTAGCACCTGGCCAAATGTGGTCGACACCCGCTCCCTGATGACGAATTATTAGGGCAGAAAATCAGCGGGCGTCCCGGGCCAGAGCAAGGAGCGCAGCAGCGTGGGCAGAAAGCGCAAAAGAAAACGCAAACCCCGTAAAGGGAGTCAATCCTCCAAGCCCCTTACCCCGGAGCTGAAGACCAAGATTCAGCAATGGGCCGAGGAAGCGGCTGAGGTTCATGGCTATAGTCTGTGGGACGTGGAGACGACGGTTCATGGCAAATGGATCGTGCGCCTCTTCATCGATCGCGACGAGTCCGAGCCTGGTCAGGGGATCAATGTCGACGAGTGCGCGGAGGTAAGCCGCTACATGGAGGCGATTTTTGACGCCGAAGAAGCGGTCCCCGAAGTCTATGTGCTCGAGGTGTCGAGCCCGGGCATCGAGCGTCCACTGACCAAACCCCATCACCTGGATCGGGTGGTGGGCGAAGAGGTGGAATTAGTCCTGCGCCAACCGGTGGCGGGCAAAAATAAAGTGGTGGCCAGGCTCAACTCTCACGACGAGGGTGAATTGGTCATCGAATTTAACGACGAGACCTTCGCCGTGGCCTGGGACGATGTGGCGCGAGCGAAGTTGAAGTTTGATTTTTCCAACGCGAGTAAAAAGCAATGAATCTCAATAGCGTCATCGACGAGGTAGGTCGCACCAAGGGAATTGAACGCTCGATTTTGATCGAGACGTTGGAAGCTGCGATCTTGACGGCGGCTCGAAAAACCTATGGGGCTCAGCGCGAGATCGAAGCGGAGTTCAATGAGGAGAGCGGTGAGGTGCAACTCTTCCAGATCATCACCGTGACCGAAGAGGTGGAAAACCCCTATCGGGAGGTGTCGGTCGATGAGGTGGAAGAGGCGGGCTTTGAGGCCTATCCGGGAGAGGAGTTGCTATTCCAGATCTTCTATCGGGAAGAAGAAAAGCATAAGGCCAAGGCCCAGGACGAGAGCTACGGCGATCTGACCAAGCTCGACTCCTATAATAAGACCTTTGGGCGAATCGCTGCCCAGACGGCCAAGCAGGTGATCATCCAGCGCGTCCGAGAGGCCGAGCGCGATATCATCTACGAAGAGTACAAGGATACCGTTGGCGACATGGTGATTGGGCGAGTGCGCCGTTTCGAGAAAGGCAATATCATTGTCGATCTGGGACGGACGGACGCCATATTGCCGAGAAGCGAACAGACGCCGCGGGAGAGCTATCGCCCCGGTGATCGACTCCAGGCGATGATCAAAGAGGTCAAGCGATCGAGCCGCGACCCGCAGGTGGTGTTGACGCGGGCCGATCCCATGCTTCTCATCAAGCTCTTCGAGCAGGAAGTGCCGGAGATTCACGAGGATACGGTGCGTATTGTGGCCGTGGCCCGAGAGCCCGGTGTGCGAACGAAGGTGGCGGTCTACAGTCGCGACAGTGACGTCGATCCGGTGGGAGCGTGCGTGGGAATGCGTGGATCTCGGGTCCAGGCCGTGGTTCAAGAACTTCGGGGCGAAAAGATCGACATTGTCCCCTATGTGGAGGACACGGCGCGATTTGTGTGCAATGCCATCAGCCCCGCCGAGGTCAATAAGGTTCTGATCGACGAATCGAATATGACCATGGAGTTGATCGTTCCCGACGACCAGCTGAGCCTGGCGATCGGTCGTGGCGGTCAAAATGTACGCCTGGCCGCCCAGCTCACGGGTTGGAACCTGGACATCATCTCCGAGACCCGCCTGGCGAATATGATGGAAGAGTCTAGAGAGGCTCTCCTGGAATTCGACGGGGTCAACGAGGATATGGTCGATACGCTATTTGCTCTGGGCTACAACAAGCTGGAGCATATGGTTCAGGCGCCGCCGGAAGAGTTGGCACAGATCCCCGGTTTCGATCTGGATGCAGCGGAGGCCATCATTGCGGCCGCCGAAGATATTCTGTCGCGACCGGCACCGGGATCGCCTGAGGCGATGACGGAGGCCGATTACGCCCGACGTGATCTGGAAGAGATCAAGGGCGTCGGTTCCAAGGTGGCAGCCAATCTCTATGACTCCGGTTATACGACGGTGGGTCATGTGGTGTTCGAGGAGGATGAAGAAACGCTGGCCGAGGCCGCTGGTTTGGGGCCCAACGTCAAGAAGGCAAGTCAGATTCTGTTTGCCGCCGAAGAGCTGTACCGCCAGCAAAATAAGATCGAGGACGACGAGGCGTTCGAAGCCGCTCGCCAGGCCTTTGAAGAGGGCCAGCAGGAGGACGAGGACGACGACGAGCAGGAAGCTCAAGAGGAAGCTCAAGAGGAAGGCGGCGAAGACGGTGATGAGGGCGATGAATCCTCGCAAGAGGAGGAGAGCTCAGTGACCGAAGAAGATGATGAAGCTGCCGCCGATTCGGACTCCGAAGAAGAGCCAAAAAAGGAGAGCGAGGAACCTTCCGATGAGGCAGAAGCGAGCGCTTCTGACGACGATGCCTGAGACTTGTCGCCCGGAAGGCTAACGGCCTTTCGGGTGAAGCGTTACGGGACCGTGACCGATCGCCCAGGTGGGCGCCAAGGGTGAAGGTTGATGTTTGGTCCGAAGGTGAAGTAAGGAGCAGCCATCGTGGGTTGTTTCGAATCCCAAAGACCCATGAAAGATGGACGGCGGCAGCTTCGTGCACATCCTTTTGGAAATGCCAGACTGCCGAGTCAGAGATATATAACGAACTGTTCGCCCGGCATCGACGATGTTCGCCGGACAGAGTGGAGAACACATGCCGAAGCAACGTGTATACGAGCTAGCCAAAGATTTGGGCTGCGACAAACAGGAGTTGGTCAGCAAGATCAACAGCCTCGACCTCGACATTTCCGTGGGGAATTATATGTCGGTGCTCAGTCCAGAGGAGGTGACCAAGGTCAAGAAGGCCGTGGATCTCCGGGACGGCAGCAAAAAGAAGCCCAAAAAGGCCAAGAAGCCGCGGTCCCGGCCCTCCAGTGAGGATGGAGTGGGACCGAAAATGCTTCGCCGGCGTAAGCCCAAGAAAAACGGCGAAGATGAGGATTCGGAAGCCGCCACGGGCCCAACGCTGCGCCGCCGAAAGGTCACGCCTTCGGAGGAAGAGCCAGAGGTCGAGGAAGTGGCTGAAGAGGTCACCGAAGAGACCGATGAAGCGGCCGAAACCCCCGAACCGCCCGCAGAAGAGCCAGAAGAAGAACAGGCGGAGCAGGAGTCGGCACAAGAAGCCAGTGACGACGGCGACGATGAGGCGCAAGCCGAGGAAAGCGAGTCCGAAGAGGCGGAGGCCCAGGACGACGGGGAAGCCGAAGTAGCCGAAGACGCGGAAGAAGCCGAAGAAGCGGAAGACGCGGAAGACGCGGAAGACGCTGACGAGCCTCAGGAAGCGGATGAAGCTGCGGCATCGGAGGAGGACGAAGAGTCCGACGCCGATGATGAGCCCGTCTCCGAAGAGGAGACCGAGGACGCCGACGGCGAGGCCGATGCCGAAGAGGCAGAAGAGTCCAGCGAAGAAGACGCCAGCGACGAACAGCAGCCGCCTCCCGAGGCCAAGCCCAAAGCTCCGAGCGCCAAGCGCCCAAAGAAGCGGTCGAAGAAGAAGGAAAAGGGCGACGCCAAAGTCGTTGGTCGCATCAACGAACAGCTTCTCAAAGAACGACTGGCAGCGGAGGACAAAGACTTCTCGCCTGGCCCGTCAAAGAGTCGGAAGAAGAAAAAGAAAAAGGGCAAGGGCTCGAGCCATCGCCGCAAGCGAGTGGTCGAGGGTTCCGACCTGTACGACGCCAAATCTCGTCGCAAGCGGCGGCGTAAAAATAAGAAGAAGCGCTCCAGGCCGCAAAAGACAGAGATCACGGAGGCAGCGGAACACAAACGGGTGATCCGCATCGAGGACGTCATCTCCGTCGGCGACCTGGCCCACGAAATGGGCGTCAAGGCCGGTAAAGTGGCGATGGAATTGATGAACATGGGCATGATGGCGACGGTGAACACGACCCTCGATTTCGAGACAGCGGCGTTGATCGCTGACGAATTCGACTACTCGGTCGAGAACGTGGCCTTCGACATCTCCAACTTCTATGACACCGCCGAGGATCCCGAGGAAACTCAAGTCCCTCGTCCGCCGGTGGTCACCGTGATGGGCCACGTCGATCACGGAAAGACGTCATTGCTCGATGAGATTCGGCGAACGGCGGTGACCGACGTTGAGGCCGGTGGAATTACCCAGCATATCGGTGCTTACCGGGTGAAAAAGGATGAGCTTGACATCACCTTTTTGGATACACCGGGACACGAGGCATTTACTGCCCTTCGGATGCGGGGAGCGAAAGCCACTGATATAGCCGTGCTCGTGGTGGCCGCCGATGACGGCGTCATGCCGCAGACGGTGGAGTCCATCAACCACGCCCGCGACGCCGGTGTGCCCATGGTGGTGGCGATCAACAAGATCGATAAGCCCCAGGCCAATCCGGACCGCGTCAAGACGGCGCTGGCGGAGTACGAGTTGATCCCCGAAGAATGGGGTGGAACGACGCTATTTGTGGAAGTCAGCGCCCTCAAGGGAATCAATATTGAGGGATTGCTGGAAGCGTTGGTACTCCAGGCGGAACTCGAGGAGTTGAAGGCCAACCCCGATCGCAAAGCCCAGGGTCTGGTGGTGGAGGCAGAACTCGACATCGGACGCGGTCCGGTGAGCAATGTGTTGGTGCAGCGCGGAACCCTGCGACGAGGCGACATCATCGTCAGCGGCCAGTACTACGGCCGTGTAAGAACGATGCATGACGACCTCGGCGTGGAAATCGAAGAGGCAGGACCCAGCGAGCCAGTGGAGATCACGGGCCTGAGTGGGATTCCGGAGGCCGGCGAGCCGATCTTCGTGGTCGAAGAAGAGAGCGATGCCAAGCGCATCACGGAACACGTGGTGGAGCAGCGTCGCAAAGAGACGATGGCCAGCCGCGCCAAAGAAGCGGCCGGAAGCCTCGAAGACCTCTCGCAGATGATTCGCGAAGGGGAAATGAAAGAGCTCAAGGTCATCATCAAGGGCGATGTCCAGGGCTCGGTGGAGGCATTGAGGCAAGCCTTCGGTAAGCTCGGAAACGAGGAAGCCCGTCCCAAGATCATTCACACCGGCGTCGGTGGTATCACAGAAAATGATGTCAACTTGGCGGCGTCATCGGAGACGGGATCGGTGATCGTTGGCTTTAACGTGCGGCCCGACTCTCGGGCTTCAGAAGTGGCCGACGAGTATGGGGTCCAGATCATGACCCATACCATCATCTATGACGCCATCTCCCAGATTCGAGATATTCTGGAAGGGCTCCTCGATCCGATCGTGGAAGAGGAGGTCATCGGGCATGCGGAAGTCAGAGAGACTTTCAGCGCCCCGAAGGTGGGCACCATCGCCGGTTGCTACGTGACCGACGGCAAGGTGCGGCGTAATGCGGCGGCTCGTATTCTTCGCCAGGGTCAGATCATCTATGACTCCACCATCGACTCGCTGCGCCGCTTTCAAGACGATGTCCGAGAGGTCAAGAGTGGCTTCGAATGTGGACTGAGCATCGCGAACTATAACGACATCAAGGTGGGCGATGTGATTGAGGTCTACGACCATAAAGAAGTGGCGGCGACGCTGTAACGATGGTCGTAATCAAGAGAGGAGCCCAGGATGGACAACGATAACCGAGGTTTTGGGCGGGCCGCCCAGGTGGGCCAGCAGATCCACCGGATTGTGGCCCGTCTATTCGTCACTGAGGTCAACGACCCACGTTTGGAAGGGGTTGAGATCGTCGATGTGGACCTGACGCCAGATCTACGCAACGCGCATATCTACTATATGATGCTCGATGGAGAACCCCCGTCATCGGAGGTTCAGAAGGCGCTCAACGGGACGACGAAGTTTGTGCAGTCGAAATTGGCGGAGCGACTGGCCGTCAAGTATATCCCGGGAATTCAGTTTCGCTTTGATAAATCGATTCTCGAGGGTCGACGTATCGATGAACTTCTGGAAGATCTGGACTCCGAAGAGGATGCGTAAAGACAGGTGAACCGGTCGACTCCGGCAGAGATTGGTCAACGAAGCCCCCGTGAGGGGGCCTTTTTTGTGGAGTGAAGCGATGAGCGTGAGAGAGACAACGAGCAAGGTGATCGAGGCGGGAAGTCCAGACCTGGAAGCTGCTCTAGAGCGGTTTGTGGATCTGGTCGACAAGCATCAGCGCTTTGTGGTGGTGGCCCATATCTCCCCGGATGGCGACGCCGTGGGTTCCACTCTGGGTCTAAAGGCCATTCTGGAGAGCCAGGGCAAAGAGGTGATCGCCTATAATCGAGATCCCGTGCCCTATAATTTTGAGTTTTTACCGGGCAGTTCCTCGTGGAAGACGTCGCTTGATGACGTGGAGGACGTCGGGATCACGGTGCTGCTCGATTGCGGCACACCGAAGCGAATAGGGGAATCCTTTCCCGAACAGGGTTGGGGTAAAGAGGTAGTGGTCATCGATCACCATGAGACCTACGACCCGGATTTTGCCGATCTCTACGTCCGCGACCCGAAAGCCTCTGCCACAGGGGAAATCCTTTTTCGCCTGGCCATGAAATACGGCGATTATTCGGAGGCGGTAGCCAAAAATATCTACTGCTGTCTGATGACCGATACGGGTGGGTTTCGCTATTCGAATACCTCACGCACGGCGTTGCGAATAGCTGGGGAACTGGTGGCCAATGGGGTCGAGCCCTGGGAAATGAGCAGCGAGATCTACGAGAATCAACCTCGGGAGAGGTTGGAGCTATTGTCAAAGGTGTTGGAGACCTTGACGGTGAGCCACTGTGGGCGGTTGGCCTTTTTGCGGGTGACCCGGGAGATGGTGGATGCCGTCAATGGCGACGAGGATTTGACGGATGGTTTTATCAATTACGCGCGCTCCATCGCCGGGGTGGAGGTGGCAACACAGATGCGCGATCAGGGCGATGGGACATGGCGGATATCGTTTCGATCGCGCGGCAAAGTCAATGTCGCCCAGTTGGCAGAAGTTTTTGGCGGGGGTGGCCACCACAATGCGGCGGGATGTCAGATCGAGGGGGAGCCACAAGACGTAGAGCGGCAGTTGACGGAAGCGCTCGTCGATCTGCTCGATGGTGAGTGAACAGGAAAAAGGGCGTCATGGACGATTCGCATAAGCATGGATGCATCATCATCGATAAGCCGCGAGGGATCACGAGCTTTGATGTGGTGAGAGAGGTTCGAAAACTGGGCAAGACTCGTAAGGTAGGCCATACGGGCACCCTCGATCCGGAGGCCACGGGGGTTCTGGCCCTGGCGCTGGGGCGGTGTACGAAGTTGTCCAAGTACCTGACCCTGGACGAAAAAGTCTATGCGTTCGAGGCGAAATTCGGGGAGGCCACCGAGACCGGTGACGTGGAGGGAGAAGTCATTCGCGAGGCGTCAATCGAGGGAGTGACGGAGACGAGCCTTGAGGCTAATTTGGACGCATTTAGGGGAGCGATCGAGCAGGTTCCGCCAAAGTTTTCAGCGATCAAGGTCGATGGCACGCGCGCCTATGAGCTCGCCCGGGCGGGCGAGGAATTCGAATTGGACGCCCGCACCGTGCAAGTCGATGAGTTCGAGTTGCTCAGTTGGGAGGCGCCGGTGGCGACCTTTCGCGTGCGCTGCGGACCCGGGACCTACATTCGGTCGCTGGTCCGAGATCTGGGCGAAGCGCTGGGGTCAGCGGCTCATGCGTTGAGCATCCGGCGGCTACGCGTAGGACCGTTTGGGATCGAAGAAGCGGTGCGACTGGAGGAGCTGTCCGTCGATAGCTTCTGGGACCGCATCGTTAGCCCTCTGGAGATGGTGAAGTCGCTGGGTACCCTGGAGGTCAGGGACGAGGAGTTAGAGGATATAAGGCACGGCCGCCCACTGTATCGCCAGGGAACGTGGACGAAGGGTGAGCCCGTAGCGCTTCACGAGCCGGGCGGACGGTTGGTGGCGGTGGCCGAATGCACTTCGGACGAGGGAGAGAAATTACAGATCTGGCCACGTCGGGTGATGATTTAGCATCGGAGGCGGAGTGCTCGGTGGCTTCCCTTCGAAAAAACGTCAGTGGTCTCGCCGGTGCTGAACGACGAGTGGGGTTGGTGTGGAACTAGGGAAAGGAGCATGGCGATGATTGCAATCTACGGTGCGACCGGATTGACGGGCAAAATGATAGCCACATCGCTGGTATCGGGGGGACAGACTGTGAAGTTGGGGGCGAGGAGCAGCGAGAAGTTGGAGGAGCTCGTCGCCGACCTGGAGCCGGCAGGCCAATGGTCAACGATGGCCTTCGACTTGGACGACGAAGAGCAAGTCCGACGGTTTCTGAAAGGGGCGGAGGTGGTCATCAACTGCGCAGGGCCATTTCGCGAGTTGGTGGATTCGTTGGTGGAGGAGGCGGTGAAGGCGGGGTGTCACTATCTGGATATCTCCGGGGAGCAGAGCCATTTTCGGCGGCTACGCAACGCATGGTCCGAGGAGGCCAAGAAGCGAGGTGTGGTGGTCATGCCCGGGTGCGGTTTCCAGTTCGCGTTGGGCGATTTGGCCGCCGATCTGGCGTTGGCGCAGGCGGCGTCGCGGATCGTGGTGGCCTACGCCGTGGAAGAATTCAAGATGAGTGAGGGAACGACAAAGTCCGTGGTGAGGACCTTCGCGAGAGGAGGAGAGAGCTTTGTCAGAGGAGAGGTCAAACGTCGAAAGACGGGAGGAAAGCGCTTTGATGTGCCCTTTCCCGACGGTAGCCATCAGGTGGGGATATGGGTCCCCGGCGGAGAGGCGCTGACGGTGCCACCTCGTGGAGGTGTCTCAAGAGTGGAGACCTGCCTTGCGGCGTCGGACTGGATGGCCCATTGGGCGGCGACGATGATGGGGTGGATGCCCTGGGCGGCCGATGGCCTGGGGGCGGTGGCCGATCGACTGGCCTCCTGGGTGGCCGATGACCCCCAACGCCAGGGAAAAGAGGCCAACTTTCTGGTGATCGCCTTTGACCCCACGACGTCCAGGGCACATATCACCCTAAAAGGGCGTGATATCTATGGGACGACCGCTCAGATTGCAGCGCAAATGGCGGTGGTACTGAGCGAAAGAGGGAGCAAAAAGGCGGGGTTTGTGGGGGCGGCTGACGTGGTGGAGCCAGGGGCATTCCTCACGCGCATCGGCGTGCGACAGGTGGGCAGTGAAGATTGAGGAGAGGCATGTTAGAGCACCACCGGAAGCGAGTCGCAAGAGTTGTTGGCATGTCATGGATGACTGAGGATTGAAGTAATGAATCAAGAGATTGCAAGTACGCTGGATGTATCGGTGTCGCAGGTCCAGAAGACGCGAGGGCTACTCGACGATGGAAATACGGTCCCCTTTATTGCGCGCTATCGCAAAGAAGCGACGGGTCAACTCGACGAGGTGCAGATTCGCGATGTGGCGCGAATGGCCGAACAGATCGAGCAACGGGAGGAGCGGCGACAGACAATCCTGGAGTCCATTGAGGAACAGGGGGAGTTGAAGCCAGCTCTCAAAAAGAAGATCCAAAAGGCTGACACCCTGGCCCGACTCGAGGATCTCTACGCCCCTTATCGACCACGAAGATTGACGCGAGGGCGAAAAGCCAAAGAGGCGGGGTTGGAGCCCGTGGCGCAGCGGATCCGGGAGAGCAAGGCCCCGGAATCGGTGGCCGAGGAGTATCTCTGCGAGGACTTCCCAAAAAAAGAGGACGTCCTTCAGGGAGCCCGCGATATTCTGGCCGAGGAGATGGCCGATGATGCGCGGATTCGACGCCATATTCGGCGTCAAATGCGAAAAAAAG
>CAYQBU010000058.1:0-4874 GCA_964415785.1 uncultured Bradymonadales bacterium
CAGGCCGAACAGCCGGTGCACTTGGTCATGTCGATGGACATGCCCCACTTGAGGGTGCCGAAGTCGTGATTGTCCCACAGGCTGGGAGCGTCGTAGCCCGCTTCTTCATAAGGGGTCTGATAGACGCCAGCGCGCTGGTTCTGGGCGTATTCGTCGCGGTTGGCGACGGCCAGAATACGGTGGGCCTCAACGTCGATGACGCCAGCGCCCTTGATGACCGACAGGTCTTCGACGCGTCCAGTGGCGCTAATGTCGGCTTCAACGCCATTGAAGATGACGCCGTCGTCGCCCATCTGGGCGAGATCGAAGGCGTTTTCGCCGACGTCGTTGCCGACGGTGCCGGTGGCGGTGCGTCCGTATCCAAGGGGAAGGGCGATCACATCCTCGTGCATGCCGGGGATGATGATGACCTGATATTCCTGGGTGGTGTCGCCCACGGAGATCTCGAGGACCTCGCCGGATTGCAGCCCCGCCGCCTCAGCGGTTCGGAAACCGACCATGGCGAAGGATCCCCAGGTATGCTTGGAGATGGGATCCGGTAGTTCTTGCAGGTGGCCATTATTGGCCTGGCGACCGTCGAAGAGCTGAATGGTCGAGTAGAGGTGTAGCACCTTGGAGCTGAGGTCGCCGAAGTTGTCGCCGGCGGCCTCGGGAAGGGCGTCGGGCAATTGAGCGACCGTCGCCCCGGCGTCAAATGAGGGCTGGTTGGCCTCGGCGTCGAGTTGGATATATCCCTCGCGCAGGGCCTGCTGCCAAAACTGATCGAAGGAGGCAAGGCTGCCGATATTGGCGAAAACCTCGTCTTGCCACACGTCGCGAAGATAGCGATAGAAGGGGCCCGGATCGTAGGGGCGACCGGCGCCGTGGTGGTCACCCATGGGGTTGGGGGTGCTGGGCCCTTCGAGATAGGCGTAGAGTTCGGGGGAGGCCTCTTCGTCGCCGAACCAGTGGAGGAGGCTGTCCTCGAAGGCGCGGTTATTAAAGAGAGGCAAGATGGCCGGCTGTTGAACGGCGACGATGTCGGCGCGGGGGTTGGAGTCGCCCCAGGCTTCCAGGTAGTGGACCCCCGTGGCGACGAGGTCGGCGTGGTTGGTCGTTTCGTCGCGCTTGGTGGAGGTGCTGATCACGAAGACGTCTTCCAGCGCGGTGGCGACGTCGAGGTCGCCGGGGCTGGCATAGACGGGATTGGTATTATGGACGATGAGAACGTCGACGTCGCCGGCGTCGATCTCGTCGATGAGGGCCTGAAGCTCGGAGGCGCCACCGGCGGTCTGCATGGACGGGTTGGCGCGGTCGATGGTCTCGCCGTCGTTTTCCAGCGCGGCGTTCAACAGGTTGACGGCGCTCTCCAGAGAGATGCCGTCGGCCGTGGCAGCAGCGGTGCCGCCGGCGACCACGATGGACTGACCGGCGTGTTGGGCCAATTCCTCGGCTACGGAGCGAAGGTCGTCGGCGCTGACCGTGTCGCCGAGGAGGTCGGCGACGGTGTCGACGTCGTAGTCGGCAAGGGCGGACTGCACGGACTGAGCGGGCACGCCGCCAGGAGAGTGGCTTTCGTAGAGCTCGTTGGCCAGTGCGAGAGCGACGAAGACCTGATGGTCGGGGCGGACCCGATAGCGGTCGTCGGCGTTAGTACCGGTCAAAGACAGGCTGCTCTCGAAGGCGATGAGGCGGTTCATCGAGGGGTCGAAGTTGCCGCCATCGCTGTCGTTATAGTCCTCTTCGTCGGCGAAGAAGTCGCGACCGGAGGAAAAGTCTCGAGTGAATTCAGGGGCCGACAGCCAGGTGCCCAAAAAGTCGCTTCCCAGAGAGACCACGAGTTGAGCGCGGTCGAAGTGGTAGGTGGGAACGGCGTCGGTGCCATAAGAGCTTTCGCCGGCTTGACGCAGAGCGTCGTCGGCCAGTGGCTCGTAGCTGTAGTGGGCGGCGTCGGGAAGGTCGTCGACGATCTGGTCGATGAGCCCCTGGGTGGCCGGGCCGTTGACGGCGCCGGTCAAAATTCGGAGGGATGCGCCATCTCGGAGGCTGTCGACCTGATCGGCGACGGCGGCGTCGATGGTATCCCAGTCGGTGGCGTTGCCGCCGGCGTCCTGGGGAGCGCGGAGGCGGTCTGGATCGTAGAGATCCATATAAGAGGCCTGGCCGCGTCCGCAGAGCCCGCCGCGATTGACGGGGTGCTCCGGATTGCCTTCCAACTTATAGGGACGGCCGGCCCGGGACTTGATGATGACGCCACACTGGGAGGGGCAGGCGTTGCAGATGCTGGCGTAGCGATTGGTATTGCCGATGCTGACGTCCTCGGGGCGATCGACGTAGGGGACGATCTCGCGCTGAGGTTCGCGGCAGGCGGCGGTGCTCACGGCGGCGGTGGCGGCCGCGGCAGCGCTGACGCGCATGAAATCGCGGCGGTTCATCTTCAGCGCCTCCGAACCATCGGAGAAGCTCAAGGTGACGTCGCCGTCCTGGTTGCTCTCGAGGAGCACGGAGGCGCCGGGCTGAGGTTCGGAGTGCCGGGGAAGAACCGGGTCTTTTTTGTCGTTACTCATAACGGCCATTCGTAGAGTGGTTGCCTGGCGCTAAAATGCCGGGCGAACTTTGGTTGAACTACCGTGGCGGTTCAGGGGGCCACGTCACAAAAGCAAAGGGCCAAAACGTGGCCATTTGCATCGAGGATCAGTAGTGACAGGTCACGCAGTCGACGGGAGCGTTGTGCTCCGGCTCGCGGTGACAGTCGACGCACCAACCCATGTTGAACTCGTTGGTCACTTCCACCACGTCCATGCGGTTGACTTGACCGTGGCAGTCCACGCAGTCGATGCCCCGCTGGATGTGAGGTGAGTGGCTGAACTGAGCGTGGTCGGGCAGGTCATGAACCTTGACCCACTCGACGGGCTCACCCTCCTGATAGTGCGAGGTCAATTCCTGAATATGGTCGCTATCGGTCGCGACCTGGCTGTGGCAAGCCATGCAGGTATCGACATCAGGCACCGAGGAGTGCGGACTGTTGCCTGGTTCCGTATGGCAGTAGCCGCAAGGGATCTCGTTGACCCCGGCGTGAAGTTCGTGGCTGAATTCGAAGGGTTGTTCGGGGGCGTAGCCTTCTCTGGGATTGAAGCAGGCCGAAAACCCGATGGCGGCGACCAGTGCCAGCACCCCGGCTATCGTCAAGTAACGAGCAATCATACGTCGAACTACTCCGTGAACACAGAAGGTACGTCGAACGGCGCGTTAAAATACAAGGGTGCGCCGCCTGGGCCCGAAGAAGGTGCCCGCAATTCGAAATCTTATTCCCACGATGGGCTCTGCGATGTCAATCAATTTATCGAAGAGATGGGGGGGCGATCGCCATTGGGGAGGAATAAAAATGGGGACACACTAAATGGTGGGGTCGATAGGATGGAAGAGAGGGTGGGAGACGAGGGAGAAGAAAGCGCAAAACGGCGGGGTTTAAGCGCATAGAGGCGTTGGGAGGTGGTCCCGGCGGTGGGCGACGACGTGGCGGCGAGCGACGGGTCGCACGGGCGGTGTGGCAAATTGACGCACAGGGTTGAGTGGAGGCGGTTCGCGTTAGGTCGCGGCGCCGGTGGAGTGGTCGTGACGGCGCCAAAGAAGGATCCAGACCAGGCCGGTGATGAGGAGCAAAAGACCGGCGAGATAGAAGGGGGCCTGGGGACTGATGTGGGCGAAGATAATGCCCCCGACGGCGGGGCCAATGATGCGGCCGAGGCTGGAGGCAGAGGTCAACATGCCCATGAGTTGGCCCGTATCGCCGCGGTGGGGATCGATGGTGGACATCAGCGACAGGATCCCGGGGTGGACGATGGCGCGGCCAAAGGCGGCAAAAGACAGGGCGGTGAGCAAGAACCAAAGAGGGGGATAGATAGGGGCGATGGTCAGGGCGAGGCCCAGAGTCATGACGCCGACAACGACCATATTGCGGTCACCGATGCGCCGCGACAGGGGGTGTACGGCGCCGTGGAAGAGGGCGGTCAACAGGCCCATGGCGGCGAGTAAGAAGCCGACTTCCACGATATCGTAGCCATAGACCTCCTCCATATAGATGAAGAAGGTTCCCTCGAGGACGGTGAGGGCGATGGTGTAGGCCAGAAAGAGAGCGCAAAGGTAGAAGACGGGGGGGCGTTGAAGCTGTTTCCAGATGGAGTCGGCGCGGCGCTGAGCGCGGTTTTTGGCCCGTTCCCTGGGGTCTTTGGAGGGCTCAACGAGCCAGAGAATGCCCAAAACGAGGGTGATGAGGTTCATCAAGGCGGCGACGGCGAAGGGAAGGCCGGCTCCTGTGATGCCGGCGACGCCGGGTTCGGCGATGATGCCCACGGCGGCGCCAATGGCCGGTCCCAGGGTAAAGCCGACGCCAAAGGAAATGCCGATGATCGCCATGCCCTTGCTGCGGTTGGTGCTGTCCGTACTATCGGCGATAAGGGCGCTGGCGGTGGCCACATTGCCGGCGCAGAGTCCAACGAGAAATCGGGTCAGGTAGAGAAAGGCCAGGGAGCCCACAAAGGCGGTGACCAACTCCATGAGGGCTGCGGCGGCGAAGGTGGCCAAGAGGATCGGTTTTCGGCCCAGCCGATCGGAGAACTTACCCCACAGCGGGGCCATGATGAATTGGCCCAGCGATTGAACGGCATAGAGGAGGCCGACGTCGACGGCCGATCCGCCCAGCGCATAGGCCAGCGCGGGCAAGACAGGAATGGCGATCGCGAATCCCGTAAGGTTAATCAACAGGATCGGAAACAAGCGCCGAATGGGAGAATGAGTGGCCATGAATAGTGGTTTATAGGGGTCGCGGTGGGGCGCAGCCCGACGTCGAAAGTCACCTATGGCATGGAGCCATGGAGGTTGGCAACTCTTAACCC
>CAYQBU010000058.1:4974-19697 GCA_964415785.1 uncultured Bradymonadales bacterium
ACTCTTAACCCCAGTTAAAAGCGGTAAGAGTATGGATTATTGATGGTGGACCGACGGAGATTCCGTGGATAAAAGTCCGCGGTGCCGCGACGGGGGCGTCACCGGGACACCCATGGGGCGCTATGGTGAGAATGTCTCAAGTGCGCTATGGAGATCCTCGATGAAGTGTATTGATACGGAGGAGTGAATCGAGCTTTGGATGGTCAAGAACTAGCATGGTTAGCAGGGGGCTTGGGAGTGGTGGTGGCCGCCGTGAGTGCAGCGGCGATGTCAGCGCGCCAGAGCCTCGCCGACCGCGAAGCCGAAGAGCAGAAGTGGTGGAGCGAGCGCGGTCGGCCCTTCGGCGTGGCGTTGAGTGCAGTCCACTACCTGGGCTGGGTGCTGGCGGTGATGGCGGTGTGGAGCGCGATGCCAGCAGCGGTCGTGGATAGTGCGGTGTATTTCATTGGCCTGGCGGTGGTGATGACCGGGGTGCTCTTTGCTTTAGTGGACGTGTTGCCCCGCGTTCTGGGCCGGCGTTACGCCGATAGCCTGGGGCGGTGGGCCCTGGGGGCGATTCGCTTGCCGACCTGGGTGATGCGTCCCTTCAGTCTGGCGGTGATGGCGATTAGGAAGTGGTCCAATACCGAGGGGGTCATATTCCAGTCCGAGGTGGAGGGCGATGGCGATGAGCACCGGGGCTTAAGGCAATGGCTAAAGCGGGAGCTGAGCGAGGGAAATCAGCGCCAGCGCATGATCCATAATCTATTGGAGTTTCCCACCACTGTGGTGCGCGAGGTGATGGTCCCGCGCACGGATATGGTGGTGGTCTCCAGGGATATGCCACTGGAAAAGATCCTGGTGGTGCTCATCGATTGCGGCCACAGTAGGATCCCCGTCATCGGGGAGTCGCTGGACGCCATCGAGGGGGTTTTCTATGCCAAGGACGTCATCGAATTGATGGAGTCCGGCGATGAATTCGAGATCGACCGCTTTATTCGCCCCGCCTATTTCGTGCCCGAGACGCGATCGATCTCGGAGTTGTTGACGGAGTTTCAAAAGGAGCGGGTCCACCTGGCGGTGGTGGTCGATGAATTTGGCGGCACGGCGGGACTGATTACCCTTGAAGATATCATCGAGGAGTTTTTCGGCGATATTCAGGACGAATACGACGTGGAGCCCGCACAATTGGTGAGCGTCTCCGGGGGGGCCGCATTGGTGGATGCCCGGATCCCCCTGGAGGAAATCGAGGACCACTTTAGTGTCGAATTCCCGGAGGATGACGACTTTGATTCGCTGGGGGGCTTTCTCCTCGATCAGCTCGGCGGGGTGCCGGAGCCGGGCGACGAGTTGAGTTGGGAGGGTTTGGATTTTTGCGTGATCCAGTCTACCAAAAAGCGAATCGAGACGGTGAGTATCGAGGAAAAGAGCGACGACTCAGTCGAATAAATCACGGCGGCCAACGTCTTTTAAGAGGGTGAACTCCGAAGTGAGTGCATTCCAGAAATGAAGTAAGGACCCCTGATGGGAGCAATTATGGCAGACTTAAGCGAAATTCGAGTAACGATGGGTCAGACCGTCGCTCTGGGACTGATCCTGGCCGTTGCAGCGCTGATGCCCACGGTGGTGTCGGCCGACGACGGAGAGGATGCGGTCGAAGAAATGTCGGCGCAGGAATTGACCGAGAGAGTTCAGCATTACTACGGGGAGACAGAGGATTTTCAGGCCGCCTTCTTGCAGACCTACACCGACATCGCGGCCGGAGAGACCACGCGCAGCCGGGGACGGGTCTATTTCAAGAAGCCCGGGATGATGCGCTGGGACTATTATCAGCCCGACGCCGAACAACGGGATCGGCTTCTGGTCAGCGATGGCAGCGTATTCTGGGTCTATGAATTCGACTACCAGCAGGTATTTCGACAATGCCTGGAGGATAGCCAATTGCCCACGGCGCTCAGCTTTTTGATGGGAGAGGGAGAGCTGGAGGAAGAGTTTGAGGTCAGCCTCGCCGACGAAAGTGAGGACGGTAAACCGACCCTGGAGCTGGTCCCTCGGGAGCCGACCTCCCATTACCAGCGTATTCACTTCACGGTCGATCCAGAGGCATTTCAGGTCTCAAAGACCACGGTGTTTGATCCTTACGGAAACCGCAATGAGGTGGAGTTTCTCAATGTGCGGGTCAACCAGAATTTGTCGGAAGAGGGCTTCCAATTTGAAGTCCCCGAGGGCGCCAGGGAACTAAACCCCGAAGAGGAATGCGATTGAGTTGCAACGAGGTACCCAGCGTGCTCTGTCATCCGGGGGGGAAGAAGAGCTGTGGCGCCTGCTGCGGGATGTATAACCACGTGGAGCACGGTGAGGCGGAGACCTGGCGTAGGCTCCAGGAGCGGACTCGGGCCTTCTTTCGCGACGCTCAGGTCGATGATGAGGCGTCGCTAAAGGCCTTTCGTAAAAAATGGGAAGATGGCGCAGAGGTCAAGTTGATGACAGGGCTTCCCTCCTGTCCCTTTCTGGGGTTTGTTGACCTGGCCGAGGGCCAGGGAGATGGAAAGGGAGAGGTCGTGGGATGCCTGGTCCATCCGCTACAAAATGACGGTGTCGATGGGCGCGATTGTGGGGTCTATGACCGGTTTATCTGTGAGGACTACCTCTGCGCGGCCCATGACGTACTGGGCCGCGCAGAGATTCGGTGGGTATTGGCGGCGGTGGAGGATAGCTATCTCTACGGGCTGGTGATCACCAATCCCAAATTCGTTAAGCATCTATTGGAGCTGGTAGCTCGTGAGGTGGGTGCGATGCCAGGGGGCGAGGTGCTGGAAAAAGGGCCGGTGCTGAAGGCATCGAGGGCATGCTTTGAGCTGATGCGAGAATGGCCCTATCGCAGCAAAGACGGGATCTTTGGGCAGGTGGAGGTCGCCGGTGCGCTGGATACGACGCGCCGTCAACTGCCGGCCGATGAGTTTGGTGTTGCGCCCCATCGCGTCGATCCTCTGTTGGTGTGTCTGGGCAGTCGATTTGAGTCCCCGGAGATATTGGAAGAGGGGCGAGCAAAGGTGGAGCGCGCCGTGGAAGACCTGGCGCAGGCAGTGATGGAGCAACTGCCGTAAAGACAGGTTGGATTGCGATTATCGGGAGGCAGGGTTAGGTTAGTCCCCGATAGTGGTGTGTGGTTGAGGAATCCTTCTCATTTGCGGGAGGCGGCGGCTCTATGAAACGGAAATTGATCGATCATCTGGTCACCTCGGGGCTTGTCGAGCGCAATGCGATCCAGCGCTGTGTACTGCGTGCAAAGATGGACCAGCGTTCGGTGGTCCGTGAGATCGTCTCTCGCCTCGATATTGAACAGGATTCATTGGCCGGGGCGATGGCGGACTTTTGGGGGATGGATGTGGTCAACGGGAGCATACCCGAGATCGATGGGGAGCGACTGGAAGCTCTGGGAGAGAAACGCGCCCGAGAGTGCGGGGTGTTGCCTATCTATGGCGAGGATCGAGAGAACGCCCATCTCGTGGTCTACGATGTGGAGTATGCCAAGCCGGTGGTCGAGGAGATGAGAAAGGCCGGTGGGATTTCGCCGACGCTGTCGTTAGCGACACCGGAGAAGGTCGACCAATGGCTGGAGCGCTATTTTCAGGGCGAAAAGCCGACCCGGGAATCGATGGAGGCCCCGAAGACGCGCCTTGCAGAGGTTAATCCCGCAGATCTGGAGGGAGGAGAGCAACCGACGCGACAGGTCGATCTGGATCGGGACAATCCCTTTATGGCCCTGGTTGCGGAGTCGGCGGATGATCAAGATGCCCGCGAGACTCACGAGCAGTTGCCGGAGCCGTCGTCGGATTTCTTTGGAGAATCTCCTCCCGAGATCGAAGAAGTGGTGGAACCAGAGGAGCCGATTGAGCCCCAGGACGCTCCCTACGACCAGGCCCTCGAGGAGTTTGACGAACAGCTCGGCGAGGAGATCAGTGAAATTCCGGAGATGGAGACGCAGTCCTCGGTAAATTGGGGAGAGCACAAGGCGAAGAGCAATCCCTTTGGGCGGCGTCCGCCGACGGCAGAGGCGGTGCAACCGGACGAGGAAGCACATCCCCAGTCGGGCTTATTTCGAGTCCAGGGAGGCCGAAGTGGGACCTTTAACTGGCCCGATGAATCCTCGGAAGGGGAGCTGACGCTGGCAGAAATGGTGGACGAGCAGCGAAAGCAGATCAAGAAGTTGGAGCGGGAAGTCGATTATCAAAAAGGGGTGATGCAGACGATGGCCGAGCTATTGGTGGAGGCTCGGGTCATCAGCGGTAAAAAACTCAAAAAGCGGCTTCGGGAGTTTCGCCGCAAGCAGCGCAATAAGTACGACTAAGGCTCAGCGCTCAAACGCCAGATAGTGGGGGCGACCGCTGCGCAGGACATGGAGGCGAACGATTTCGCCCGCGCTCAAATCATGGAGGGCGCTTTGAAATTCCTCTTCCGTATCGACCTGCTGACCGGAGACCCGGATGATGACATCGCGGTCACGGAGGCCAGCGATATTGGCCGGGGAGCCATCAGCGACGGAGGTAACGACGACACCGGATCCCTCGGGAGCGCTGAGTTGGCGCGACAGGCGCTCGGTCATGGACTCGACCTCGATGCCGGCAGGAAGGCCATTGTCGTCGAAGTCGGTGGAGTCGGTGTGGATCGTGGGAATGTCGGGCGGCGTTTGATCGGGCAGGGCTTCCAATTGGACAGGGAGGGAGATGCGTTCGCCATCGCGGATGATGCCCAGCGAGATCTCGGTGCCCTCTTCGATGGTGGCAATGCGCAGGGGCAGATCCTCGCTGTGGGTGATCTCGTCGTCGTCGATGGAGATGACGATGTCGCGCTCCTGGAGTCCGGCGCGGCCAGCGGGGCTATCCTCGACCACCTCGGTGACCAGAGCGCCGCGATTGTCTTCTCGGCCAAAGGAGGAGGCCAGCAGGGGGTCCATGGGCTGCCAGCGAACGCCGAGCCAACTGCGAAGGACATGGCCCCGCGATTCAAGTTGGGGCAGAAGGGTTTTGACGAGGTTGATGGGCACGGCAAAGCTGATGCCCTGGCCCTGGCGATTGACGGCGGTGTTGATACCGATGACGTCGCCATTCATGTCGATGAGGGGGCCGCCGGAGTTACCGGGGTTGATGGGGGCGTCGAGCTGGATGAAGTTGCCCTCGTGTTTCTGGCCCTCAATGGGCAGGTCGCGGCGATCGAGGGCGCTGATGATGCCGGCGGTCACGCTGTGACTGAGGCCCAGGGGGTTGCCGATGGCGACGATGGCGTCGCCGACGCGAACCGAGGAGCTATCGCCCAGAGAGACGGTGGGCAATGGCTCGGAGGTCTCGGCCTTGAGCAAGGCGATATCGGTCTGGGGATCGCCGCCCAGGACCTGAGCGTTGAGTTCTTTGCCATTGGCGAATTGGAGGACCACCGACTGGGCATTATTGATGACGTGGTAGTTGGTGATCGCGTAGCCGTCGGGGTGAATGATAAAGCCCGAGCCCTCACCAATATTCTGGGGCATGCCGGGAAAGGAGCGCGTCGAACTATCGGGGCCGTTTTGGTAGGCCACCTGGACATTGACGACGGCGGGGCCGACGCGGTCGACGAGGTCGGCATAGGGCGAGGTGCGCTCGCCGTCGACGGTGGCGCCGTCGAGCCACAGCTGATCGTGCTGGGCGAGAGCTGATGATGCGAGCCCCAATTGAGCCAGGGCGAACCATCCAAAGGTCAAGAGAATCAGGAGACCAGAGCGTTGAGGTAGGTTCATTGGTGTGCTCGCAGAGCATCAATGGTGGAAGGCGATATGGGTGGTACCCATCACTAATCAAATATGGCCACCCCGACCTTAAGGGCAAGCAATCGGCAGGGAAGCGCCCATTCTAAAGAACAGGTCGTAGAGACGTTCGATTCCTCGCCTGCGTACGGTTATGCTAGGCTCTGGGTTCGGCAAGTGCAATTGGGAGACGACGCGGGAGCGGAGATGGCAGTGAAACGATGGATGGGTGTGGTGGCAGGACTTGTGGTGTTGGCGGCGGTGGGATGCGGCGATGACAACGGCGCCAGCGAGGGTAATCAGGCCTCCAATCAGAACCACCAGGCGCCGAACGAATCGCCCAATCAGGGCGATCCCTCCAACCAGGGCGGCCCGGCGGATCAGGAAGTCTCGTCGGAGGATGTCGACCGCTGGGTGGGGTCGACCCTGGACAATGAGGGCAGCCGCACGGCGGTGGAACCCGGCCAATCCCTGGGGGGCCGCTTTGGACGCGATGGCAGCCACTTCTTTGAGCTCGACCTGGAGGCGGGAGCCCTGTTGAGCATTGAAAAGGTGGCTGTCGATCCAGCGCTGGAGGAGGCGCTCGAGGACATGGAATGGTCCTTTCGCCAGCGCTCGCCGGAGGGGGACCACGATCTGGTGGATATCACAGCGGTGCGCCACTTTAAGCCCGCCAAAAGCGAGGCCCGTCAATTCTTTGTGCCCTACGCCGGAGCCTATGAGTTGCGGGTGGACGCCCCGGGAGATGAAGAGGAGGCCTACGGATTTCATTTTGAGCTCCAGGAGGTAAATCTCGATGAGGGAGCCTCCACATTTGAGGTCGGCGAGCACCTCGATGGCCTGACCATGGATGGAGCGGATCTGGGTCAATGGAAGTGGGCGGTAGACGAGTCCAAGAGCGTGGAGATGGAGTTGCTCGCTCAAGCGCTGGAGTCGGCCAGTGATGCCCGGGGATGGTTATATTTATGGGATCTTGATCGGGGGGAATTGGTCTCCGAGAGTAATCGGCGCGCCGGTGGAGGCGATGCGCGAATGGTGGTGGGCCTGGAGGAGGGCCAATACCAATGGGTCGTCGATATGGTGGGCCATCCCCAGGGCGCGGAGTACGCCCTGGCGAGCCGCCAGTTGGCGACCTCCGAGGGCAATCCAAAACGGTTGAGTCTGGGTCAGGAGAGCAGTTTTGAGGGCGTGATCGAGGCGCCGGGGGCGGAGGCCTATAGCGACTATTTCGAGGTGGTTCTGGAGCCCGGTCAACAAAAGAAGTTGAGCGTTCAGGGATTGGACGCCCTATCGCCGAGTTTGTTGGTGGTCGCCCGGGAGGGCGCCGGGGCGGTGACGGGCATTGCGGAGGCCGTGCTCCCCGATGGACAACACGCAGGGGCGATGCTGGCGCTGAGCGACGAGGCCTCGGAGTCGGTGCGACTGCTCATCGAGTTGTCCGATGTCGTCAACTTTCAGGGTTCACTGGGCGGGGATGCCGTGGGCGGCGATGAGTATGACTACCAGTTGACCCTGGAGATGGCGGACCCACAGAGCGCGGTGGTCGACGGCGCTGACGAGCCCATGCCCTCGTTGGAGACGGGAGAGGCCCTGATGGTGACGGCGACGGTCGCCAGCGACGAATTATTGGGACTCTTTAGCGATGTGGAGCCCCAGCCGATGGGGACGCCGGCGGCGGAGACGGGCTTTGTGCCCACCTGGCTCAACGCCGATGGATGGAGTTTGTCGCCGCTGGGTCAGTTGGCCGGCTATTGGCAGCGCCAGCGGGCCCTGGTTCGCGGCGATGGCTCGGAGGTTCGGATGTGGCTTCGCGATCGCTATTTTCGCCAGGGGCCATCACAGGGCCTGGAGGTGACGGCACTTCGATTTAGTGACCAGACCCCGCCGTCGACGACGCCGGTGGCCAGCGGGGAGGCCTCGATCGATGATGCGCCGATGCTCGCCGCTGGGGAGCGCATTGGCGGGGCCTTCGATGATCTGTCGCCGGGGACGACGCGCTTTTTCGAACTCGATGCGTTGGCCGCGCCATCGGCGGTGGCGATCGTCGATCGGGGAGCGAACCCAGATCTAGAGATGCGGGTGGTCGACGGGGATAACGAAGAGGTCGAGTGGCCGGCACCGATTCAGGAGATGGCGCCGGGGCCTGGCCAACCGGTGTCGGACCAGGAGGCAATGCTCGTCAGCACGGCCGGGTCGGGGCCGCGCTATCTTCGCCTGAGCCTTGGAGGGTGCAGCGCCGCGCCCTGCGACGATGCTCCCCTGGAGGTCGATCTGCTGGCGCCCTGAGGTTGAAGTCCCGGGGGTTGGCGTCTACACCTTCGACAGTGAATTGGGAGTTGAAGGTTCGACATTTGATCGGCACAGACGAGGTGAAATGATGAAGTTGGGAACCCTGAGAAATGGAAGGCGCGACGGAGAGCTGGTGGTCGTCAGCGACGATGGTGAGCGATTCATTCGCACGCCGGAAATCGCGGCGACGATGCAGCAAGCACTGGATACCTGGAGCGATGCAGAGCCCAAGCTTCGGGCGGTGGCCACTCAACTCAATGGTGACGATACGTTGGGAGAGGCGGTGGATCTCGATGATTTTATGGCGCCTCTTCCCAGGGCCTATGAGTGGATCGACGGGTCGGCCTATATCAACCATATCGTGTTGGTGAGAAAGGCCCGGGGGGCGGAGCCACCGGAGACGCTGGAGACGGACCCGCTGGTCTATCAGGGAGGCTCGGGCGAGTTGCTGGGGCCCACCGACGACATCGAATTGGCCGACGAGTCCTGGGGATGCGACTTCGAGGCCGAACTGGCGGTGATCCTGGGCGATACGCCCCGGGGAACAAAGGCCGAAGAGGCCTCCGATTATGTGCGCCTGGTGGTGGCCCTCAACGACGTGAGTCTCCGCAATCTGATCCCCGGTGAGTTGGCGAAATCCTTTGGGTTCTTTCAATCGAAGCCAGCGACGGCGTTTGCTCCCTTCGCGGTGACCCCCGACGGCCTGGGCGATCAATGGAAGGACGGGCGGCTCCACCGGCGGCTGAAGAGTTACTATAATGGGGAGCTCTTCGGCGAGCCCGAGGCGGGGCCGGAGATGCATTTTTCGTTCTTCGAGCTCGTCGAGCATTGCTGCAAGACCCGGTCGCTGACGGCGGGAACGATCCTGGGAAGTGGGACGGTGTCCACTGAGGATCGCTCCAGTGGTTCGTCATGCCTGGCGGAGAAACGAATGATCGAAAAGATCGATACCGGCGAGTTTAAGACGCCCTTTATGAAGCCCGGCGATCGGGTTCAGATCAAGATGGAGGACGACCAGGGGCGAAGCCTGTTTGGAACCATCGATCAACGCGTAGTGGGTGTGGACAAATGATCGAGATCAAAGCCTATGAGTCGCTGAGTAAGAGGGAACTCCACGATATTTTGGAGCTTCGAAGCCGCGTCTTCGTGGTGGAGCAGGAGATCACCGAGGAGCCCGAGGTCGACGGACGGGATCCGGAGGCCCACCACGTGATGATGTGGGACGGCGAGCGCCTGGTGGGGACGGTGCGCATCCTGTTGGACAAGGCGCCGGTGAAGGTGGGGCGGGTGGCCGTGGATAAAGAGTTTCGCGGCGAGGGTCGCGGAGCGGCGATGATGAGGGCCGTCGGGGAGTACCTGGGCAATCGCCACGCCAAGCTCCACGCTCAGAGTCATCTCGAGGGGTGGTACGCCGGATTGGGGTGGCAGCGGGTGGGCGAAAACTTCGATATCGTGGGCATCGATCACGTTCGTATGGACTGGGAGTCCGACGGTTGAGCCGCTCTGGCGGACTTGACCACCTGCGGTGTGGTTCCTACCGATAGTGACGCGAGATGAGATAGCAGTGGTTGGTCAAGGTCTAATTTTTCGATGGAGGATGCGATGGCAGATGGACAAGTAGAAGTGACGTGGCTCGGACATTCCACCTTTTTGATCAGCACGCCGGAGGGCGATGAGTTGCTGATCGATCCCTGGTTGGCCGGCAATCCCAGTTGCCCCGACGAGTTCGAGGATCTCAGCCCCGACGCGACGCTGATCACCCATGGGCATAATGACCATATTGGCGATGTGTTTTCCGTCGCCGACCGCAGCGATGGCCCGATCGTGGGGATCTTTGATCTCACGACCTGGCTGGGCTCGGAGGGCGTCGATGAGTCCCGCCTGGTGGGCATGAATAAGGGTGGTAGTGTGTCGCTCGAAGACGAGGGCATCGACGTGGTGGTGAGCATGACCAATGCCCACCACTCCTCGTCATTTACCACCGAAGAGGGTGAGGTTATCTACCTGGGTGAGCCCGCGGGCTACGTGCTGGAATTCTCCAATGGCGACACGGTCTATATCGCCGGCGATACCTGCCTCTTTGGCGATATGGAGTGGATCGGCGAGCTCTACGACCCGAATGTGGCGATCTTGCCTATCGGCGACCACTTCACCATGGACCCGGAGCAGGCGGCGATCGCCGCCGATCTGGTGGACGTGGAGACGGTGATCCCCTGTCACTTTGGCACTTTCGGGCTGTTGACGGGAACCCCGGAAGATTTGGAGGACGAGCTCGATGAGCTGGACTCCGATATCGAGGTCCTGGCCCTGGAGCCCGGTGAAACCGCCGAGCTCTGAGTGCGATAATTGAGAACTTTTGACCCCCGCTATCCCTCGAGGATAGCGGGGTTTTTTGATCAGCCCACCATAGAGAAGAAGAGGGCGAAGGCGCCCAGTGAGCCGGCAACGGTGGCCAGAAAGTAGAGGGCGGCGGCGGTCATGGACGATGAGAGCAGGCCCACGGTGTCGGTGCAGAAACTAGAGAAGGTGGTGAAGGCCCCGCAAAAGCCGACGCCGGCAAAGAGGAGTAGCGTGTCGTCGATGGCGTGGTCGATCG
The DNA here is from genome assembly GCA_964415785.1 of uncultured Bradymonadales bacterium. Classification (GTDB taxonomy): domain Bacteria; phylum Myxococcota_A; class Bradymonadia; order Bradymonadales; family Bradymonadaceae; genus SLJM01. Next base: position 15,618 of record CAYQBU010000058.1, read on the forward strand.
GTGGGGTGTGGTGGGCGAAGAGGGCGCCCAGGAGGGCGCTGCCGACGAGGTTGACCAACAGGGTGGCGGCGGGAAATTCCAGGGTGGGCCACTTGAGAGCGATGCCGCGGCTTACGGCGTAGCGCAGGATAGCGCCCATGGCTCCGCCGGCGGCGAGGATTCCAATCGTCGATAGAGTCATGACAAACCTCCCTCGCGGCGACATAGAGTCTGGCCGATATGGAGGCCGAACCAGGCAAAGAGAAGGCCCAGACTCAGGGAGGCGGCGGCGTAGACCAGCGCCGTGGAGGGAGAGTTGTGGAGGGTCAGGATGAAGGTGTCGGCGGCGAAGGTCGACGTCGTGGTATAGCCGCCGCAGAAGCCGACGCCGATGCCCGTGCGAACCCAGTCGGGGGGGCGATCGGAGGCGGCGATAAAGCCGGCAGTCATGCCCAGAAGGAGGGCCCCCGTGATATTTTCCAGGAGGGTGCCCACCGGAAAGTAGGGGCTAAAACTGGCCAGGTTGAGCACGTGGCGAAGGAGGGTCCCCAGGGCCCCCCCGAGGCCGACGAAGAAGATATTTCGCCACGACTTGGGCACAGCTTACCAGGCGTTTTCCAGGAGGGTTTCGATGTCGTCGGCCGTGGCGTTGAGATCGCGTGGGCCATTGGGCATGAAGCCATCCTCGATGGTGGCCTCGGCGATGTCGCGCAAGATGGAGCGGTCGGCGCCGTCGATGTCGCGAAGACGGGAGGGGAGGCCGAGGCCGTCGCGCATGTCGGCGATGGTACTGGCGATGGCCTCTGGATTGTCGTCGGCGTCGGCGACGTCCATGGCGTCGGCGATTAGCTCTCGTCGGCCGTCGACCTTGGAGAAGAGAAAGCGCAGGGCGTCGGGGGTGATCACGGCGTGGGCCAGGCCCTGTTGGATGACGAAGCCATCGCGAAGGGTGTGGCCGAAGGCGTGGATGAGCGACAGCGTTCCCTGGCCGGGGCGTCCGATGCCGTATTGAACGAGGATGAGCCCCTGGCAGATGGTCTCCAGGTTGGACTCGTTGGGTCCGTCGTCGCTAAGGGCGTTGAGGCCGCGACGCATGAGTTGGATGCCCCTGGACGCCGTGGCGTCGGTGATCGGCGTGGCGTTTTTGGAGTAGATGGTCTCCAGCCCCTTATTGAAGCCGTTCATCGCCGAGCCGGCGAGCACGGACATGGGCGTCGAGACAAAGAGTTGGGGGTCGTGAAAGATGGCCGACGGCATCAGGCGCTTATTGCCCACGCCGCCGCCACAGTCCTGGCTGACGAGCCCGGAATCGGCAGTAGCGCTGACGCCGGCGACGATGGAGATGTCGGCGCCCGCCAGGGTGGTGGGGAGGGCGAAGAAGGGCAGCTCATCGCCGTCGCCCATGGGGATAGTACCCTTATTTTCCAGATCGTGCCCGGCGGCCTTGGCGTCGTCGTCTCGAGACGAGAGGATGCTAATGGCTTTACAGGAGTCCAGAGAGCTTCCCCCGCCGAGGCCGATGAGGACGTCGGCACCCAGCTCCTTTGCCATGTCGTAAGCTGCCGCCGAGTGGTGAAGGCGCTTTCGGGGCGTGATCTCACTGAAGACACCTGCCAGGCGGTCGCCCAGGCCGTTTTTGACGGGGTCGATGGCGTCGGGATTGTCGGCGATAGCGGGGCTGGTGACGATCAGAGCCCGCGACAAGCCCTGGCGTTTCATCTCGTCGGCCAGATCGGCGCAAATGCCGGTTCCGAAGCGAATGACGCCGGAGGTGAAGTCGAAGCGAAAAGAAGGTGCAGTGGTCATGGGGGATCCTCAGAAAAATTTTAAAATTGAACAACGGATCAGCGAGAGATGTCTGGCAACAGGGCTTCAAGTTCGTCGCGGCGCGCTTCGAGTTGTGGGGGAAGGACCAGTTTTTCGCCCAGTGAGGAGGCCTCTTCGTCGCGCTCAAAGCCGGGGCCACAGGTGGCGAATTCAAAGAGGATTCCTTGAGATTCGCGGGTGTAGATGGAGGTGAAATAGTGGCGATCGATGGGCTCCGTGGGCGAAAGACCAGCGTCGATGAGGCGTTGTCGCCACATTTCGAGCGCCTCGGCGTCGGGGACGCGAAAGGCGACGTGATGGACCGTGCCCGCTCCCATCTCACCGCGAGCACGCGTTGAGCTCAAGAGATCGACGACCGACGCCGGACGTTCTCCGGAGGCCACGAGTCGTCGCCGATCTCCATCGCGATCAGTGGACGTATAGCCCATGGTCTCTCCCAATAGCTTTGCCGTCGCCTCGACGTCGGAGACCTCAAGGGTGACGCCGAAAAAGCCGCAGAGCTGATGGCGCACAGGGACGTCGCTGGCCTTCCAGGGCCGAAAGCCCAATTGCGTGGCGCCGTCGACGGCGACGAGCCCCAGGGCGATGCCGTCGGGGTCGTCAAAGTGCAGCGTGGATTGGCCAAAGCGCTCTTCGGCGCGCCATTGGACGCCCTGGTCATCGAGGCGTTGGCGCCAGAAATCGAGGGACTGAGAGCCAATGCTGAAGAGCGTCTCCTTGGTCTGACCGGCTCCAAATTGGCCTTCTCTACTGGGATCCTGCCAGACAAAGAAGGTGATCGGCGAGCCCGGCGTACCGTCGGCGTCCCCAAAATAGAGGTGCATGGTCTCCGGCTCGTCGTGATTGACGGTCTGTTTGACCAGCCGAAGGCCCAGGGTGTCTCGATAAAATTCGGTGGTGGCCAGGGCGTCGGCGGCGATGGCCGTGACGTGATGCAATCCGTCGATGCTGGGCTCCATGGTGGCTCCTTGGATAGGGCTCTGCGCAGTTGTCGCGCCCAAAGCTAGCACCTCCGACGCCAGGACAAGCTCAGTGGAGGTCTTCCAAAAGCTCGGTGGCCACCTGAAGGACGTCGATATAGCTGACGATGCCGATGAGCTGGCCCTCGATCTGGTCACAGACCGGAACCGCGCCGATCTTGTGATCGATCATGATCTCGGCGACTTCCGTGACATCCGACTCGCTGCCCACGGTGAGGACATCGGCGTACATGATCTGAGAGACCGGCGTTTGCCATCGATCATCGGCCGAGGCCATATCGGTGGCCGGATCGCTCATGGGCATCGTGAAGTCGCGCAGGTCGCGGTCGCTGATCATGCCGGTGAGCACGCCGTTGTCGACGACCGGGAGGTGGCGAATGTCCAATTCGTTGAGGACGTTAACCGCCACCTGGATGGTTTCGGTCACTTCTACGGTGGCCGGGTTGGGGGTCATGATATCTTGAACAAGCATCGGAGCTCCTTTGAAAGGCAGTCAGTCATTTAGCTGTGAAGGATCTAAAACATGCCTTTGGGGTAGCGCAGAAGCCCCCGGTTTGGCAACTGATCACCTCAAAAGTAGCCGGAAATGGACGGTGGTCTCAGAGCGGTTACTGGCCCTGGAGGTCGTCGAGGACCGAGAGCAATTGCTGCGGCGAGGGCCGGATGGAGTAATCCATATTCGCATGGGCCCAGAGGACCTCGCCATCGGCATCGATGATAAAGACCGAGGGCACGGCAAAACTGTGGTGGTCACGACCGGAGTGGGCCTCCAGGTCCATGCCGCCCTCAGCCAACTGGGCCACCTCGTCGTCGTCGGCCTCATAGATGACGTTGAAGGCCTCATGGGCGACCAGGTCCGGATCGGAGAGCACGGGGTAGGGGATCTCGTAGGCCTCGCTGGTGTCCATGGCTGCGTCCGGCTGGTCGACGCTGATCGCCACGGGCCGATAGCCCTTCTCCGCGAAGTCGTCGGCCGCCTGGGTCATCTCGCGGATCTGGAAGTTGCAGAAGGGGCACCAGCCCCCGCGATAAAAGAAGAGGACAATGCCCTCATCTTCGACCAATTCCAGAATCTGGACGTCCTCGCCGTCTTCGGTCTGCGCCGTGGTGTCGGGAGCGCTCTCGCCGACGGCGATGCCCAGGCCCTCGGGAAGCTCACCGATGGCGTCGTCGTCGGGCGTCGCTGTCTCGGCCGTTCGCGGAGCGTCCGCTTCAGCTTCATCGTCGGATTGATCATCCCGAGGCTCCTCTTCCACAATTTCCTCCTGAGCGTGATCGTGGGTGGGGTCATCGG
>CAYQBU010000059.1:0-19123 GCA_964415785.1 uncultured Bradymonadales bacterium
AAGCGACGGGCGTTATGCCGGGGCGACGGGCGTTTGTCAACTGGGAATGGGGGCCAGAACACAACAACCCCGCAAGACCGATGTGGTCTTGCGGGGTTGTTGATATGGAGCCGAAGGGGATCGAACCCTCGACCTCGTGACTGCCAGTCACGCGCTCTCCCAGCTGAGCTACGGCCCCGTATGAGGTTGGCTTCGCAGCCAACGGATGAGGGTTATAGAGTTGGGGGGGCAGGCTGTCAACCGGGAATTTAGGGCCGGACGGTGTCGACGAGGGCGGCGATGAAGGGATCGTCGGGAAATTGCTCCAGGAGTGGGTCGAAGGCGCCGTCGACGGGCTGGCCGTCCTCGACGCTCATACGGGCCTGGGCGATGGCGAGGAAGCGTTCATCATCGATGAAGGAGGGGGCGCGGTCGAGGAATTGGCGTCGGATTTCGAGGTCGAAGGCCTCGGGGCTCTGGATGCGCCAGCGGTGGAAGCGGTCGAGATCGTATTGCGGCAGTTGGCGATGCAGGGAAAAGCGATTTCGGATCAGATCGGCCTGCCGGTAGCGCTGCAAGAGATCGACTAGGAGAAGGGGCTGGTCGATCTGCCAGTGGCCCTGGTCGTCGAGGAGGCCATGGGCGTGGAGGGCGGGCAAGAGGTTGCCACAGTGGAGGCGGTAGCCATCGTAGCCCTCACCGGGGTCGGTGAGGGCGTCGTCGAAGGCGATGCGTTCAGCTGCGATGTCTCGGGTCAATTCGTCAAGGCCTTCGAGGCATGCCTCGTAGAAGGGCTCGGAGATGACGTGGAAGCCGCCGGGGCCGATGGCGGTGAGGATTTCATCGGCCTGATAGGGAAGGAGAGCGGAAGGATCTTCGCCGTGTTCGGTGAGCACGGGGTTTTCGGTTCGAAACTGGTTGGCGTTGGTGATGCCAAGGGTTTGCTTAAACTCTGCAATTTCATCGTCCACATGACGCGTGTCGGGCTCGTCGTAAAAGGCATCGCGTTCGCGTTGAAGACGTGCCTCGTCGATGCGAAGGGGGGGAAAGTCGACTCCCGCGTCGAGTTCAGCTTGTTCTTCGTCGCTCCAGTCAGTCGTCGAGGGAGCACCGACGAAGAGCATGAGCAATCCGCCGAGGGCGAGGGCGAGGGCCAGGAAGGCTCCGATAATGAGCCCACGGGCCGGCGCTGGCGAAGAAGGAGGGGCGAGGTCAGACATGGCAGCTCCCGCTGGGGAGGAGGCTTGAAGTGTTGAATAAATCCGGGGGCAACGGCCGTTGCTAGGCCAACGGCCCGGAGCCGCTGCATCACATCTTAGGACTTGGACGAGTAAAGCGCCACGTCCGGCTCCATGGTCCTGGAAATTGGCTCTGCAACTAGATTGCAATTGACATTTGATCGCAAGGTACCATCTTCGAGGTCTCTTGAGCGGTGAGTCAGGATTACGGCAATGACAGGTAGCAATCCAAATAACGAGGAGTGGACGGAGCCCCAGGAGGGTCCCTCGGTGATCGTCTGGGTGATCTTGTCAGTGGTGGGCCACCTGCTATTTCTGGCGATGATCGCCATGATCAGCCCTCATGTAGACCTCCAGCGCTTCGACGAGGACTCGTTTCGCGTCGATGTAGAAGTCGCAAAGGATGAATTTCGCGAACCTCCACCTTTGATTGAGGAGGAAGAGGAAGAGCCCGAGGAGGAGGAAGTAGAGGAAGAACCCGAGGAGCCAGAACCGGAACCCGAACCGGAGCCGGAGCCCGAACCAGAACCCGAACCGGAACCGGAACCGGAAGAGTTGCGGGAAGAGGAAGAGCCCGAGGAGGAGGTCGCTGACGACGTGGATGACGAACCGGAGGTGGATCAACCCCTTCGACTCGATGCGTTCACGCGAGACGATATTGCCGACGATCTCGAAGAGGGAGACGAGGCGGGGGTGGCCACCGGGGAGGCGGGAGACCCCGATGGGGAAGGTGATCTGGCGAGGACCGATGGGGAAGGTGAGGGGGCGAGCGGTACCGACTGTCCTCCCACGTCGGCCCGGGTGATCGACGAAGTTCAGGCGAATTATCCGGTGCAGGCCAGACGCAGAGGGATTGAAGGGGCGGTGGTGGGCCTGCTCGATGTCGATGAAGAGGGTCGCGTCGTCAATGTGCGGATCCTCGATGGTCCCGGATATGGACTCGACGAAGCCGCAGAAGAGGCCTTCTATCAATTTCGTTTCGAGCCAGCCACGGAAAATTGTGAAGCCGTGGAGAGTACAGAGCGGGTGACCCACGAGTTTAGTCTTCGATGAGGCTATGGAAAGTAGGGGAGGATGTTGCTACTCTGATCGAACGCAGTCAAATCAGTGGTGGTGTACAACGGACTGGCAGGCCTATGTAGCAGTGGTCCTGTTGTCGTGTTCAGTGGTTCCATGAGGTGCTTAAACTCCCGTATTGGAAGGGGGTTTAAGGAACGGGAGCCGCGATCAGATGTACCTGTTCAGGGTATTTGAGTAGGAGTACTGAACAAAGATCGGGAAGTTTCTTGCGCTCTGGGTGAGTGTTCAGTATAACTATGTTCAGTTGATCAATTCTGAGCCTTCGACAATGGAGATGGCGACATGGGTCAAAGCGTGGAAGCGAGAACGGTGAGTGGACGGCGGCGAAATATCGATAGGATCCTCGCGAGACGACGACCTACGGGGCAGGTATTGCCGCCGGACTTCATTCACGGAGAGGTTCCAATCGCCAAGCTCTACGAGTATTTTGAGGCCAGTTGGATCGAGCGGGTGCTCTTCGTGGTGTCCGACGGAGCTACGGTGACGGTGGGATATTTCGAGGACTATTTTCTGCGCATCGAGCAGTGGGATGGGGAGGATGCCAAGAGGTGGCGCCAAGAGGTGGCAAAAAAGCGCGACCGTCGTGTAGCCCTTCTGGTGGGTGACACTGTGGAGGATGACGAGGAGTGGAGTACGGCATTTCGCATGCAGCGAGAGAAGTTGTGGGCTCTGGAGCGAAGCGCTCTTGGAGTGGGCCGCGATGGTCTTTTGGCCTGTCGCAATCGCCAGGAGCGTTTGCAGCGGGGAAGAACGGATCTTTTGAGCCTGATCTGTTTGGTGGGGCGTGGCGAGGGATAGACGTCGAGTTTGATTTCAGCGCGCGGTGGTCCATGTTAGGGAGCGGATTGTAGTCGAGAGCCCTGTCAATGGACCGGATGTGAAGAAGAAGCAAGGATATCGAGGGGAAGTGTGGCAAGGCCGGGGCGTGGTCGAAGCGTCGGTAGGCGACGCCTTCGACACGTGGCCGGTGATCGATGTGGTGATCCCGGCGCTCAACGAGGAGAAGAGCTTGCCTCTGGTGCTCGCCGACATGCCCTGGCGGGCGGTGCGGCGGGTCGTTGTGGCCGACAACGGCAGCGACGATGATACGGCGAAGGTAGCCAGAGAGGCGGGAGCGACGGTGGTGAGGCAAGATGAACGCGGCTATGGCGCGGCGTGCCTGGCGGCGTTGGCAGAGTTGAAGGACGATCCGCCTCAGATCGTGGTGTTCATGGATGGCGACTACAGCGATCATCCAGAGGAGTTGGAGAAGGTCGTTGAGCCCGTGGTGGCTGAGGACGTGGATCTGGTGATCGGCAGCCGTATCCTGGGCGATAGTGAGGCGGGATCGCTGCTTCCGCAGGCGATCTTTGGCAATTGGCTATCCTGTCAACTCATGGATCTGGCGTTTGGCTATCGGTTCAGCGATCTGGGGCCCTTTCGAGCGGTGACGTGGGAGGCTTTGGAAGAGCTGGAGATGAGGGATCGAAATTTTGGATGGACCGTGGAGATGCAGGCGCGGGCCGCCAAGTATGGGATGAAGTGCGTGGAAGTGCCGGTCAGCTATCGGCGGCGGGTGGGCAAGTCGAAGGTCACGGGCACCCTCAAGGGGAGCGTGATGGCGGGCATCAAGATCTTGAGTACCATCGGATGGGAAGCGTTGGCCGACATCAGGGGCCGGTTTGAGGACAGCGAGGTCAGCCATCGATAGCGAGCAACCAGACGATCGAAGGGGACGACTGGTGGTCTTTGGAAAGCCAGCGACGCCGGGTCGGGTAAAGACGCGATTGGCGGCCACGTTGGGCGATAGAGAGGCCGCCCGGGGGTATGAAGCGTTTTTCTGCGATGTCGTGGAGATGGCACGCAGGTTTTGTGACCAACAGGGTTGGAGCTTGAGCCTGGCGTGGCCCGACGAGGGCGGGGATCGGCTGGCGCGATTTGGGGTGGAAACCTGCGATGCGGAACTCGTCGACCAGGGACAGGGCGATCTGGGAGCGCGGATGAAAGGGGTGGTGGAGCATTATTTTGAGGCCGGCGAGGAACGGGTGCTGATCATCGGAAGCGATTCACCGACCCTGGGGGTAGAGCATCTAAAGAGGGCGGCCGACCAACTGGAGGATCACCACGTTGTATTCGGGCCCTCGTTTGACGGAGGCTACTATCTGGTGGGATGTCGGCGAGGGAGCCATGATTGGGGAGCTCTGTTTCGTGACATTCCCTGGAGCACAGCCCGGGTTATGGAGGAGACGGTGGCCCGGGTGGAGGAGGCGGGACTCTTGTATGAGTTGACCGAGTTTTGGTACGATATCGACACCTTTGAGGACCTCAAGCTGGCGCGTTTTCACCTCCTGCGGTATATCGGGAAGCAACGGCCAGGTCGGGCTCGACGAAGTCGCCAATGGCTGGCGGAGTTGGACGATAAGAAGTAATTTCAATGGCTCATTTTTTAGCGCTTGGGATCGCACGTGGCAGACAAAGGTGTACGCAATTGTTCGGCCGGGACCGTCTTATTTCGCGAGGGCGAAAAAGGCGATCGGATGTACGTCATCAAAGCGGGAACCGTCCGGGTGACCAAGCAAATCCACGACACGGATGTGGTCATCGAGGAATTAGGTGCCGGGGAGTTCTGCGGTGAATTGGCCATGCTCGATGCCGCCGAACGGCCGGTGACGGCGGTGGTGGTGGAGGAAGCGACGCTGATTCAGGTCAAGTCGGAGCAATTCGAGGAGATGATCCGCGGCAATACGGACATCGCGTTGAGGATGCTCAAGAAGTTGACCCATCGGCTGACGGAATCTCAGTATCGGGTCAGTAATTTGATCTTGAGGAGCAATGAAGGGCGAGTGCTCCACCAACTTCGGGCGGAGGCCGTGCGCCGCCATCCGGAGTTAAAAGAGCCGGCCCCCCTTCCCAACGACCTGGCCGATGTGCTGGCCATTGAGATCGGAGAGGTGAAGGCGATTTTGGGTCAATTGGTGGAGAAGGAGTTCATCACCATCAATCGCGACGGTCAATTCAAGATCGTGGATCCGACGTCCTTTGATCGCTACCTGCGATACCTGGAGTTGGACGACCGATTTTCGTTTTAACCCGGATTATTCACGACGCGCCTACTGCGGCTGAACAGAGCCCAGATGCCGTCATCGCACCCCAAGGGCATTTCTTCGCTGCACCCCAGGAATACTCGGTCGCGATGCCCCCAGCGCATCGCCTGTGGGGCTTTTCAATGCTCGGAATCGGGTGCGATTTTGGCCTCTAAACTCTGACTTTGCCTCGTCACGACGTCTCATGAATAATCCGGGTTGAGACGTCGGATTAGCGAATGACGAAGCCGGGCCCGCGATTGACGCGGAGCTCGGCTTTTTTATGGTTCACAGGAGAGTGCATGGGCTGGAACGGGTTGGTGAAGCGGTTGTATGGCATGCGGCGATTCGGTATCGAGCCGGGTTTGGAGCGCATGAAGATGGGATTGGAGAGGGAAGGCCAGCCGCAGCAGGCCTTCGATGTGATCACGGTGGCGGGCACCAATGGAAAGGGGTCGGTGGCGTCGCGACTGGCGGCGATTCTCCAACACCAGGGCCATCGAGTGGGCCTCTACACCAGTCCTCATCTCGTGGATCTGCGGGAGCGGTTTCGCGTCGACGGGAGCGTCTTGCCCGTGGAGACGGTAGAGCCGGTGCTGGAGTCGGTGCTCGCCGATCACAGACGGCGCTCGGAGCAAGATCGACAGGGGCTGACCTTCTTTGAGCTGACGACGATGTGTGCGGTGGTGCTCTTTGCCCAGCAAGAGGTGGACGTGGCGGTATTTGAGGTGGGGCTGGGCGGTCGACTGGACGCCGTCAATGCGCTGGAGCCGGAGGTTAGCGTGATCACCACCATCGGGCGCGATCATATGGAGTATCTGGGAGACGATATGGAGAGCATCGCTCGCGAAAAAGCGGGGGTGCTCAGGGAAGGGGTTGCGGCGGTGGTGGGGGCACAGGAAGACGAAGAGGCGTATGGGGCGCTGCTGGAGGCCGTGCGCGAGACCAAGGCAAGCCCGGGCCTGCTCGCCGATATGGCGAGCGAGGAGACGACGCTGGAGCAGCGGCATCGGTGGACGGCCAGAAAGGCCGCCGAAGCCTGGCTGGGAGCTTCGGTGGACGAGGATGCGCTGGTGCAAGCTCTTGAGCGATGGCGGTGGCCAGGGCGTCGAGACCGCTGGACGACTGAAGCGATCGAATTGTGGGTGGACGCGGCCCATAACCCGGCGGGATTGGAGTCCATGCTCGATTGGATCGCGTCGCAAGACCTGAAGTGCGAAGCCGTGATCTGGGGGGGGATGGCCGATAAGGAAGAGACGGGGTTAAAGCAAGTCTTTGAGAGCCTTGGGCTTCCTGTGTGGGCGGTGGTCCTGGACAACGAGCGGAGCCGCGACGAAGCGCAGTTGAGGGCGGTGGTGCCGCAAGAGCTTTGGATGGGGGCGAGGGGATGCGAGGCGACGGTGAGCCAGGTCGTGGAGGAGGCAGAGGGGCCGGTGTTGGCCTTTGGATCGGTCTATCTACTCGGGGAATTGTGGGCTGCGTTGGGCTATGGAGCGGAGGCCCTGAGGACTTATCAGGGGGACGGGGTGGCCAAGGGCGATTGAGAGATGGTGGTTGGTGCTTAGGCTAAAGGGGGTAAAGGCAGAGCGAGAATAGCGGTTGGAGCCCAGGAGGCGCAGATGTCAGAGAGCCCGGAGTTTGATAGCAGTCCTGAAAAGACGGCCTATCACGCCAATAAGCGCGAATTACTCAGGCGCGGAAAGGAGAAGGGGGAGTTGAAGTGGAGCGAGATCGAGGAGGCACTTCCCAAGGAGTTTTTCAACGATATCGAGTTGGAGGTCTTTCTCTTTACCTGTGCGAATATGGGGATCGAGATCAAGGGTGGGCCTGGCCAATAAAAAACCCCTGCAGGGGGTTAGCCCTACAGGGGAAAAGTCAGTGGAGTTTAGCCTGAGCCAGAATCAATTGGCGTCGGCGGTAAAGCTTCCGGGGATCTCGGCGTTCACACTGCCATTGGCGGTGAAGTCGATCTGGGCGTCCCAGGAGCAACTGATCTCATCGTCGCCCAGACCAAAGGTTTCGATGTAGGGAAGGGGGCTTCCCGGCCAGCCTGAGCCGTAGGCGTCGGGCTGTTGGATGGAGCAGGGCTCGTCCGCGGGGGTGCCCAACTGAAAGTGGGGATCATCTCCATCACTTTCCAGGACGAGGGTTTCGCCGACGTAGTCGTAGACGGCGTCGGTGGCGTTATCGAGCAGGTCATAGCAGACGGTCTCGGCGGTGGACTCAAAGCTACCGAAGTTCTCGGCCAGGCTTTGGCAATTGATCAACTCGTTGAGCATCTCGTTGATGGAGGTGACCTGGGGGCCGAAGATACGGGGCAGGGCGACCTGTTCGATGGCGCCGATGAGGATCGCTCCGTAGTGAAGCGAGAGTTCGTGCATTTCGATCTCGATCGCTCCAGAGCTGTGGAGGGTGCCATTGAAGGAGCCATTGACGATGCTGTCCTCTGAGAAGTCCTGCAGCGAGAAGGGCTGCTGGGCACATTCATCGGGGTCGTAGCTATCATTGCAATCGCCGGTCCACTGAAAGATGATCTCGTGCCATTCCTGATAGGCGTGCTCCGAGGAGATCTGTCCGGTGACGACGCCGTTTTCGATGTCGATCATCGGTTGCTCATCGAAGCGGATGGGGCCCTCGACGGTAAATTCCTGAAGCATGGTGGTCAGATCGCCAGCGATCTGGATACCGTCAGTGGCCCAGTTGGGGAGGAGCCCGTCCATGATATAGTCGTCGATGAGGTCGTTAAGGTATTGTTCGGCAGCGCCGTAGAAGGGGCCATTAACGAGGTCGTCGAGGTATTGAGTGATGTCGTTATCGAAGTTGGCAAGGATGTCGACGAGACCCGTGCCGGTGCAGTCGTCATCGTCGTCGGGGCAGCCGAGAATGAATTGAGCGGGGCTTTCGGCGAGGGTGGAGAGCACGTCGATGACGGTCTGGACCGAGGAGGGGAGGGCATTAGAGATATTGAATTGGTGGGTGGCCTGGTAGTGCTGATCGAGGTGGGGGAGATGGTCGGTCAACTCGAGGTCTACGAAGACGCTGGTGCCCAATTCGACGGGAACGTTGTCGTCGTTGCAGCCATAGGCGACGTGGGGGCTCTCTCCGCCGACGTCCTGTTCGGCGTAGGCGACGACGGTAAAGGACTGGTTGTTGTCGACGCCGGGAACGTTGGTGTCGGGAAGGCTGCCGGTTGCGGAGGTGCTGACGGTTTGGAGGCCTGTCACGTTGTCGGCATCGGACCAAAAGGAGTTCTCAAAATAATTATCCAGGGCCTCGTCACAGGAGATGGAGGGGTCGAGCAGGCTTGGCCGGACGCGATCAATGGGGGCTTCGCCAGTGTGGTCATAGCGGATAACGTAGCTGGCCTTGCTGTCGGGGTTGATGCCCACGGTGACCGCGAGGGGGGCGATGTCGTCTTCGCCGTCGACGTAGGCCGTGACCTCCACGGTGCCGATGACGTCTTCCGGATTGTCGGCGGCGGTGCGAACGGTGGTGGAGGCGATGCCGTTGGAGTCGGTGAAGGCCTGTCCCTGCGTGATGTCGACTTCGTCGGCGTCGGTGACCCGATCGATGTCGAAGCCGATGAGGCCGTCGCTGATGGGGTCACCGCTGGCGTTGACCAGTTGAAAGTCCAGTTCCACCTGAGAGCCGACCTGGGTGATCACCGTGCAGGTGGTGGTTTCGCCCTCGCACTCACCAGCATAAAGAAGCTGGCTGGTTTCATCGAGATCGTCTGGAGGATCGGGGTTGTTTTCGCGAGCGTCGCTATTGGTGGTGGTGCCGCTGATATCGTCGCTGCACCCGACAGCCATGAGCATGGAGGTCATGGCGAAGAGGGTTATCCATTTAGTGGTCGTTCGTGCCATTAGTCATCCTCCGAAAACGCGGTGGTCAGGGCCCAGGGCTTGGCGAGGCCAAAGGCGTGCACAAAAAAATAGAACAGGGGGCAAACGTGGGGCTCGGTTCAGAGCACACTCGCGTGCCCGGTTAAATCCTGTAGGGCTGTGGAATATGAGTATAGCGGGAGGGATTTGGCGATCAAGCGGCGAGGGGAATTTACCCACTCTTGGTGGAGGCCTGGGTGAGGGCCCAGGAGGGAGGGTTTTCGCAGAGGGCAATGAAATCGGTGGCGGGCAGGGGGCGGCTAAAGAAGTAGCCCTGGCCGAGTTCACATCCCATGGCCTGGAGGGCTTCCCACTGCTGGCGGGTCTCGATGCCCTCGGCGAGGGCGTTCATCTTAAAGTTGTCGGCGAGGGTGACGACGGAACGCACGATGCTGGCGTCGCGAGAGGTGCCGGGAAGATCGCAGACGAAGGAGCGGTCGATCTTGAGGGTCTCCACGGGGAGTCGCTTGAGGCGTTCCAGCGAGGAATAACCGGTGCCGAAGTCGTCGATGGCGATGGCGAAGCCCGCCGATTGGAGGCGGTGAATAATGTCGGCGGCCTCGTCGGGATCGACGAGCATGGCAGACTCGGTGAGCTCAAACTCAATGTCCTGGGGTAAGAGGCCGGCCTCTTCGACGGTCGATCGGAGGCGCTCGACGATGTCGATGTGGAAGAATTGGTGAGGCGACAGGTTGATGGCGATGCGCAGCGATTGATCATATTCGGTTTGCCACCGCTTGAGATCGCGGCAGGCCCGTTGAATGACCCAGTCTCCGAGGGGAATGATCAGCCCGGAGTCCTCGGCGACGGGGATGAATTCGCCCGGGGAGATGCGCTCGCCGTCGGGAGTGGTCCAGCGAAGGAGGGCTTCCGCGCCGCAGACGGTGGCGGAGTCGAGGTTGATGAGCGGCTGGTAATGGAGCTCAAATTCGTCGGCCTCAATGGCGCGGTGGAGGCGGCTTTGAAGCGAGAGTTGGCGCTGCTGTTTAAGGGCCAGCTCCCCGGAGTAAAAGGAGAAATCAGAGCGGCCCTGTTCTTTGGCATGGGCGAGGGCGCGGTGAGCGTTTTTGAGAAGCGCCTGGCCGTCTTCGACGCGCTCGTCGAGGAGGCCGATGCCGATGGTGGTGCTCAGGTAGGTGAATTGGTCGCCAATGCCAAAGGGCTGTTTGAAGCTGTCCATGATCGCTGTGGAGAGCGATTGAGCGCGGGATTCCATCTTTTGATGGCCGCGATCGGAAGAGGGAGAGTCCGTATCGACAGGGACAAAGGCGATGAATTCGTCGGCGCCGATACGGCCCAAGACGACGTCATCGGGAAGCACCTTTTGGAGGCGGTCAGCGCATTCCTTGAGGAGGTGATTGCCCGACTCGTGGCCGTAAATGTCGTTGACGAGGTGAAAGCGATCGAGGTCGCAGTACAAGAGAACGGCGCCGCTGGTTTCGGGAGCCTGGAGGTAGGCGTCGATGGTGCGCAAAAGTCCCAGGCGGTTGGGAAGGCGGGTGAGTCGGTCGTGGAAGGCGAGGAAGGCCAGGCGTTCCTCGGCCTCTTTGCGGGCCGAGATATCGCTGACGGAACCGGTGATGGCCGTCGGTTCACCATCGTCGTCATATTCGATGCGACCGCGGTCCTCGAACCAGAGCAGATCACTTCGGTCGTGGGTCCACGACCGGTACTCGACGGCATAACGGGTCTTGCGAGCTTCCAGGGCGGCGCGGATGGAGGCGTCAACGGAGTCCAGATCGTCGGTGTGGATGAGGTCACGCCAGAGGGTAGGGTCATCGAGAAAGGCCTGATACTCGACACCCAGAATGCGCTCCACGGAGGAGCTCATAAATTGGGTGCGGAACTCGGGAAGTTCGGCGGAGTAGAGAATGTCGGGGACTGTGTCGATGACGTTGCGGAAGCGCTCTTCGGAGTCGCGGGCATCCTCCAAAAGCTTCTGGCGATGGATGGCGACGCCAATTTGACGGGCGATGGCTTCCAGAAACGAGAGGTGGTCTTCGCCGTAGGAGGCGTTGTGGGTCGAGGCAACGACGAGGGCGCCGGGTTCGCCATGTCGGGATGTGATGGGCATCGCCGCCAGGGCGCTGGCGCGGGTAAAGGAGTCGTCGAGCCGAGAGTTGTCCTCCAGTCCCTCGATGAGCAGCGGTCCGTCGTTGGCCAGAACTTGCTCCACGAGGTCGATGGCCTGCTCGCCGGCCCGCTTCGGGTGGTCGATGCCGCGTTGCCAGCGAGTGGTGCACTGGCCCTGGTCATCGAGGAGGAAGACAGCGCCCAGATAGCTGGAGGTGATGTCGACGGCGGCGTCGACGGCTTCCTGACCGACGACCTCGAAGTCCGTCTCGGAGGCCAAGCGCTCGATGACGGCACCGATGCCGTCGAGGTGGGCGCGAGCGGTCTTGATGTCGCGCAGATCGAGATAATCGCCGACAAATCCGGTCAATTCGCGATCGTCGTCATAAAGGGGGGCGAGGGTCAGGTGGACGGGGATGGAATGACCACTTCCATGCTGGCGTCGAAGCTCGCCGCTCCACTCTCCGTTTTGACGAGCGTATTCCAAGATCATGGCTGTCGGGGTAATGCGGCTGCCCTGGTCGTGCTCAATGGGAGCGAGGATGGAGCCCACCAGCTCATCGCGGGTTTTGCCCAGCATATTGGCGAGGGCGGGATTGACGTCGACGATGGTGCCGTCGAGGTCGATGAGGGCGACGCCGTTGGCCATGGTGTCGATGATCCGCCCGATATTGGAATCCCGTTCCTTGAGGCGGCGCTCGACCTTTCGAATTCGGCCAAAGTGGCGAAAGACGAGAAAGACCAGAAAGCCCGCCGACACCAGAGCAGTAATAAGGGCCTGGAGAAGGGGCGCCTGGGGATGGATTTCAAAGGAGGCGATCGCCCACTGCGACAGGAGAAGCCACAGGCCGAGGCATAGGGCGAAGAGGGCGACGACGGCGAGATTACGTCGTCGGTGGTGATCCAGGGATCGAGCAGCGACTTCGGCGTCTCGATCGAGGGCGGTGAGGCGCCCAGTTAATCGGGACTGAACGAGGTCCTTAGATTGCTGGTCGCCATCCCCAGGCGTTGATTGCGATGGGTCGTGGTTCATGTGCAGTCAGGAGCGAGGGATGTCACCAGCCAAAATAAGAGTTGAATGCGCCGCCACTGCTCACCATTAGTGATAGCAATGGAAGGTCTTGATTCGCAAGACTCCGGGGAGTGCGGCGGCGCCGGACAAATTAATTCTCAGTGGGCTCCCAGGAGATATTGTCGATGGACAGTTGGTGGTCCTCGGTGGGCCGAAGCGTCAGATTGTCGACGCATTGGATGTCCAGGTCCTGGACGTCGATGGTGAAGACTTCATCGTCTTCGCCACTGAAGTCGCCGAAGGCCTCGGAGGTGGCGATGATGTCACCGTTGACCTCGAGTTCCAACTGGCGGGCGCCGGAGGCTCCGAAAGCCTTTCGAATATCGACGGAGAAGGCGTCGAGCCCACCTGGGAGGTCGTCGATACCAAAGCTGGCCGAGGTGTCTCGCAGGATCATCGAGGTGTCGCCGATGGCGTACTGGGAGGTGGTCTGGGCCTCGGTGTAGAACCAGGTCAAGCCGTGATTGCCCTCAAAGCTATCGTCGTTGTAGCTGCCACCGGCACCGGAGATCTCAGAGAAATCCTCGAGGAAGGGCGGAGTGGCGTCGACGACGTCGACGGAGACGGTGGTGGTGTCATCACCGGTATCGAATTCGATGTCGATGGAGCCGGCCTCGGTGATGTCGAGCTCGGTGGTGGCGTGTCGTTCGCCAGCGGCGAATTGAAGCGCCGGGTCATCGTCGCCGAGAGCGCTCTCGGGGGTCACCGAGATGGGGACCTCGAAGCCATCGTCGCCAGCGGGGATGTCGATGGAAGCGCCGATAGCCAATGGGGGCTCGAGAAGCGCGGTGTGGCACCGGTCAACGGCCGTGACCTGTCGGGCCGTAGTGTCGTCAAAGAGGGTCAACTCGGTGCTGAGCGTCTCACCGTCGAGGCTTGCCGTGATGGTGACGGGATCGTCGGTGGGTTCCGAGGCGCTGAGCTCGAGGTCGGCGATGGAGTCGCCGGGCTGGAAGTGAAGCTCCGAGGGACCTTCGACAGCATCGTCGTCGCTGTAGTCGAGATCCACGATGGTGGCCTCGATGGCCGAGCCGGAGAGGGCCAATTGCAGCGGGGTTTGGACCTCATCATTGGCCTCCAAAAAGGCCTCTTCCGGGATCCACTCCTCGAGAGAGGCGCCGGGAACTTCGTAGTCGTCGGGGTCGACGGGGAGACCGCTGGTCCACTCCAGGTTGTCGATGGTGATCTGACTATTGGTGGTGGGTCGGATCTCGAGGTCGAAGGTACCACTGACATCGAGGTCGGTAACTTCGAATTCGATGATTTCACCCTGGCCCTGGAAAGAAGAGGAGGTGGCGACGACCTCGTCGTTGATCAGTAGCTCAACCTGGCGAGCACCGCTGCCGGTAAAGGCCTGTTTGAGGTCGAGGGACAACTCGGAGAGCCCACCGGGGATGTCGACGCCGATGAAGGCCGCCGAGGTGTCGCGAAGGATCATGGAGGTGCCGTCAATAGCGGGGGCGGTGCCACCGGCCGGCGCCTGGCGAGCCTCGAAATAGTCCCATTCAAACCCCTCGTCACCGACGAAGGAGCCATCTTGATAGGAGCTTCCGGAGGTGGAGAAGTTGCTAAAGGTCTCCAGATAGGTCTCGGTCGCCTCAAAGACCTCAAAAGCATAGGCGATGGTCGTGTCACCGAGGGTGGCGTAGATGGCGTAGACGCCGAGGTCGTCGCCGAGTTGGAGGTCGATGTCGGCGCTGCGATCGCCGGCGGGGATGGTCAGGGTATCATCGATGCTGTGATCGTGATCGCCGCTGAGGTCGAGGTCGATGTCCGTATCGCTGTCGGCGGGGACATTGAGATGAGCGCTAAGGGTGACGGTATCACCGGCAAAGAAGGCCTGGCGATCGCGTCCAAAGCCCTCGAGGACGCGCTCGGTGGTGTCGTCGAAGACGCGCACTTCGGCGCTGACGGTCAATTCACCGTCGGTGGCTTCTACGAGGATGGGATCTTCTTGAGCGTTAAGGCCCTGGAGGGCGACAACGGCGCTATCCTCGCCGGCGGCGACGGTGACGTCGTCGGGTCCTTCGAGGACGCCGTCTTCGCTGTAGGTGAGAGAGATGGTCACGTCCTCGACAGCTTCGCGGTCGAGGTGGACGGTGAGGGTATCGACGGAGCTATCGCCGACTTCGAGGTATGCTTTCTCCGGGGAAATCGCCTCGATTTCCGGCGGCCCGAAGATGATATCATCGGCGTCGCGGGGCTCAATTCGGCTACGGCCGTTGGCCCAGCGCAGGACACCGGTGATGGATTCGAGGGTGTCGCCCACTTCTGGAAAGGGGTCGGCGGCATGGAAGAAGTTGTTGATAAAGAGGTCGTCGTCGACGACGAATTCGTCGGTGCTCTGCGATTCACCAGCACCGGCAGGGGGGTCGATGTTGGTGACGGTGACATCTTCCACGGTGACGAGACTGCCCTCGTATTCCCATTGGAGTGAACCATCGGTGGCGATGTCGGCGGGAGCAACCAACAGAGGGTCAGGCAGCGCGTTGCCAGACGCAGTGATCTCGACATCGGTGACGTCGGCCAGTTGGATCTGACTGAAAAAGACACTGATGGCGCCGACGACATCGATGCGGTCACCGCGCTCGGGATAGTCGTTGCTGCTGAGGCCAGAATTGGCCAGATAGAGGTAGAGACCGGCGTTTTCCGGGCCCTCGTAGATGTCGTCGTCGGGATGGATCTGGACAAAGGCGCCTTCTCCCGGTTTGACGGCCGTGACCAGGGCGTCGCTGATCTGAGTGCTCTCACCATCGCCGACGACGCCGGTCTTGATGTCGTAGATCGTAGAGGGGCAGGGGCTTCCGGGTTCCAGGAAGTGGTCGGGGCAAGGGCTGCAGGCGTCGCCCACTCCGTCTCCCGAGGAATCGGTCTGATCGGGATTATAGTGGAAGGGGCAGATGTCTTCGTCGTTGGGGGTGCCATCGCCGGACCAGTCGTCGGGATCAAATTCTTCACAGTCGGGATCGCCGCTGAGGGGACAGGGGTCGCAGATATCTCCGAGGCCGCTGAGGTTGGTGTCGGCCTGAGCGTCTCCATCCATGGGCCGGATGGGGTTAAAGATGGACGGGCAATTGTCGACGTCGTCGTCAATGCCATCGCCGGTGGAGTCGGTGTCCGTGGGGATGCCATCATATTCGTCGGGGCGAAGGGGTGTGCAGGTGGGCTCGTCCTCGGGCTCTTCGCAGAAGAAGAGGGGGTAGGAGTTGGAGTGAATGCCGCTTTGCAACTCCGAGAGGGTGTGGCCGGTGTCGAGTTCGACGCAGGCCCGTCGCTGTCGGTCGCAGACGTCGATCATCTCACATTGATCGGCCTGGTCGGCGTCGACGAGGGATTCAATGAGTTCGGCGTCGCCATAGAGGGGCTCGCCACCGCGCATGACCATGACGACCTCGTCGATATCGGCCTCCAGGACGGCGCGATAGGTGCTTCTGTCGCTGGCGTCGAAGATGGTGATATCGCTGACGTAACCCTCGTCGATGACGCCCAGCTGGTCGCCGGCGCCGAGTGCGATGGCGCCGTTGACGGTCGCCATCTGCCAGAGCTGGCGGTCCGAGAAATAGGAGTCGTAGTAATCGGTGTTGAGGTGATCGACGCATTGAAGTTCGCGGAGCATATTCATGGAGCCGCTGGTGGACCAGTCGGTCCCCAGGGCGATGGTGACGCCGAAGCGATCGTAGAGGGGGGCGCGGGCGGTTTCGCCGTAGAGGTCGATATTGGTGCGGGCGGACCAGACGAGCTTGGCGTTGCGGTCGGCGATGCGGGCGACGTCGCGAGCGTTGGCGGCGATGCCGTGCATCATGGAGGTGTTTTCGGTGATCAGGTTTGGCCCGCCGTCTCCAAGGAGGCAGTGGATTTCATTCTGGGCGGCAGCGTCGACGCCCTCGGCGATATGGGGCAGGTAGACGCCGTCTTGGGCGCGGTCTTCGCTGTCCATATTGGGGTATCCGCAACCGGAGGTGGGAAAGCCCGAGAAGCCGGCATCACCAAGGGGGAAGGTGCGGTAATCGACGTCGATTCCGTCGAGGCCCTCGGTGTCAAAGGGTTGGTCCATATTGCGCATCAATCCCGAGGCGTCGGTGAATCCGGTAGAGCCGGCGATGCTGGTGGCGCCGCCCATGAGCATGCGCATCTCGCCCCAGAGGACGACTTCGCGGCTTCCACCGGTGCGCGGAGAGGTGTTGATCTCGGTGCTTCCGCGAGCGCCCATGCGCCAGTCGTTTCGGTGGTCGTAGCGCTCGTCACCATGAGGTTGAGGGCGGCCCTCGGCATAGGTGAGGTGGTCGTGGGGGTTGATCAGGCCGGGAGAGATAACGCTGTCGGGGCAGGAGACGACGGTGGCCTCCATGGCCTCGGGACTCTCGCCGCAATCGCAACCGGTGCATTCGATGAGGCGATTGGTGCCCTGCTCGTCGAGGAGAACGCCTCCGTTTTCGTAGACCTCGTCGCCGGCGAGGATGGTGCCCTGGATGAGCATGTGGCCATTGGTGCCCGGTTCGACAGTGCAACGCTCGCCCTCAGGTGGTTGAGCCAGCTCGGTGTCACACTCGATGGTGCCTTCCGGAGGTCCCGGATCATCGTTGTTGGGATCGGGCTGATTGTTGGGGTCGGGCTGATTGTTGGGCTGGTTTGGATCATCGTTATTGATGTCCGGGACGTCGACCTCGTAATCGTTGTCGGCGTCGGTATCGTCGCCACCACAACCGGAGGCGATGAGGAAAAAGGAGAGGGTCAGGAGGGAGAGAAGGCACTTAGCCCGTAGATAGGCCATCGGGGACATCCTTTACTTCTGAACGAGGGTGATCTCGGTCAAGTGGAGAGGGAAATTCAGGAGGGAGAGGCGCTACCCCCCGATTATTCACGACGCGTCTACTGCGTCTGATGACTAATCCGGGCTACAGGGCTACGACGAGCATCCGTCATCCCCGTGTGGGCCTCGCAATCTAAAAAGGGAAAGCTGTTGTCGATGGGCAACGTAGCGAAAAACGGGAGGGAATAAAACACCGATGCTTCAATCCGCTTGTGGGTCGCTCTTGGGGGGAGGCAAAAAGAGGGCGAGAATCGCGGCGAAGAGACTCATGGCGGCGAGGACCCAGAAAGCGGAGAGGAAGAGCTCTTCAGAGCCGATGAGCCAGGCGACCAACGGGGGGCCGGCGGCGGTGGCGCCGTTTCGGACGCCGCTGACCACGCCCTTGATCGCTCCCAGGCTCTCGATGCCGTAGTAGTCGGGCCAGATAATATTGTTGGCAGCGGTGAGGATACCTGAGGAGGCACCCAATAAAATGCCGTAGAGAAGGCTCACGGCAAGTGGAGAGCCCTGGAGGTAGGCGGCCACCATGAGAGCTGCCACAGCGCAGAGCATCCCGACGGTGACGCCGAATCGAGAGGGGATGGTCTCCAGTAAAATGCCGGCGATATAGGAGGTGGCGACGCTGGTGATGGCAAAGAAGACGAAAGAGATGGGGA
The DNA here is from genome assembly GCA_964415785.1 of uncultured Bradymonadales bacterium. Taxonomy (GTDB): domain Bacteria; phylum Myxococcota_A; class Bradymonadia; order Bradymonadales; family Bradymonadaceae; genus SLJM01. Next base: position 17,855 of record CAYQBU010000059.1, read on the forward strand.
TGAATTCGGCACCCCAACCCACGGAGTTGAAAAGGGCGACCTGGTGAAAGATGACGGCGGTGACGACCAGGGGAAGGATGGCGACGGCGATCAGAAGTCCCCAAAAGGTGGGCGTCTTGAGGGCCTCCTGGAGCGAAAAGGAGATCTCCGTTGGCGCCGATGGCGCGTTATCATCGACGGCCTCATTGGTCGCTCCGCCATCAAAGGGTTCGCCTTTCTGGCGGGGGCGCAACAGCCACCACAACAGGGGAACGAAAACGATGAGGTAGATGCCGGCCATCAACCATAGCGATTGTCGCCAGCCCACCCAGGCGATGAGGCCGACGATGGTGGCGGGAAAGATCAACTCCCCGAAGGCATAACCCAGTCCACCGACGGCGAGGGCCCGGCTGCGAAAGCGGCGAAACCAGAGGACGATGACGGTCAGCGTTCCCAGGCCAATCGCTCCCTGACCCAGGAGCCTTAAAAAGAAGAAGGCGATGGCGAGCATCACCAGGTTTTGAACGGTGCCAAAGAAGGCGATCGCCAGGGCGAGCAAGATCAGGTTGAGGGTGATGAAGCGCCGGCCCGATATGGAGTCCGCCAGGGAACCGACGGCAGGCAAACAAAAGGCGGCCATCAACGTCATGGCCCCGTAGAGCGATGAGACCTGTAATCGAGAGACGCCGAGGGAGTCGATGACGTGCTCGATATACAGGGAGATGGCGAAGGACTGGCCCGGCGACGAAAGCGTGGTCGCCAGAAAGCAGAGGCCGACGATGGCCCAGCCGTAGAAAGTGGGGTTGGGAAAGAGGCGCGCCCAGGTCTTTTTGATCACGAGGAGGCGGTGGTGGGGGGAGAGGTCAACTGCTGAATCACGACGCTAATGGCGACGATGAGGTTACCGGGGGCGAGGGCGATCAACAGATAGGGAAGGACCCCGGCCATGGCGCAGACCATGGCGGCGAAGACAATAAAGTCTTTGCGAAAGAGGTAGCGCGTGGAGGCCAGTAGGCGATCCAGGGTGGAGTCGGGATCGTCGGAGTCGTCCTCAAAGCTCCACTGAAAGGCCAGTAGATCGCCGCGCTCATTGGCGATGAGCCAGCGGTAGTAGACGACCATGCTCAGGGCTTTGCCACCGGCGGCGGCGAGGCCCAGAATTAGCCAGGTGGCGTCGGGCAAAAAGGGAGGTGGAGCCGCTGTGTGCCAGGCGCCGATGCCCAGCCCGATATAAACGAACAAGTCGGCGAGATCGTCACTGATGGTGTCGAGCCACTCGCCGAGAAAGGA
>CAYQBU010000060.1:0-18941 GCA_964415785.1 uncultured Bradymonadales bacterium
TCTGGCTCCGATTCGCTGATCTGGAGCTCCACCGGCCCATGCGGTGCTTCCTCCAGCCTATGCACCTTATCATCATAGCCTTCCAATTCCAGCCGAAGCTCTGCCGGAAAGTCACTCCAGGAGATCTCCAGCGGCGTCTCTCCCAACGACTCATCGCCCACATAGAGCGCGGCACCTTCTGGCGTAGACACAACCTCAAAATGGTCCGCTACTTCCTCATCGTCTTCGTCCACCACCGCAGCTTCAGCGAGGCCCTCCTCACTCAATTCATCGTCCAACTCTCCATCCGTGGAATCCGGGCTCATGATAAACCACGCCCCCACACCTCCTCCAACGAGCAGAACAATAACCACCAATAGGATCAGCCCCCGTCGGCCTCCACCATCGGAGGTCTCATAGATGACCGTGGCTTCTTCTTCATCGACAAAGGCTTCGCCGAAACGGTCGTCGAGCGCCACCGCTCCATCGTCTCTAACTTCTCTCGATGACAACTCTTCTTCTGGGGGCGAGGACTCCCCCCCATCGCCGGGCTCATCCTGGGCCAATAGTTCCTCTTGAGGTTCATCCTCCGATGGTCCCCCGTGCATAAACTGAGTTGACCGCGAGGCATCTTTCGCAGGCCCTGCCTCTTCTTCGGGCTCTTCTTGCACCACCGCCTCGTCCCCGGGCTGGGGAAGCAGTGCCAGCTCTGCATCCTCGGTGATCTTTGGCACCTCGTCGATCGCTACCTCCGCCAGGGCATCGGCGAAAGCGAGGCCATTGGCGTAGCGATCGTTGTGGTCCAGGGCCAACGCCTTTTGGAGAACCGGCCCCAGCGGAGACTCCAGGAGTTGCCGGGGGACTTGGAGCTCTCCCTGCACGTGCTGGAACATGGCCGCCATGGGCTCCGAGTGCTCCACCACCGCCGCTCCACGCAGGGCTTCGATCAAGATCAACCCCATCTGGTAGACGTCCAGCATCGGGGTGACGGTCTGCTCCGTGGAATACTCCGGGGCAAGATAGGCCGGCGTACCCATCAGCTGACCGGCCTGGGTCAATCGGCTTCGCATCTGCTGCTCGATATGGGCGATCCCAAAATCGAGGATACTCAGCGACTCCATGCGGGTGTCGGGCCGCTTCAAAAAGAGGTTCGACGGCTTCAGATCCTTATGAACAATCCCCATTTCATGAGCGACTCCAAGGGCCACCAGGGCGTCGATAAATAGGGGGATGATATGATGCGGATCCATGGGACCGGATCGAAATAAATGCCGCTCCAGATCATGGCCCTTCAGGTACTCCATGATCATGAAGGGCTCGCCCACTCCCTCGATGATGCCGTAATCGTAGATGTTGAGCACATTGGGATGATCAATGCGACCCGCCAGGCTCGCCTCGCGCTGAAAGCGCTTGAGCAACTGAGAGCGCACATCCTCGTCCGTCACCGTCTCAGCGGTGGTCAGGATCTTCATCGCGACGTCGCGTTCAATCTGCTCATCCCGGGCGAGGTAGACCTCTGCAAACCCCCCTGCTCCAAGCCTATTGGTGATCCGATAGCGACCGTTAACCATAACTCCAGGCCCCAGATCCCCCAACTTCGTCGCCTGTTGTGAATCGCTATCGCTCTCCATGTCCAAACACCTGCCAGTCATTGCCCCAGCGCAAATTGCTCCCGTCTTCTTTTATGGCTACCCCAGAACGTGAAATTGAGCAACCAACCCCCCCGTCTGCAATCCCTTGTCAATCCCCAGACGGGTGCAGGCTCGCCATGAAAATATCCCACTGCTCCAGCGTCTGCCCATCTCCCAGGTTCGTGGCCTCCGATGCCCAGACGACCCGCTGTCCGTCGCCGGAGATCGACGGCGATACGCTCTCACCGTTGGCCGCATCGCCGGAAGAACTCTCGCTCAAGCGCTGAAGGCGCCCCTCCTGGCGATCGTACCAGTAGATCTGGCGACCCGCTGCCACATCGGCTTCAAAGGCGATGAAGCGTCCATCTTCGCTCAACGACGAGGTTCGAACCCGGTCGATAGTATTGCCGTCGCCCACCCGCTCGAACTCGGCTTCTTCCGCGTCGTAGATGTAGAGTCGGGGAAAGAGATGGTGCGTTCCAGAGACCTCGGGATCGACGAGATTGACCTCTGACGAAAAGGCGATGACCTCGCCATTGGCGCTGATCGATGGACGCCGGGCGTTGCCGTCGCCGGCACTTCCATCACCGCGACGGCTGATCCACTCCAGCGTCGACTCCTCAATATCGTAGCGATAGATCTGCGTCCTTCCGCTCACGGGCTCCTCGACCAGATCCATGGCATTGGACTCGAAGACGACGTATCGCCCATCGCCGGACACCGCGGCGCGTTGGGACTGGATCACCGGCGCCTCCCCATCGCTGGCCGGCTCTCCATCGACGTTAGTGCTCACCCGCCGCATCTCCTGGGAAGCGCGATCATAGAGATAGACCTGAGTTCTCAAGCCATGATCGCCGCGGTCTGAGACCAGGGCCCAACTGGACGTCAGGGCGACCCAACGGCCGTCATCGCTGATCGACGGCTCCTCGACGGGAGCTCGCGCCGGCACACCGGATTCATCTCGGCTGATCAACACCGTCGACGGCTCCAGGCGATCCCGCACATAGATCTGGGCGATGGGATCATTGATATTGAGATGGGCCGACGAGCTAAAGACCACCTCCGAGCCGTCGGCGCTCATCGCCGGCTCCGCGCTTCCCAATCCCCCCTCGGTAGCCGCCTGACCGTCGTCGTCCACACTGATCAATTCCAGGCTCTGGGGATCATCGACCTGTCGACCAAAGATATCGCGCATGCCATTGAGGCTTCCCGACACCCAGCCGCCGGTGGTCGAAAAGCTGACGTACTCTCCATCTCTGCTGATCGCTGGCTGACGGGACTCGCCGGACACCCTCTCTCCCTCGACGTCGACGCTCAACTGAGAAATCTCGACCTCCAGCGACCACTCCTCGTCGGGCTCCTCAACATTCAACGAGCCGCCGGGCTCTTCAGGTTCATCATCACCACACCCCATCGCGATCACCGCCCCACATGCCATGACCCATAGCCCTAACCTCGCCCAAGTTTGCCCACTCCTCATCGCCGCCCCGCCGAATCGGTCACTTCCCCAGTCGCTGAGGCTCTTTTCCGCCGCGATTCACCGGCTAGCACCAGGATGCGCTGGCGCAAGTTATCTGCCTCGTCGTAGGCCTCTTCGATCTCATATTGGTCTTGAAATACCATCTCGCGCCTCTTCCTTTCGTAGAGCCATAGTCCCTCTGGTGCCGCCACCATCACCGCATCCAGCCCTTCAAAGAGAGCATAGGACAGCGCCTGGTCTCGCGCATCCTGGAGCTGACGATCGCTCTGAATATGGCGTTTGGCCTCCAGCAGCGCCACTTTACGACCCCGCTCGTTCTTGAGCATAAAATCAACATAGAGGGTCTGTTCCTTGCTGCCGATGCGTTGGCGAATCGTATACTCGCGCTCAAAGCGAAAGCCGAGGCGATCCATGAGCGGATCGAGCCCACGGTCACAGAAATCCTCTTCGTTCTCAAATCCCTCACCCGATCGCATCGCCGCTTTGCCCACGGGCTGGATCTGACCGCGCACGGGCCGCCTGATCATCTCATCGAGAAGTCTCCGCACGGCCTCGCTCTCTGCCTCGTAGACCTCGGCGATCTCTTCGATGGAGCGGTCCCACCAGGGCGAATTCTCCAGGTAGGCCTCCATCTCCTCAAGGCGCTCCCCCTCCAGTTCTTCAAAGGCCTCCACCAGATCATCGATCTCCTCTCTGAGGGCCCTCTGATCGCCGACCCAAAACCGCCACATCACCGATCCACTGACGGGCACCCTCGCCGACACCTGCTCGCTTCGCTCGCTGAGACGCCGCAACTCTGGCAGCACATTGCGGCGCATCTCCAACACCTTCAGACCCAGAACAACGGGCCGAAACTCCACATCACCGCGACCATGAACCGTTGGTGGCGGAATGCTCATCTGGCTTCGCTCGTAGCTCAGTTCCTGGCGAACCTGTCTCAGAGCCTGCGCCCGGGCCTGACCAATCCCCTGGATATGTGAGAATTGCCCCCGAAAGGCCATCAAGTCCTCCACCGTCTCGATGCCCACGCTTTCCAGGGCTTTCCATGACATGCTCACCGAGATCCGGGGGCTCAAGGAGCGTATCGGCTGTCTCCGAAAGACCCGCTGGAGATAGGCCTGTTCATAGGTCCTGGCCTGACGGCTCAGATCCGACTCCACCGCCCCCGTATACTTCTGAACGGCACCAATGCGTCGCTGCACCCGGTCTCGTATTTCCTGTAGCGTTGACCATCGCTGGCCAATCGCATCTTTTCTAAATTGCCTATAGATCAGACCCACAAAGCCGAGCACGGCCACCACCAACCCGCCCATGAGTACCAGAAGTAGTCCTTCCATCACCTTTCCTGCTCAACAATTGGGATATTCCTAACAATTCGGTTGTCGATCCGATCTAAGGGTGATCATTTGAGCGCCCTTTTCAATGCAATTGTCTATTCCATGCCTCCTTCAGCGATCGCGTGGCGACCATCGTCCTTGTTGCCCTGCTTCCTTCTACCTATGCTTGGCCTCCGGATGCCGTCGATCCGACAACCTGGAGCATTCATGCCTGTGGCGACCTCTCGCCTGCTTTTGCCGATCCTTTTACTGGGGCTTTGCACCTTACCCCAGCTCGCTCAGACCAGTTCCGCCTTTGGTCCCTCGGTGCGCCTGAGCTCGGCGTCCGAAGACGCCCCTTCCGCGGCGAATGAAGAGGCCTTCGACGAGGGCCAAACCACAGCCTTCGCGGTCCTGAACACCCGGGCCCGCCGCGCCGTCCAAACCGGCGCATTTTCCCAGGCTCAAGCTATCTATGCCTCGATTCTCGACCTCGCCAACGAGCCCCCACGCCAGGACAGACAGGCCATCCAGGCATGGCTCTCGCTCCTGATGATCGACGCCTCTCGAGGATGCATCGACGAGGCCTGGAATACCTTTGACCAGCCGCCGACAGACGCTCCCCTTTCCAACTCCCTTCAGCGCGCTCTGCCCACCCTACTCTCTCTGGCCTCCGACGACCCCGACAGCGCTCGCGACCATCTCGATTGCCCCCAGCCCCCGGCTGAATCGCCCTCCTCGCCCCCCGAGCTTATATGTGCCCTGCTCGCCGATACTTCCCCGGACGCTGCCGCATTCCGAAGGGCATTGGGCGACCACTTTTTCCACGATCAATCCGTCTGGGCCTATGACGACCCCGACTATTTCGAAGCCCGCATGATCGCCGAACCCCTGCTGCTGACCAGCGATACCGCCTCGTTCTCCGAGCCACTTGAGGTTCTCGATGCCTATTTTGATGAAATCGGAGCTCACGCCGACCAGTACCGCCTGCGCTTGCTGAGCACCATTGCTTTCGGTGACGTCGAGGAGCACCGCGATCTCCCCGACCGTCCAACCCCCTCGGAGTTGACCTTTGAGAAAGTCCTGATCGATGGCCTGAATTGCTTGCGCACCTCTGAGGCCTCCTGCGAGGACTCTCTATCGTCTCTCGACGAGCCTCCTCGAGACTTGAGCCATCGTGCCCTGCACTGGGCCAACCAGATCTGCGCTCGCTCGTCGGCCGACCATCTCTTTGAGCTCTGCCACCGGAGCGCAGCGCACTTCCATCGCCAACGCGCCAAGCCCCAGGCCGTTGAGCGCTACCTCGACGCCGTCGACCGCGCCACTGACCACGACCGCCAACGGGCGGAAACACTGATCGACGAGGTCGATCACCTGCTGCGCGCTCTCCACGCCCACGGCGAGCCAATCTCCGAATTTCGCGTGGCTCACTGCCGCCTTTCCCATGCTCTCCACTCCCCATCGACGCCCCGCCGCTGCCGCGCTGCCCTCCAGTCTCTCGATCACCCCGACGATGGCGATGAACGGCACCAGCGCTGGAGCGCTCATCTCCACCTCGCCACCGCCATGGACTCGGCGACCGCCCAGATCGTCGAATTACAATCCTTCACCGACGACCTGCGCGACCACCTCGATGACGACCAGGCCCGAGACCTGTCCATCGAAGCCGCCCTCCATCTCCACGATCGGGCGCTCCACGACTCCTCATCGCCTCGCCTGGCCGTCACCACCTGGCAACAGCTCTTGGACGCCACCGACCAGTGGTCGGCCTCCCAGCTTCGCACCCTCTACTTTCATCACTGGAAAGCCCTCTATCAGCTCGAGGACTGGACCCTCCTGGCCCATGAGCTCGATGCAACCTCCCAACGGCGCCGGCCCCCTTCCACCCAACTTCTCTTCGAAGCCGCACTTCAGCTCCACCACGGCCACTATAGTGGGGCATGCCAACGCCTCGACGCCCTGGCCCATCACCCCCTGGATGACGATCACCGTTCGCTCAAGCAGGCCTTGCTCGACGAACATCCGTCGTGCCATCGCTGAGCGTTCTGCGATGTAGGCCTGCCCAGATCAATAAAAGCTACGAGGCTGAAAGCTTGACATAATTCGCCTCGCTCTGATAGCTAATCAAATGATTCACACAGTTGTTATTTGCCCGCCCTACCGTTTCTCTGTCGGGATTCTACGCCGTCATGACCAGCGTCGACTCGCCTCAAACCGTTGCCTCTCTTGGTTTCGCCCTCGGCGCCGCCCTTTTGATGGTGGCTGTCGCTTGCGGTCCCACCCAGTCGACAACCGGCATCAGCGCCGCCGAGTCCTCACTGGAGCAGGCCCGCGTCCACGACGCCGAAACCTACTCGCCCTACGAGTATGAGCGAGCGGTTCACTACCTGTACAAGGCCAAATACCACTGGGGCTATTCGGATTTTGAGGTCGCCAGTGACTACGCCCGCGAGGCGCGTCGCTCGGCCGATGCCGCCCTCAACAACGCTCGTGAAGCCCCCTGGCGGGGCCACCCGATCTACGGCTTCGACGAGCGGCCCAGCGACGTTGATGACCTCGAAGACAAGATGGAATCCACCGACGACCTCGACCAACTGGAAGACCTCGATGAGATCGATTGAGCTCCACCGGCTTTGCCTCGCCATCGCCTCCACCCTCTGGGTCACGGCCCTGCTCTCCGGCTGCTCCACGGGCAGCCAGCTGGAGGGGCAGGCCGCGGCGATCGGTGATCTCACCGAATCCATCGAGGATCCCGCCTACCGCTGCGCCCCCCGCGAGCTGGCCACCGCCCAGGCCCACCTCGAATTTGGCTCCTGGGAACTGTCTCAGGGCAATTTTCGCCAGGCTCAACAACACCTGCGTATCGCCGAACAAAACGCCCGCATCGCCCACCGTCTCTCGGACTACGAGGAATGCGAACTCCAGGAATGGGAACTGGATCTGGGCGTCGCCGAAGTCCAGGAGATCGACGTCGACCCCGTCGACTTCATGTGGGACTCCGATGGCGATGGCATCCCCGATCACGAAAGCGATTGCCCCCACGAACCGATCGTCTTTATCGGCGACCCCGAACAGGAATCCTCCGGTTGCCCCAATTACGATGTGGCCGGCGACGGCATCCCCAATACGGAGGACCATTGCCCGGGCATCCCCGCCGATATCGACGGGTTTCCGGGCGAAAACGGCTGCCCCATGCTCGACCTCGATGGCGACGGCGTCCTCAACGTCCACGACGAATGCCCCTTTGAACCCGTGGAGTTCATCGGCTACCAGGACGATTCCGGTTGCCCCAATTTCGACGTCGATGGCGATGGTGTCCCCAATATCCTCGACGAATGTCCCTTCGAGGCCGGCCCCTCCGAAAACGCGGGATGCCCCGTGGAAGACGAACCGGCCCTCGCCGAAATCCAGGACGATCGCATCGAGCTCAACCAGCGCGTTTACTTCGAAACCGCAGAGGCCGACATTCTTCCTCAGAGCTTCCCGCTTCTCAACCAGGTCGCCCAGATCTTGGAGGACAACCCCGACATTACCATCCGCGTCGAGGGGCATACTGACTCCCGTGGAAGTTGGGAGTACAATAAACGACTCAGCTCCAACCGCGCTGGCAGCGTCCGCGAATTCTTGATCGACCGCGGCATCCGCTCTGATCGCATGGAGTCCGAGGGCTATTCCTTCGACCGCCCCATCGACGACAACGCCACACCGGAAGGACGAGCGGCCAATCGTCGTGTTGAAATTCATATCACGAGTCGATAACCGGTCTGACGCCGGCCTTCGCCCGCGATGACCTCCTCCCCCACGGGGTTGACCATGCGCTTCATTTTTAACTCCCCCCGTCCCACCCGCCTGACCCTCCGGGTGCTCACCACCCTGGCGGTCCTGCTGGTCCTGGCCTTCGCCACCCCGGCGATGGCCGACGTGGAAGCCGAGCTCCAGGACAAGATCGAAGCCGCCGAAGAAGAGTACGATATGCTCTTTTTCGAAGAGGCCGTCGTGATCATCCAGGAGGGCCTCCAAATGGCCGAAGACGAAGGGCTGGAAAACAATACCGTCGCCGAACTTCACATGCTCCTGGGGCTTATCCGCCACGCCGATGGCGACGAAGACCTGGCCGTTGACGCCATGGTCGACGCCCTCATGATCGCCCCCGACATCGAGATCGATTCCTTTTATCAGACCCCGGCCGTCGACGAGCTCATGGCCCAGGCCCAGCAGCGAGCCGACCAACGCCGCGAGGAGCAAGCCGAAGAAGAAGCGCGTCGTCTGGAAGAAGAGCAAGCGGAAGCGGAAGCCCAGGCCCAGGCGCAGGCCGAAGACGATGACCCCAGCCCCGACATCGACGATCCCCCCCCGGAAGACGACGTCGACCCCCTGACCCACGACGCCCTTCGCCGGGCCGACGCCGGCGAATCGCTGCTCATCGAAGCCGAAATGCCGGCCGATCTCCCCGTCTTCCGCGTCCACCTGCACCATCGGCGTTATGGCGAAGACGACTTCGACCAGATGGAAATGGAGCCCACCGATGCCGTCGGCTTTGCCGTCGAACTTCCCGCCGACCAGGTCTACACCACCCAGATCGAATACTTCATCACCGCCATCGATCGCAGCGGTGATGTCATCGCCGAATCGGGCCGTCGCACCAACCCCCATCGCATCTCCGTCATCGGCGACCACAGTCCCCCGGAGTCCGACGCCGATGAGTCCCCCGAAGACGACAGCGATTACCTCGTCGACGAACCCAGCCTTAGCGGTCCATTCACCACCCTGGCACTGGGCACAGACATCGGCTTTCTCCCCGGCGGGACCTCTCCCACGGCCAACCCCGACCACAGCGTCTCCCCCGGCATCGCCCCCGCCTTCTTGCACTCCATGATCGATGTCGGCTGGCGCTTTAGCGAAAATAATTACGCCAGCCTCTACTTTCGCTGGCAGCTCCAACCCACCCAGGACTTCGAGACCCTGCCCGAGGACCGCTACGACTACGACGCCAGCTTCTATCGCCACAACGACGAGTGCTTCGGCCTCGGCCTCATGGGCGACTGCATGGTCGGCGCCCGCTACCAGCGCGTCATCTCCAGCGGCGCTGTCGACTTTTACTCCTCCGTAGGCCTCGGCGTTGGCCGCATCCGCAATTGGATTAAATTGACCCAACTCGATCGCGACGACGGCGCCTGCGACGGTCGCGAAACCATGGAAGATCCCCAGCTGGGAAGCTATTGTGAACTTCGAGATACAGTGCGCACCGGATGGGCCCACTTTGGCGTCGGCGGCGGCATGTCAGTCCCCGCCTTTAGCCAGGTCGATCTGGTCGTCGACTCCTATCTCATGGTTCTGGTACCCGATACGTCGGTCAACCTCGACCTCAATCTCGGCGCCCGCATCCGTTTTTGAGATCCTGGCAGACGTCCTGTTAAGTTTTTTTTGCTCCCCCGCCACTCCGTGCTATCGTCTTTGCGCTCGACGGAGCCAAGGACGGTGACGTGGACGTATTGGGAGTAGTGATTATGGATAGTAGAACCCGACATCTTGCCCTTTTTATCGCCTGCTGTGCCCTATCGATGGGATGGCTAAGCCCCACTGCGTCTGCTCACCCGGGCAGCCTGTGGGGCATCGATGTCTCCAGCGTCGTCGGACTCAGCGATCAGGCCCGGGTTATCGCCCACCAAAATAAAGATGATGACCGGCCCGCCGCTGACCCTCTGTCATCGGTGCAGACCATCGTCATCGATCCCGGTCATGGCGGCGACAACAGCGGCGCCACGGGCATCGCCGGCGTCCCCGAAAAGGAATTGACCCTCGACTTGGCCTACGAGCTACGCGACGCCCTCCAGCAGCGCTACCCCGACCTCAGGGTCATCCTGACGCGCTACTGGGACGCCAGCGTCAGTCTTCAAGACCGCGTCCACCTGGCCAACCTGGCGCAAGCGGATCTCTTTTTATCGCTCCACTACAACGCCGCCCCGCATGGGCGAGCCGTGGGCTTTGAGACCTATTTTCTGGAACCGGCCGACGTCACCCCCGGCGAAGAGCAGCCCCAGGGACTGCCCGTGGCCAGCCTCGACGATAGCATCGCCGGCCTCGAAGCCCCCATCGAGGGCGCCGAGTCCATCGGCTACGAAGGGGCGACCCTGGAGCTCATTCGACGCGACCTGCTGCAGGCCCTGCAACACGACCTCAGCGGCAGCCTCGCCGAGACCGTCCAACACCGCTTCGTGGAACACATCGACTCCGTCGACCGCGGCGTCAAACAAGCCCCCTTCGCTGTCCTTCGCGGCGCACACATGCCGGCGGTGGTCATCGAGGCCGGTTTTCTCACCCACCCTGAAGAGGGCTGGGAGGTGTTGACCCAGGAGCATCAACAAGATGTGATCAACGCCATCAAACACAGCATCATCGACTTTGACCAACTCCTGGATACTGTGCTCGACGCTCCCCCCGAAGACTTCACCGATCAACCCATCTCGCTCCTTTCCCGGACCACCCCATGAGCCCTCGCGCCGACGACCGCTCCCCCCAAGATCTTCGCCCCCTGTCCATGGAGCTCGGCTTCACCGAGGTCCCCGACGCCTCCGTGCTGACCCGTATGGGCAAGACCACCGTGCTCTGCACCGCCAGCATCGAGGATCGCGTCCCCCGCTGGATGGACGGGCCCGACAACACCAGCGGCTGGCTCACCGCTCAATACTCCATGCTGCCCGGGTCCACATCGCCGCGCTTTCGCCGCGAATCGATGCGCGGACGCGTCAAAGGCCGCACCCACGAAATCCAGCGCCTTATCGGTCGAAGCCTCCGGGCGGTCGCCGATCTCGACGCCCTCGGTCCCCGTACCGTACGCCTCGACTGCGACGTCCTCCAGGCCGACGGGGGAACCCGCACGGCCAGCATCAATGGCGCCTTCGTCGCCCTCGCCCACGCCATCGAAGGCCTCCTGGAGGAGGACCTTATCTCCACCTCCCCGCTTCGCTCCCATCTGGCCGCCGTCTCCTGTGGCGTCGTCGACTCCACCCCCATGCTCGACCTGGCCTACACCGAAGATCGCGACGCCGATGTCGACCTCAACCTGGTCATGAACGGCGCCGGAGAATTCATCGAGATCCAGGGCACCGGCGAAGAAGCGACCTTCAGCGCCCAACAACTCCAGGCGATGCTCGACCTCGGCCAGCGCGGCGTGGAGGACATCATCGCCTACCAGCAGGACCTCCTCTCCGACGACATCCTTCCCTGAGCACAGCCGTGACCGGATCGTCTTTTATGCTTTGCTTTGCCTCCGCCGTGGTTACTGATACATCCACGCCGTACAACGCGAAGTGGGCCCTACCGATCCATACCTTTGTCCAGGGAAACCTCTATGAAAGACCGCAATCTCGCACTTGATCTGGTCCGCGTCACGGAAGCGGCGGCCATGGCCTGCGCCCGTTCCATGGGTCAGGGAAACCCCAAATTCAGCGACCAACTCGCCGTCAACGCCATGCGGGCGGCCTTCGACCCCATCCCCATCAACGGCACCGTCGTCATCGGCGAAGGCGAGCGCGACGAGGCACCGATGCTCTATATCGGCGAGCGCGTGGGACGCCAGGAGCCCGATGACCCCGCCATGGACATCGCCCTCGATCCCCTGGAGGGAACCAATATCTGCGCCTATGGACGCTCCGGTGCCCTGGCCGTCGTCGCCATGGCCCCCGAGGGCTGCTTTCTCAACGCCCCCGATATCTACATGAAGAAGATCGCCTCCGGCCCCATCGGTCGCGACGTCATCGATATCACCAAAAGCCCCACCGAAAACCTCCATAACCTCGCCGACGCCAAGGGGGCCAATGTCGAGGAATTGACCGCCGTCGTCCTCGACCGACCACGCCACGAAGAGCTGATCGCCGAGATCCGTAAAACCGGGGCCCGCATCCGCCTGATCGACGATGGCGACGTCGACGCCGCCATCGCTACCGTCAAACCCGACACCGGCCAGGACATCCTCTTCGGCATCGGTGGCGCCCCGGAGGGCGTCCTCGCCGCCGCCGCCATGCAGTGCATGGGCGGCGACATCCAGGGCCAATTGATGTTCTACAACGACAAGGAACGCCGGCGAGCCCACGAAGTCATGGGCGACGACGCCGACATCGAAGCCGTCCTCTGCCGCCAAGACCTGGCCCGCGGGGAAATCCTCTTCGCCGCCACGGGCGTCACCAACGGCCGGATGCTCGAGGGCGTGCGCTTCTTCGCCGGCGGCGGCTCCACCCAATCGCTGGTCATGCGCTCCAAATCGGGCACCGTGCGCACCATCGACGCCGTCCACGACTTTGAGCGAAAGCCCCACTACGACCTGGAGGGCTTCCACCTCAATATGGCGGCCGTCGAATAATGCTATAATCCCCCAGGACCCAAGGTCCTGGGGGATGACGACTCAGGCGCCGTGGCGGATGTGCATCACGTCGCCGTCCTGGACCACATAGCTCTTGCCCTCCAGGCGCATCTTACCGGCATCTCGGATCCCCGCTTCGCTCTCGTGCTTCTGAAGATCTTCGACCGTATAAACTTCGGCGCGGATAAAATTCTTCTCGAAGTCGCTGTGGATGACCCCGGCGGCTTCCGGCGCCGTCGCCCCGACCGGAATCGTCCAGGCCCGAACCTCTTTTTCGCCGGCCGTAAAGTAGCTCTGCAGCCCCAGAAGATGGTAGGTCGCCCGCACCAACTGATTGAGCGCTGGCTCATCGATGCCCAGCCCTTCGAGCATCTCCTGCTGCTCGTCATCCTCCAGCTCCGCGAGCTCCGCTTCCAATGAGCCGCAGACGATCTCCATCTCCGCCCCTTGCTCTTTGGCCAACTGGCGCAACGCCGCCACGTGCGGGTGCTGCCCATCGAGATCGTCATCGGCCACATTGCCCACGTAGAGCACGGGCTTGGCGGTCAACAGGTGACAATCCTTGATCATCTCCTGCTGGGTCTCACTTAGCTCCAGGCTTCGCGCCGGCCGTCCCTCGGACAGGCCCTCGTAGAGCACCTCCAGGGCCTCCACTCGCGCGATCTCGTCCTTGTCGCCGGACTTGGCGCTTCGCTTGGCCTTGTCCAGGCGGCCCTCCACCGTCTGCAGATCGGCAAGCGTCAGCTCCGTATCGATGATCTCCACATCACGCACCGGATCAACTTCCCCCTCCACGTGGGTCACATTGCCGTCATCAAAGCAGCGCACCACGTGAATGATGGCACTGACTTCCCGGATATTGGCCAAAAACTTATTGCCCAGCCCTTCGCCTTCCGAGGCCCCGCGCACCAGCCCGGCGATATCGACGATCTCCACCGACGACGGTATCACCTTCTGGGTGTCGATATGTTGATTGATGATCTCCAGCCGCGGATCGGGCACCGGCACAATCCCAACATTGGGATCGATGGTGCAAAAGGGGTAATTCTCCGACTGGGCCCCGGCTTCGGTCAGGGCGTTGAATATGGTCGACTTGCCCACATTGGGCAGTCCTACTATTCCTGCAGTAAGGCTCATGAGGTTTGTTCGCCGGTTGGGGAAACGACTGATCGACATGCCTGATCCGCGTACTGCGGCCGGCCACGAACCCGACTTGTAATGAATCTGGCGACATCTGACAACGGCGCCCACCCCGTCGACGACCCGATCCCCCCGCGGAGCTTTTCCATGGCCAAGAATATCTACCACGCTGAAATGGCGCTGCTCATCCGTCGCGAAAAGGAAATCGAACGCAAGCTCCAGGCGTTGACCGACGACTTCAAGACCTGGAAGGAGCGCATCGCCATGGCCAAACAGGCCGGCAAAGACGAGCTCGCCGCGCGCGCCGAAGCCAAGGTCGAGGAACTCAAGACCGACGCACTCATGCTTCGCCAGGAACTGGTGCCCATTATCGACCAAAAAAAGAAGCTGCGCCGCCAGAGCCAGCGCCCCTCCGGCCAGGAACTCCAGCGCTCCAAGGCCATCCTCGACGACTTCCGAAAGTCGGGACTCATCGATCCCGAGCAAGCCCAGATGCAGGAGATGGCCGACGACGCCCAGGCCGATCAAGACCTGGACGCCCTCAAGTCTCAGATGAACGAATCCCCCTCCTCGACCTCCGCGCCTCCCACAGACGACAACCCCCAAGAAGCCCCACACCCCAAAGACGCCCTCGATGCCGACCTGGCGGCCCTTCGCCAAAAGATGGGCGCCGACGCCGACGACGACACCCTTGACGATGATGCCCAGGACCTGGAGGAGCTCGAAAAGCTTCTCCAGGAGCCGTCGTCACCAGCCGAGTCCTCGGACGAATCCGACGACTCAGACAAGCCCGATGAGCCAGACGAGCGCGATGGCACAGACGTGCCCGATGACGACCGACCTTGACCAATGGTCGAACGCCGCCAGCTATGGTAGATGCGAACCATCCATCGACGATTGATTCCCGAGGCTACCCATGTCAGATGGCCCCTTTAATATCCCCACCATCCGCGGTCGCATCGCCGACCGCCTGGAGCAGGCTCCGTCGCGAAACGCCGACGACGAGCCCCTGAAATTTCCAGACAGCCCCGGCGACGTCCTTTTGCGAAGTGCCGAAGAACGCGGCGTCGTCGCCCTGGCCTGCCTCCTCTTGGAAAACCTGCGCGAACACGGCGGCACCCGCGCCCAGGGCCGTCCCCTGGACAATGTGCTGCGCCGAATCCTGGAGACCTTCGGCCCCAAAGAAGTCATGGATATCGAGGTCGAGGCCTACGAAATCCTTTTGTGGATCGGCGGCGCCATCGACGACGACTGGGCCCCTGAGACCCAGCAAGACCCCGGCGAACTCGACCCCACTGCCGGGCACCTCGACTTGGTCCGATGGGCCATCGGCGGCGGCGTCGACCTGGAGATGGACTATTATAGCCGCGGCCGCGGCCAACTGACCCACCGCCGCATCACCCCCATCAGCCTGGAGGCCGAGACCTACCTCCACGCCTACTGCCACCTGCGCCGCGACGAACGGGTCTTTCGCATCAGCCGCATCGGCGACCTTCAGCCCGTTGGCGGCTGGCCCAACCAACCCCCCTCATCGTCCTCCGACCCCTCCCCCGATCCCGATCGAGATCCCGACGATACGACCATCGACTCCAGCGATGGCGACCCCCCGCAGATGAGCCTCCTCGACGATTGAATCCCCTCGCCGTCCTCCACGATCGGCGATCCTCTGGGATCCGTATCTGAAAAAAAAAATTGCTTTTCGTTTCTTTAGACCTATGATGTGCGTTGAGACCAGATTACAGCATTAGTGGATATTTCCACTATCAGCGGTTTACGGTCTCAATTGGTCACCCCTGCCGCTCCCGCGCTCTCAGCGCCCTCGGGCGCTCGACCGGACAGCGGATCGGGGTAAATCGTATAGGCCCTGCATTCCGACACCTCGTGTTGTGCAGCTTCGGTGGGCTTGATTGGAGAGTCGTTATCTTTCCGGGAGTCTACCATGCTGCTTTTTTCGATCTTCGCCGACTATCTCTTCTTTGCCTCATCGCGCACGGGACATCTCGATGCCCCCCGACGAGCCCACGTCGCACTGGCGACGGCGCTCATCCTTTGCTCCGGAGTTTTATGGCTGGGCCTTTCGACGATGCTCGTCGCCACCCTTGCCCTCACTGTCGTCATCACCCCCCTTTCGATGCCCGTCGGCCTCATCCTCTGGATCTCGATGGCCATCGCCACCACTGGCGTCTTCCTGATTGGGCTTCGACCCACCTTGCTTATGACCGCCATTGACACCAATGAATTCATCGAAATTTCGGCCGAAGAGCAGCCCTACTTCTTCGAGCTGATCTACGATCTATGCCGGCGCTCGCGAGCCCCGCGGCCCCACAAGGTCTACCTCTGCCCCAATGCCAACGCCGGGGTCTTTATCCAACATCAATGGCGCGACCTCTTCTCGTCGCCAAAGCGCCACCTCCTGGTGGGACTGGGCCTGGTCAACATGCTCAACCGCGACGAATTGGAGGCCGTCCTGGCCCATGAATTCGGCCACTTGCGCCAACGCTCGATGCGCCTCTACGGTCAGGCCCGCCTCATCGATCAGAACCTCGAAAAGCTGTCCCATCATCTCCAAACCCTGGACGATCAGATCGAGCACCTGCCGATCACAGTCCTTCGCCAGGGATTTCGCTACCCCCTTCACCGCAGCCAGCGCGGCGTCCTGCGCCTTCGTCGCTGGCTCAATGCCCTGGAGGCGGAGATGAACCAACACATGGAGTTTGACGCCGACCAGACGGCCATCAATATCGCCGGCAGCGACGCCCTGATTTCGGCGCTGGCTCGCGCCGACTGGGCCGACCGCTGCTTTTCGCAGACCCTCTACGACCTGGAGCAGGCCCTGGAGGAGGGGATCCGAAGCGATGATCTCTTTTACCACCAGGAACACATCAGCGAGCGCATGCGCCGCATGCCCAGCATCCAGGCCCCCCCGCGGCGATCCGCGACCCACCCCTCTCAACAGGATCGCCAGCAGCGCGCCCGCGACGCCAACACCGCCAAGCGTCGCGACTTCCGAAGCGCCTGGTCCCTCTTCGATCACAGCGACCAACTGCGCCGCCGCATCACCTCCCTTATCTACGAGGTTCGCTGGCAGGTCGCCATTCCGCCCCGCGACGCCCCATCGGTTCAACGCCACCTCGATGGCGAACACGCCGAACTGCTCCTTGCTCCTGGCGACAACAAACTCTTTGGTCAGCGCTTTATCGAGCCCGGCCCCTTGCCCGCTGCCCGCCACCTCGCCGAGAGCTTTCCGCTGAGCGATGCCTCCCTGGCGGCCTACCTCGTCGATCTCACGGAGCGCGACTACCAACAGGCTCAGCGCCGCATCGAGTCCGTCATCGACGGCGGTCCCGACAACGGGGCCAACGATCGCCAGTGGCTCGCCGACTGGGATCGTCGACGCACCGTGGCCACCTTTAGCGCCTCCATGCGCCAATTTGGCTCCCAGGGACTCAACGCCCTGGAGCAACGCCTGACCTTCCATCTTCACCTCCAGGATCTGATCCGCTGGATGCGAAGCCAGACCCCGATGCTCGCCGCTGCCCTGGAGGCCAGCAGCCACCCCGGGTTGAGCACCAGTGAAAAGATTGGCCTCTTTCGCGCCATCGACACCCTCTATCGCGGATTTTTTCGCGGCCTCGACAAGGCCCCGTCTCCCCCCAACCTTCACGGTTTGCCACCGGAACAAGGCCTGACTATGCTGGCGCTCGACGACGCCATCATCGACGCCCCGGCGACCATGGATGAGGCCCTGACCCCGGAGTGGCTCGAGGCCTTTCATCACCAGTGGCAGCGCGCCCTCAACCGCATCGCCCACCTGCGCCGAAAGAGCCTCGGCGCCCTGCTGACGGAAGAAAGAGAAGTTCAGGCCCGTTTCATCGATCGCTACTGTGACCTCCAGGACAACACCCTGACGTGTTAACCAAATCCAAATATTTCGCCCATTTCATCTGGGGGGGGGCCCTCTTTCTCATCGTCGCCACCGTCGTGATCCCCCAGGTCGACATCAGCCTCCAGATGGACAGTCCACGGGCCGACGCCAACCCCGATCCCTTCTCCGACGAAGTCGTGGCCTTCGAAGAGGCCCTCCTCAACGATGCCCTCACTCCCGACGACGCCGACCTCGGCCTCCGCATCTCTCCCCTCATCAAGGCCCGCGCCCTCACCGACGCCGGTCCCATGACCTCCGGCGAAATCCGCTGGACCGCCGACCACATCGACGACTTCCAGTCCCAAATCGGCGCCCAGTCCCAGCACCGCGCCCGTCTGATGCTCTGGAATCATCGCAATGAACAACTCCTCGACGAGCTCCCCCGCCTCGACGAAGAGCGCGCCCTCAACGCGCTGGACGACCGCCAGCAGCGCTACCGCGACCAACTGCTCATCGACCCCGCCATGATGACCAGGGTCGCGGAGTAGATCACAGGGGCCACTCCCCCTCAGAGTGGTCAATATTCAATCCATCCACACAATTTTATAATTTTTGCCGCTTTCATCGGGCTTGGCGTAGGCATCGTTTGGGCCACTCCCGTCGAAGAAGGTAAACCAGCCTTCGCGGTCATCATCCCATACGACCTGGGACATCACCGAATAGTGATCGTCATCGTGCCAAATGAAGTCGAGGTCGGCGAAGATTGAATTGCCCCAGAGTTCAAAACGGTCGATGCCGACGTGACCCGCATCCACGAATTGCTCAATTTGTTCGAGTTCCACCTCGTCACTGTTGCGCTCGAAGAGATCTGTGAGCACTTTCACGAGCACATCGTCCATCAATCCTTTTACTTCGAAACTTTCATCATAGTCGGGCAGTGTCATCGTATCCGTCCTGTGGAATGGAATCTCAATCATGGGATAACTTCGATTCGGCCGTTAGCGCCCGAACCGAGGGGGTGGGGCAACCGAGAGATTACGATGGATGGCGACCCCAGCCAAACCCCGATTCCGACACGGCCATGATACCACATGGTCGCCGCACCCACCGGGTCAGACTCCCGCCCCCCGGCGAGCTTGCCTCGCCGGAGGCCAAGCCTTGTCCGCTAGAA
>CAYQBU010000061.1:0-3458 GCA_964415785.1 uncultured Bradymonadales bacterium
GAGGCCTGATGGGAGGCCTCCATGATGATAAACTCCGCCCCCATCGCCTCCTGGCCGTCGAGGTCTTCCCGAAGTTTTTCCAGCACTTCCTCCACCATCAATGGTCGGCCCAGGGCCCACCCGATATAGGCTTTGCTGATGCGCGCTTGATTGAGCAGCCATGCGCTGTCTTCTCGCTGTGTGCCCTTCCATGCTTCGCTGAGGTGATGCTCACATCGCGACGAATCCAGAGCTCCCAGATGACTCAACGCAAGATGTCGGTGCAGGTGCGCCCGTGCCGGGGTCTGTGTCGTCGATTGCAGCGCCCCTTCCCAGAGGGCGATAGCCTCCTGATGATGGCCGGCATGCCCCCGATCCTCGGCGGCCAACTCAAAGTAGATGGCCGCCTCTTCCTCCCGTCCGCCTCTCTTGAGATGTTCGGCGACCAACCGCGGATCGCAGCCTTTCGTACGCCAGCGCTCGACGAGCAGCAATCCAATGCGCCGGTGAAGGGCTCGACGCCACTCTGGACTGAGCATGTCGAGCACCGCCTCGCCCAGGATCGGTTCTACCAGCTCCACCTCCCGCTTGTGCGCCGACAAACGCATCACAACCAGGTGGCGCCGAAGTGCTGTCTGCAACACGTGCTCGGCTTCCTCCTTGCTTCGCCCCCCTTCGCGAAGCATCTTCCTGGCCAGATCCCAGGGCACCTCTTCGCCCATCAGGGCCAACAACTCCACGCATTCACGAACTGCCACACCGACCTTCGCCAGCCGACGGCGCAGCGATTGGCGCAGCGACGTCGGCACCCCCATGGACTCCAGGGCCTCAAATCGCCCCTGCCACTCGCCGGCCGAAACGCGCCAGATCAACCCCTCGTCAATAAAATGACGACACATCTCCTCGATATAAGAGGGATGTCCATCGGCCGCCTCCGCCACCTCACTGAGCCACTGGTCGCTGAGACCATCGAGTCCCAACTGATCGACAAAGAAGTACTCTACATCGCTTCGCGTCACTCCCTCGATGGGCATCAATCGAACGCCCTTATTTTCTCGAAATCGCCGGCTCACCGAGCCGGGGCGCGTCGTAGCCACGATCGCCGGCCTCGGTGTCGAGGCCTCCTGTTCGCGATACCAACGGTGGATGAGCTGCATTGAGAACTCGTCGAGCTCATCGAAGTCGTCGATCAGAATGACCAGTGACATCTTGGACAGGCGTCCCGTCACTGTCGACAGCAGCTCCATCAACCACCATTGCTCTCGAATATAGTCATCGCGGGCCCCAGCGGTGACAATGCCGAGCCTGGTCAGGAAGTTCCGCACCCGAAGTGCCAGGGTATACCGGTCCAGGTCGCGATGGTCATGGCTCATCGCCAGCCTCAAACTCCGCTCCAAGATGGCCACCAAATCCCCGAAGGGTCTCCCCTCCCCTTCGCAGCGATGGGTCACCACCAGATGGCCGCTCAATTTGGAGGCCGTCTCCACGTCCATCAACAGGCGACTTTTTCCACTGCCCTGGGGCGCCCGTATCAAATAGAGCTCCCCACTCTGCTCTTGCTTGGCCACCGAGAGCCACTCGCGGATCAGATCGGACTCGTCGCGCCGTCGGGCCAAAATTCCACGCTCGAAATAGCCGCGAATCACCGGGGTCGCAGCCTCGTCAAAGGAGTTGGCCAGCTGGCCGATGGACTGCTCGCGCATCCCAGACGATTCCGTTGCCAGCGCCTGAATGGCCTCTCCCGCATCGGCATAATCAACCCCTGTGACCTGTCGAAGCAGTGCCATCGTAAAACGGCTCAAGCTCAGCGGCACCTCATCGTTGAGCCGATGGGGCTCCGGAGGCCGAAAATCCTCCTCCGTTGGAGGGGGATCGTCCTTGCTCCTGGGCCCAAAGGGCAACACCCCACAGAGGGCATAATAGAGCGTAACGCCCAGGCTATAGAGATCAGAGCGCACCTGGGCTTTTTCTCCCCGAATGATCTCGGGAGCCATATAAGAGCGCGTTCCCCCACGCAGGGTGTCTCGCTTGGGGTTCATGCTCGACAGGCCAAAGTCGACGAGCTTGACCATCGGCCGTGCGCTGGCGTCGTCGAGCCACAACAGCATCACATTTGCCGGCTTGATGTCGCGGTGGATCATCCCCATGGCGTGCAGATAGGCCAACCCCTCCAATATCTGAAGCGTCACATCGAGCAACGCGTCGGGTTCCAATAATGCACGGGCATCCTGGAGGCTAAACCCATCGATATACTCCTCGGCCAAATACACCCCCCCGTCGGGGAGCATTCCGTAGTCGTAGACCTCGACTAGATTGGGGTGGTCGAGCTTGGAGAGGATTTCGAATTCACGGCGCAGCATCTTGCCCTGCACCGTATCGCAGGCATCGGCACTCAAGACCTTCAGTGCTGCCTGGCGCCCATCCATATGTTGGTCTTTAACCAGGTAGACCGCTCCTCCCGCGCCTCGTCCCAGGGGCTTTTGATACTCGTAACGGCCGGCGAAAATCCGACTGTCGCTACCCCCTTTCTTCTTTTTGTGAACATTGCTCATGCTCCGACCATCCCGCGCTGGTGACCCATCGACTGTCAGCATGCCATGGCGTTATCTGCTGATGATCACCCTACGCCATATTCCATCACCTTGCCACGTCGCCGCCCCCACATTGACCGATGCGCTTTCCGTTGCCAGCTCCCCCACAATCCGCTACAACTGCAGTGGTTCAGTACCTCATAAAACCTACCAGTTTACTATGAAAAACATTTCAGTCCTTCTCTTCGCCCTCTTCACCACCACCGCCATCGCTGTATTTCCACTGGCTGCCGAGGCCAGTCCTTGGACCAAGAGCGCCGGAGAATACTACCTCAAGCTGGGGCATTCCTATTACGACGCCAGCGGTCACCGCACGCCCAGCGGCGACGTTATCGATTCCGATCACTTCAGCCTCACCACTTTTGTGTACGGCGAGGTCGGTCTACTTGAAGACCTCCACGCCCGTTTCTACCTCCCTTTGGGCTATGGGCGCACGACGTATGATACCGGCGAATATGGCTCTTATTTTGGGTTTGAGGATAGCGAATGGGCGCTTCAGTATTCGCCGCTGGATCTGGGGTTTCCCACGGCCCTACGATTGGAGGTCAAACTCCCCCTCTATGGCTACACGTTTGAGAACCCGCCAGTACCTGCACGCGGCGACCATCAGATCGATTATACGCTCTGGATCTCCGCCGGAGGCGGGCTCCATAGCCGCGAAATTCCGCTCTACTACTCACTGGACGTGGGCTATCGCCACCGTACCTCAACGACGCCCGGTTCATCCGTCGACTTGAGCGGCGTCGACTTCTCCGATGCCCTGGTCAGTTTTGCCCAGATTGGCTATACCCTCGCCGATCGGGTCGATGTGGGTCTCAACTCCTCAGCGATCATCCCCTTTGACCGCGGTGATTTTGACGAGTCCTACCTCACCGTGGGTCCCTCACT
>CAYQBU010000061.1:3468-18925 GCA_964415785.1 uncultured Bradymonadales bacterium
CTTTTCTTTCCCCTCAACGATCGGATTGCCCTGGAGGCCGATGCCTACACCATGCCCTTTGTGCGCAACACTGGACAGGGATGGGCGGTCACCACCGGTATTTCTCTTCGACGCGATCGCTAATGATGGGTCTCTAAGAACTCCATGGCCCCCTCCAGTGCGGCATCGGCTCTTCCGTCGTCGTTGCCCTTGGGGAGGTAGCGATGCGGCGGGATGCCGATGCGCTCATAAGAGCGCCCTTCTGGGCAGCGCGCATCTTGCACCGAGATGGTAAACATCCACCCGTTGGCCAACTCCCGCGGCAAGAACATCGCCATTCCCCCACCGGTGTGGGTCCCCATATGATAGACATGGTCGTATTGGCGAAGGCCAAGCGTCAGCCACTCGGCGGCGCTAAACGTACGCCGATTGGTTAATACCACGATCGGCTGGGTGTAGGGGTCCATCTCATGGGGTTTGACGTACCAGTGGCGTGGGCTTGAAAAGTCCTGGTGGTCGGGACCACTGCGGCTTCGAGTCATCAAAAATCGACGTCGCTCCGGGGCAAAAAAGCCGGCAATATACTTGGCGTTAAAGGCCCGGCCCCCGGGATTATTGCGAAGATCGATGACCATCGCCTGCGTATCCTGCAAATCCTCGACCACCGACGCTATCTCCTCGACCCAACCGGATACGTCGGTCCCCCGACCGCTGCCGCCGGCCAGAGACCCGATGCGAAGGTAGCCGATGTCGCCCTCCAGACGTCCGTATAGCATCTGGCCCGTATCTCCCTCCAAGACCTCACCGTTGAGAAATTGTTGGCGAATCACCTCACTATCGTAGCCATCGTCGCGAGCCCTCAAATTTTGATTGCTCAACGCCCGCTGGCCGTTGCCCACGATATAGACGTGACCGTCCTCCAGATAGGCGATCATTTGACCGAAGACCTCAAAGAGTTCCTCTTCCGTGGTCATGGGGTCGACCTCGGGGCGATAGCGCTCGTAGATCGCATCCCAGTCCACGGCCTTGACCTCAAAATGGGCATAGTAGCGATCGTAGGCGAGCCAGAACTCATCGAAGAGTGATTCCGGATCCGTTGGGCGGTCATCGCCGATCCACTGAGCTCCGCAAGACAGTCCCAGAACCATCACCACCATCGCGCCGATCACCTTTAACTTCCCCATCTCTCCCCCTTGTTTTTCAATCTCTATTTCCGGCGGGCAGCACTGGCTCACCAGGTCAGTCTCGTCCCCAATTGCACGCCCCGTTGATAAGCCCTGGTCTGTCGTCCATCGTCGACGCCGACGCCGCGAAGATAGCCCCCGGCTTCCAGGGACCAGTTGCCATCAACGGGGACATCGATTCGCAACTCCAGGTCCCACATCTGCAGACTCCGCAGGCTCATCCACTGCCCATAGCTAAGAATTCGCCGGCGTTGCTCCACGAGGCGCAGTCGCTGGTCACCTCGCAGGGCATGGCTGGGACGCATTCCACGCCCCGCCAAAGCTAACCCCCCTCTCAGCTCCCACCCCAGATATGTCCAGCCCCCCCGAAGCCCAGCTCGCAGGTCGGCGCTGAGCGTCGCCTCCCAGGTCTCCACGGATCCGATCTGCGCCGGGTGGTAGGTATAGCTTCGAAAGAAGGTCCACTGTCGGAGCTGGCCTCCCCCAATGACCTGCAGGCGTCGATGCACTGGCCAGCGGTAGAGGCCGCCCAGACGTATATCGACCACCGCGCTTTGCGCCGTCCCTAGCCCGGAGTCGACGGGCCCGCTCAGATTCCCGCCGTTGACGCCACTTCCATATCCGCTGGCCCCCAGATACCACTCCGTCGATGAGCGGTGCCATCGCCCTTCCAGGGTCAGCGGAAACCCCTGACCCTCATATCGCCTCGGAGAGCCCAGGAGATCTCGACTCTGGATATGTTCAACGCCCATCCCCAACGTTAGCGACCATTGATGCGGGGCTTCTTGCTCCTCTGGCGCCGCGGCGTCGACGGGCACGCCCCACAATACCGATGCCAGCATCACCCCCAGGGCCAAGAACCACGGACTCGCACCGCGCGACAAAAGCAACTCCACTCTACGCCATTCCACCCATCGAGCCATGGTCCCCCCGAACCTTTCTCGTCTTTACGAACGATCACCGATCAAAGCTAATCTCGCTTTGGCCCCTGGCAATCATCGTCCCCTCTACTTTCCGCCACCGTCCAGGTCGCCATCGGCCCCCGCCTGACGTTCGCCGGCCTCCATATCGTCGGCCCACTGGTGAATCCTCTCGATCTGGCTTTGGACCTCGCCAAGTGACTCCTCCAGTTTCACCAATTCGCGCTGCAGGCTGACCGGGCCTTTCATCGTGGCTCGCACCTCTTCTCGGTGAGCCTCCGCCGTCGCTTCATCCATGCCGCTGATGATCACACCGATAAACAGATTGAGCACGATCATCGTGCCCATGAGAACAAAGGACACGAAGTATAGCGGCCCGATGATGGGAAACGTCTGTGGCGACGTGCACATCTCCTCGCGAAACCCGTAGCCGTAGACGTCGCAGCCATAGAGCTGGGTGTAGAGAATATTGGTCCAATCCTCGAGGGTCACGATGCGAAACAGGGTCAGCAGCGACTCCTGGAGCGTCCCAAAGTGGACGGGATCATTCTTGGCAAATAGAAACGACCCCGCCACGGCATACATATAGAACATCAACCCCAGCAGGAGGCTGACGTAGATCATCGACGGAATGCTCTTGAGCAGCGCCGTCACCAGGATGCGCAGTCGAGGAATGAACCGAATGAGCCGCAGCACCCGCAGTAATCTGGCGAGCCTGGCCACCAACGCATATTGCCCGGCAGCGGGCACCATCGCCAGCACCACGATCGTAAAATCAAAGACATTCCAGGGGTCCTGGAAATACTTCCACGGCCGCCGCCCCTGAGCTCCCATTTTCATCGCGATCTCCACGATGAAGATCGCCAGCACGATCCGATCGAGCCATTGCAGCCAACTTCCATAGGCCTCGACCATTGATGGATAGGTCTCTACCCCCACCAACACCCCCGCAAAAATGATGACGGCGATGATGAACGTCTCGAAGGGCTTGGACTCTGTGATTCGCTTCAAATGGCTGGCAATGGATGTGGTGGTCATGAACTTCTCGCCTGGGTTTAAAGCGGTGGTTCCCGGGCTTTCGCCGGCTCTCTTAGGTCTAGTGTCGACACTGCTCTATATAGCGACTGGCCAACGCCGCCAAGCGAGAGCCCACCTCAACCCGGGGGGTTCCCCAGGGCAGCGCCATCGCACAGGCCACATCTCGTCCCACCTCCAGGGAGTGCCAGTTTTCCCCGGTTTGCCGGGCTCGAATCAGTGGCGCCGGGGCCAGGCCGCTCTCTTCATCGACCGGACAGCTTCCCCACTGCACGTCCAGATCCGATTGCTGGGCGATGACCACGGCCACCAGATCGCAGAGGCCCTGATAGATCATGGGCTCTATCATCACCATCGCCTGCTCGCGCACCGACGCCTCAACTCCCAAAAGCGACTCCACCGTCGACAGCCCTTCCATATCGGGCCCAATCGCTGTTTGCCCGCGTTGCTTCTCCAACGCGTCGCAGAGCACCTTGCTGAACCAACCCGGCGACTGGCCCCATATCTGGCCCTCCATCGCCTCGGCGATGATCCTGGCCAGCCCATGGTCTTCATCCGTCGAATTGACCACATCGACGCGCCATAGCGCCGAGGGCCGATCGGCGACCTGGCGCCCCCCGCGCCGGGCCCGGCGTTGGAACACCTCGAATTGCTCGTACTCCTCGGCATTCATCCCCAGGCTCTTGACCTCCTGGAAGCCCTGGTCTCCCAGCGCCTTCTCCAGCGCCTGGTCGGGCCGTTCGTAAAAAACCGCATCGAGGGAATTGACGACACCCCTGTCTTCTTCATACCCTGTGGGGGGTTGCGAGACTGCTGCCAGTAACGTAGCCTCTACCAAGCCGCGAATGCCATGAATAATCTTGTCTTCACCGGGGCTCGTTGACCAAATCGCCAAGCACCATCGACGCGACTGGTCTCCCGACACGGTGACGACTTCGGGGTGTACCGCGGCTTCCTGTAAATCTTTGTTTTCAGAATCTTGACGCATCGTTATATCCTTCGTGGACGGTGATCCATCTTTGGAGAGCGGAACCCTGAGGGGGTCCGGTTGCTCGACCATCGTGGGTCATGAACCACTCAGTCTTCAACCTCAAAGAAATAAATACACATGAGCAGAAAACGACGCCGTGGGCGGCGGGGAAATAATCGCAACGGGGGTCGGCGTGGATCGCGCAAGCTCCAAGAGTTAACCGCACGCCTTGCTGATTTTACACCTATCCAGCCTACCGAACGCATTCGCCTGGAGACCAAGCGCCACGAGTATATTGGCCGCATCATGGACATGGTCACGCCAATCGCTCGCGGCCAGCGCTGTCTGATCACGGCGCCACCCAAAGCGGGCAAGACCACCATCCTGAAGGCCATTGGGAACGCCGTCCACCAAAACGCCCCTGATATCTACCAGATGGCGCTGCTGGTCGACGAACGGCCCGAAGAGGCGACCGACTTTAAACGCTCCATGCCCTTTAAGGTCTATTCATCCACCGCTGATCGGCGCCCGACCAATCACACCAATCTCGCCGAGCAGGTCTTTACCAACGCCATCAAGCGCATGATCGATGGTCAGGATGTCCTGATCTTGCTCGACTCCATAACCCGTCTTGCCCGGGCCTACAATACGACCCACGGCAGCAACGGTGGCAAAACCCTCTCCGGTGGTGTGACCGCCGGTGCCCTGGACATGCCCAGGCAGCTCTTTGGCGCTGCCCGCAACCTCGAGGAGCAGGGAAGCCTGACCATCCTCGGCACCGCTCTCGTGGAGACCGGCAGCCGCATGGATGAGGTGATCTTTCAGGAGTTCAAGGGCACGGGCAATATGGAGCTTATCCTGGACCGCGAACTCTCGGAGCGGCGCATCTACCCGGCGGTAAACGTGCCCGCCAGCGGTACCCGTCGCGAAGAGCGCATGCTCGATGAACATGAGCAAAAATACGTTCCGCGACTGCGTCGCTACCTGATGAACCAGCACCCCGCCGACGGGCTCAAGTGGATGATCAAGCGCCTCAAGGACTCCAAGAATAACGAGAACTTCCTGCGTTCCATCCCCGATCGCTGATTCGAATCAGTGCCTCGTCGAACAAGCCACGGGCTCCCCTTTTGGGAGCCCGTGGTGTTTTCTAGGATTCAATGCCCACCTGCCGGGCGATCCAATCCATGGCCTGGTCCTCCACGCTTCCCGTGGCCCCAAAGCCCAGATCGGCCTTCGACGGAAAATAGACATGCCCTCCACCGCGAACCCATCGCACGTCCACCGCCCCCTTGGTGGCGTCGTCGAAAAATGGCCGAATTGACGCCGACGGAATCATTGGATCATCGGGGCTACTGATCACCAGCGTGGGGGAGGCCACTTCACCTAATTTTGGGCCCACCGACTGGCTCGCGTAGTACTCGTCGACATCTCGAAAACCAAATCGGGGCACCACCGTCAGGGCGTCCCATTCGCGAAGGCTGCGACAGCGCTCGACCCGATCCACCGGTGTCGAATCATAGCCCAGCTCCACTAACCGGCGATACATCCCCTTGAGGGCCCTTAAGATATACTCTCGATAGACCCAGGTCCCCGATCCATCGATCCGTCGCTGGGCCCCCGACAAATCCAGAGGCGGACAGATGGCTACCGTCGCCGCCAGCCGAGCATCGATAGCCCGCACGGCAGCGCTCAGCGCCACATGTCCCCCCAGCGAATAACCCATCAGGGCAATTCGGTCGTACTCTTGAAGCGGTGATTGTTTGAGCACGGTCTCTAGATCGCTGGTCAATCCGGCGTGGTGAATATCGGCGCCCTGGCCATCGGCCCCGCGTAAGGCAAGCCTCAACGACGACAGGCCTTGTCGCTTTGCCGCCATCGCCGCACTGAGGCAATAGCCGCGATCGATATGCCCTCCCAGCCCGTGAAGAATCACCACCAACACCTGGTCACTCCTCCCCTTGATATAGGCCCCCGTATGGACGATGGGCTCGTCGTATTCATTGGGTATCGTCGCCGTCCACTCCTCCGCCGGCAGACGATCCTCTCTCAAGTCCCCGATCAGCCCCGGCCCAACGGTCTGAAGATGACCCTGCCAACGGCTGCAAAGATTGCGGACTCTGGCCCCGATTTGCTCCATTTGTTACGCTCCCGTTCAATTCTTAGTCGCTCTCTGCGAGCGGTTCACTGACTTACTGCGATGAAAGGTTGGACATGGATCTCAACGCCCAATTTGAAGAGGCCGCCGAACGCGTTAAAAGCCTGAGTTCGAAGCCCGACAACGACACCCTGCTTCAACTCTATGCCCTCTATAAGCAGGGCTCCGAAGGAGATGTCACGGGAAGTCGCCCATCGCGCCTCAAGCTTCGCGCCCGCGCCAAATACGACGCTCGCGATGAGGTCAAAGGGATCGACCAGGACGAAGCCAAAGAAAAATATATCGCCCTGGTCGATGAGCTCGTCGAGGCCGATGGCTGATTCACGACCTCACCACTGCCCCTCGACCCAGTAGATAAAATCACGGGTGACGCCCTGCCCTGCGGCCGCTCCGTCCAGGGTCGCTCGCAGGGTGCATTCCCCCATCTGACCCACTTCGATCACATCGTTGCCCGTATCCATGGTCATGCCTACCACATCACAGATCGCGGGGCTCATACTCTCTACATAGCCCTCCATTGCCCCTCCACAAAGCGGTGGATAGCCACTGAGGTCGGGCCCTACCTCCACCTCGTAGATCTGGCCTTCATGGAGAAATTCCACCACCTCCGCACGGCGACCCTCATTATTGAGTCGATAAAGTCGCTTCACCATATCCGTGATATTGGAGACCTGCTCGAATTGCGCTTCCCACGTGGCCCCTCCCAACTCCGCTCGCAATTTCAGCTCTCCAAAGCGCTCCGGGCTGAGTATATAGCGGTCGCGCTGCAGAGAGGTCTCTACGGAGGCTCCATCTTCCGGCTCTATTTCAAAGGGGGCCTCCCCATCGCCTCGCAGGGCTTGGCCCTGGGCGTCGCGCTTCTCTGCGATCACCTCCACGCGATATTGGCTCAATTGATCCATCAGGTAGAGCCCAAGAGATGACCCCGGACAATTGCCATAGGGCGTCGGCGCCTCCAGATCCTCCAGGTCTCGCCGTAGATCAATGCTCGCCACGTCTCGGGCTTCCAGCGAAAATGTATCGGTCACTACCCCGTTTTCGCTGACCGACTCCTGCTCGTTCTCATCGCTCTCACCGTCGTCGTCATCGTCGATTAATTCATCGGGCAGGCGAATCCGAAACTCCAATTCCACCGCCCCCTCCTCATGGGCTTCCAACTCCAGGGCCACGCCCTGAACTCCGCCAAAGGACTCCTCCCCAAACCCCACTACCTCCACCACATCCGGTGCCGACGAACCCACGTCTTTGACCTCCACCGCGTGGTGGTCGTAGCGACAGCCCTCGTTATCGACACAGGCCGTATCCCCTGTGAGAGGACCAAATACGGCGATAGTGGCACCCCAATCCACCGCCAGCGCCCTCTCCACCTCGATGAAGAGATGGCCCGCGTCACTATTGGCCTCCGGTAGCGGGTCTTCCACACACGCCTGTCCCCCGAGCAGGCCTATGCCGCACATAATAAGTAACCACCATCGCATTGCTCTGGTCACGTCGAATACTCCTGAGTCACTTCCGAAATTCCGTCGACAAACCTCTTCTACAGCCTGCCTGGAGCTGGTTGAATGTCAACTGAACATCCACTAACCTGAGGTTTAATTGGTCCTGCTCGCCCAGAGGACAGAAAATCAGTATCGGACCTGCGTGTTCGACCAGTTTTGCCAGCATTAGGAGTAGGAAATGTCTGAGCGACTCGAAGGCAACGTCAAGTGGTTTAGCGAAAAGAAGGGCTATGGCTTCATCACCCAGCCCGATGGCGAAGACGTCTTTTGCCATTTCAGCGCTATCCAGATGCCCGGTTTTAAGACCCTTGAAGATGAGCAACGCGTCGAATTTGAGGTCGAAGACGGCCCCAAGGGATTGCAAGCGATCAATGTCATTCCCCTGGAGGGCTAGTGCTGTCCGCCGGAAGTACGTAGGCACTCTCGGCAAGGACTGGGCGACGAGGGCAAGGCGCAATTACGAGGCGATGCCTTAGTGTCGTCGAGGAGTCGCAACACAGCCATCGTCGTTCAGCACCGCCCAGAGCGATTGCGGATTGCCGAAGGCCACCACTGGTTTGAGCATCTGACGCGTTGGGATTTCCACCGGGTTCTCATGGCCCGGTTTTTTTCTGCCTCGCGCCAGCCACCAGATAAATAACATTATGTCAAAAAGCATCCGCCCTTCGATAATTACGGTCTATCCGGACTGCTTATTCGGTGATGAACACTGCAGTCATGAGATAGCCGCGATCGCTTCGCATCACACCAATACCCACATGGGTGGCCTCTGGCATCAGGATATTGCGGCGATGCCCCTCGGATTGCATCCAACCGCTATGGGCCAGAGCCATCGTCGGGGTCATGGCGATATTCTCGGCAGTCATTCGCCAGGATACGCCGCGCTGGCTGAGGCGCTCACCGGGGTTGAGTCCCTCGGGGCTGACGTGGTCAAAATAGCCACGCTCGATCATATCCTTGCTGTGGGCGCGACCGGACCAGCCCAGACGAAGATCGCAGGCCAGCGGTTCAAGGCCTCTGGCCTCCCGTTCGCAATTGGTCAATCGAAATAAGATCGTCTCGTAGTCATCGCCGCATCGCCCGGCCCTCTGCTCTGGACGATGGGTCCATTCGCCCCTGGGGATGATGGTCGACAATTCATCGGCCAGATCAGAAGACTCAATATCGTTGACTCCACACTCCACCCGTGATTCACGCGTGGCCGACTCCCAATCGCCCTCCGTGGCCGGCCCGTCGAGGTCGCCCTGGATGGTCACCCAGGTGCCCTTGTCGGGATCGGGCCCCTCCTCCATCTCCATGGCAGGGGCCTGCCGATCGTCTCCATCGCCCGGCTGGGGCGATGCACAGGCCACCGTCCACACGGCCAGCAAACTTAGAGCCAGCATCTTCTTCATGGTTCTTCCCTAACAAGATCGTCTCTTCGCCAAAAAAGACCTCGCGGCCAGGAGGGCCGCGAGGTCTCAATTTTAATCACCTATTCGGTATATGTCGACTAAAGAGGGATTACATTGATTGCTTGCAACCCCTTCGGACTCTCCTCGACCTCGAATTCCACCTCCTGGGCCTCCTCCAAGGTCTTGAATCCCGACATATCAATGGCGCTGTAATGGCAAAAAACATCTTCACCATCGGGTTGGGTAATAAACCCATAGCCCTTGTCCGCATTAAACCACTTGACCGTGCCTACCACTTTTTGCGACATCATAAACTCCTGCAATTGGTTCATTGTCGCCTGGACCGCAACCGATCCCCACGACCCGGTATAACCGGTTCCTACTTGCCACCTGCTCCTTTCGGACACCACGTCTCGAAAGGGACTATCTCGTTGCCAGTCTATACGCACCGGCGATCGAGGCAGTTCGCGCCCGACGAAAGTCGCCGGAATCTCGAATCTCTTAATTTGTTGGCCTCCGCCCCAAAAACCCGACCAGGGTCGGTGGCGGCCTGATTTACATCGTATGTATCAACTAAATCGAGTATGACAGATCTAGCCAGCCCCTTCAATGGGACTTGAGCGATTGTCCTCTAAGCCCCATTTACTTTTCGAAATATTACCTGAGACGCCATCATGAATCGTTCCAAATGGGTCGTCATCGTCATCGTCTTTCTCATCGCCCTGGGCGTCAGTGCCTGGTCCTGGGTCAATATCTTCCATAACCCGGGCTACGACCCCGAACAGGCCCATCTCTTCCTGGAGTATTACGCTCAACAATGTGAGGCCGACCATCCCGAAGAGGCCTGCGACTACGCCATTGGGCACCACCATCGGAGTTGCTTTCGCGACCACCTCGAGGAAGTGCCGGCCGACGACATCGAAGAAGAAGGGCCCTATCGCTATAACCTGCGCCGCTACATCGACTGCATGGACGAGGCCAGTCTCGACTTCTTGCAACGCCACCAAGAGTGATTATTTCTTGAGTCCCATCCCGATGTTTTGGATGTCCATCTTCTGACAAGCGAGGGTCCTATGACGACTTCGATGAGCCGAGACGATCTGCTAATTCTTCTGGAGGAGTGGGAACGCGGCGAATTTGGGGAAGACGAGTTACGTCGCCGTATCGAGGCCCTGGAACTGGTCATGGCCGATGAGCAGGCCATCGATCTGGTTCAAAACGAGGAATTGAGCTCCGCCCAGATCGCCGACCAGATCCTTGGCTACCCCGAGGATGATGCCTGAGCTGGCCTGATATTTGCGCCGCTAACCGCCGTCCATTGCGCCTGATTCCATGCCATGATCCTACAGAATAAGCATCTGGAAAAGGCGCTCAACCAGTTGGAATCGGCCTACGACCAGGTCCCCGGCGACGATCACGAATACGAAGATCACAGCATCGCCTGCGCCATCGTGGAGAGGGCCCTGGCCGATGCCCTGCGCACCAAACCGGATCTGCTTCACTTCGTCGATGAGACCGACATCGCCGATCTAGAGCGCCAGCTCAAAGCCCAGGTAGGCCGCCTTCTCTTTGTCCGCGCTCAGCTATTGGGGGAATTGGGTCATAGCGATCTGGCCTATCAAAGCCTACGGCTCAGCGCTCAGGCCTTTCGGGACTGCCTGGGCTATCGCTTCAATGACGACGATCGCTACGTGGCCAATCACCTCCACCAGCTATTGCGTCACCCCCTTTCCCCCAGGTCCTTTCGAGCCCATGAGGTGGGGTCTGCGTACCGCCAGCTCTTCAAATTCTACGTCCATGAAGAGATCTTCGATCGCGCTGAGGACATGCTCTTTCACGCCCTCGATCTGCTGGACAATCCCCGGGACCTCATCGACGAGGGCCTTCATTTTTATGATGACCTCAGTGGGCGAAGCACCCATGAACTTCAACGACGCGGTCTTCCGCGCCACGAGGTCAAGGCCTCGCGCCGGGAGTTGGAGAGTCGCACTCCGGCAGGCTGACGGGCATCGCTATGCTCTATTGACCTTGTGACCTTGCGTTCTCACCGCTGCAATGCGATCTGGACGCCACGACAATGGCGGCAGGGTCAATTCCCTTGGCCAACCTCGGGGAAGCCTGTTGCTCTGGCTCCAATCGTAGATGGAAGGATGTACCTATGAGCGCCGACGACTCCTCCTCTGGACCCAACCAGGCTGCCCTCGATTATCACCGCTATCCTCGCCCCGGTAAGCTTGAGGTCATCGCCACCAAGCCCCTTTCAAGCCAACGCGATCTCTCCCTGGCCTATAGCCCTGGCGTCGCCGATCCCTGCCTTGAGATCGACCGCGATCCCGATGCTGCCGCCCTGTACACCAATCGCCAAAATCTGGTGGGCATCATCTCCAACGGTACGGCCACCCTCGGCCTCGGCGACATCGGTGCCCTGGCCTCGAAGCCGGTCATGGAGGGCAAAGCCGTGCTCTTCAAGTCACTGGCCGACCTCGACGCCTTCGATATTGAGCTCGACGTCATGGACACCGAGGTCTTTATCCAATGCGTCAAAGCGCTGGAGCCGACCTTTGGAGGCATCAACCTCGAGGATATCGCCGCCCCTGCCTGTTTCGAGATCGAAGATCGACTTCGTGAGGTCATGGACATTCCCGTCTTTCACGACGACCAGCACGGCACGGCGATCATCAGCGGCGCCGCACTGCTCAATGCCCTCAAGCTCCAACAAAAGTCGATCGACGAGGTCCAGGTCGTATTCGCCGGTGCCGGCGCCGGCGCCATGGCCTGCGCTCGCCTCTACGAAACCCTTGGGGTCCCCACCGACCACATCATGATGACCGACATCGACGGCGTCCTCTACAAGGGGAGGAGCAACCAGATGGGTCGCTATATGGAGCATTTTTCCCGCGACACCGACAAACGCACTCTGGCGGAAGCCATGGATGGAGCCGACGTCTTTGTCGGGTTGTCGGCCGGCGGCATCGTCTCTCAGGAGATGGTGAAATCCATGGCCGACCACCCCATCATCTTCGCCCTCGCCAACCCGGCGCCGGAGATCTCCTATCCCGAGGTCATGGCCGCCCGCAGCGACGCCGTTGTCGCCACGGGACGAAGTGACTACCCAAATCAGGTCAATAATGTCCTGGGCTTTCCCTTTATTTTCCGCGGTGCTCTCGATGTTGGGGCTCGCCAAATCACGGAATCCATGAAGAGCGCTGCCTGCCACGCCCTGGCCTCCCTGGCCCGGGAAGACGTCCCCGAGGTCGTCGCCGAAGCCTATAACAAGAAGCATATCGCCTTTGGTCCGGATTATATCATCCCAAAACCCTTCGACCCCCGCGTTCTCCTTCGGGTTGCCCCGGCGGTCGCCAAAGCAGCCATGGATGAAGGCGTGGCCCGCCAACAGTTGGAGATGGAGGCCTACCGCGAACAACTGGAGCGTCTCCAGGGGATGGCCAAGGGGCTGGTTCGACGCCTCATCAATATCGCTCGCCGCGATCCCCAATGCGTCATCTTCCCCGAGGGCAAGGAGGCCAAGGTCATCAAGGCCGCCCAGATCCTCGTCGATGAGGGTATCGCGACCCCTCTCTTGCTGGGCAATGAAGGAGACATCGAAGCCAAGGCTCAGGAGCTCGAGATTTCTCTGGAGGGCATCGATGTAATCGACCACCTCCAGGACCCGCGCTTCGAGGAACTGGTGGACACCTATTATAAAAAGCGCCAGCGAAAAGGCGTCACCCGAGACGACGCCCGAAGCCACCTCCGGCACCGCGAGACCTACGGGATGCTCATGGTTCAAGCCGGCCACGCCGACGGCATCGTCTCCGGCGTCACCAAGCCCTACCGCGAGAGCCTCATCCCAGCGCTTCGCGTCATTGGCGTCGAAGAGCGCGTCTCACGAGCCGCCGGCATGCATATCGTCGTCACCCGACGGGGTCCGCTCTTTTTTGCCGACACTACCGTCAATATCGAGCCCAGCGCTGAAATCCTCGCCGAGACGGCCATCGCCACCGCCGAGGTCGCCAAGACCTTCGACATCGAACCCCGGGTGGGCATGCTCAGCTACTCCAACTTCGGCACCAGCCGTCACCCCGACGCCGCCCGAGTGGCCAGAGCCACGGAACTGATCAAGGAATGGGCCCCTGATCTGGAGGTCGATGGTGAAATGCAGCTCCAATTCGCCTCCAATAGCGAGCTACGCCAGGAGGAATTTGAGTTCTCCACCCTCAAGGGCGATGCCAATATCTTCATCTTTCCCGACCTCAACGCCGGTAATATTGGCTATAAACTTCTCCACCAATTCAGCAATGCCGAAGTCATCGGCCCTGTTTTGTTGGGCATGAAGCAACCGGTCAACGTTCTCCAGATGGCCTGCTCCGTCAATTCTATCGTCAATCTCACCGTTGCCACCTGTCTGCGGGCCCAGCAACTCAAAGCCCGGTCATGAGCTTCCTTGACCTGGCGACGGGCCCCCTGATTCTGGCCAGTGAGTCACCCTACAAGCGCGCCCTTCTCGAAGAGCGGCTGGGACTGACCATCGACGTCCAGGCCGCCCACCTCGACGAATCACGGCTCTGCGACGAAAGCCCGATTGCCATGGCTCGCCGCCTCGCCATCGCCAAGGCCCGGGCCATCGCCGACGAACATCCCAACGCATGGGTCATCGCCTCCGATCAGGTCCCCGCCCTGGGCGAGCGGATCTTCGGCAAACCAGGCTCCACAGCGGCGGCGGTAGAGCAACTGATGAGCCTCCAGGGAAAACCCCACCAACTCATCACCGCCCTCTGCCTCATCGCCGGTGACCAACCCATGCAGATCGACGCGGTGGTCATGGAGCTCGAGATGCGTCCCCTGAGCCGCCACCAGATCGAGGCCTACGTGGATTTAGATACCCCTCTGGACTGCGCTGGATCCTATAAATTCGAGCGTGCCGGCGCCGCCCTATTTTCCTCCGTGTCGGGCCCCGATCCCACCTCTATTCAAGGCCTTCCCCTGCTGCGGCTATGCTCCCTCCTGCAGAACGCTGCCAACCGCTAAACCCTACTCCTCGGCGCGCTCCGACAGCTCCATCCAGCGCATAAACGCCTCGTCGTACTCCTCGCTGAGCTTCTGGTTCTCCTCATCGAGGCTCCGGACCCGCTCAAAATCCGTGGCGTGTTCCACCATCGCTTCCTCGATCTCGACCTGGCGAGACTCAATGTCTGCGATCCGTTCCTCCAGGGCCGCCAACTCCTTCTTCTCGCGATAACTCAGCCCCTTCGAGGTGCGTTTGGGTGGTTCTGAGGCCGCCTTCTTGTCCGCCCTCTCCGCCTTTTTCTTCGCCGCTTTCTCTCGCTGAAGAGCGCGCTCTTGTTGGAGGCGCTCTTCGAAATAGGAGTAATTTCCGGGGATCTCCTCGACGCGGCCATCTCCGCGAAACGCCAATAGATGCTCCACCGTGCGATCCAGGAAGTAGCGATCGTGACTGACGGAAACCACGGCTCCCTGAAAGTCGTCGAGGTAATCCTCCAACACCGTCAGGGTATCGACGTCCAGGTCGTTGGTCGGCTCATCGAGAAAGAGCACATTCGGCTGCCCCATCAGCACCCGCAACAGGTAGAGCCGGCGCCGCTCCCCGCCCGACAACTTCTCGATATAGGTCCACTGCTTTCGCTTATCGAAGAGAAAGAGCTCCAGCATCTGCGAGGCCGTCATCCACCCATCGGAGGTGGGCACTCGATGGGCAACCTCCGTGATATAATCGTGGACTCGCTGGGTGGGATCGAGGCCCCGGGTTCGCTGGTCGTAATAACCGATCTCCACCGTTGAGCCCCGCTCCACCTCTCCTTCATCGGGCTCCAGGCGCCCGGCGAGAAGGTCCAGCAACGTCGACTTCCCCACCCCATTGGGCCCTACGATCCCCAGGCGGTCTCTGCGATCGACGTGATAATCAAACTCCTCGATCAGCACCTTGCCGTCTCGAGACTTCTTCAGAGCACTGGCGGCGATGATTTTTTTGCCCAATCGCCGTTCAACCGTGTCGATCTCGACTTGCTGTTCGTCGACCTCATAGCTCGTATTGAGCAACTTGTTGGCCCGCTTCTTTCGCGCCTTCGCCTTTGTGCCCCGGGCTTTGGGGCCCCTTCGAAGCCACTCCAACTCTTTTTTGGCCAATTTGGAGCGCTTCTGCTCTTTTTTGCGCAGCTCTTCATAGCGCTTCTCTCGGGCCTCGATGAACGCGCTATAATTTCCGGAGTGGCGATAAATGGTCTGATCTGCCAACTCCAAGATCACGTTCGTGACCCGATCCAGAAAGTAGCGGTCGTGGGTGATCAGCAATAGCCCCGAGGT
>CAYQBU010000062.1:0-18834 GCA_964415785.1 uncultured Bradymonadales bacterium
CACGTTGGATGGATCGGACCGGGCGGGTAACGGCGCAATCATTGCCGTCATTTCCACTGGGTGAGACGAAGACTGCTCGCTCCAGATCGCCGTCGATACCGTCGCAATTATTGTCCCGAAAATCGATGGGATCGGGATAGTCGTCGGGGGCGCATTCACAGCCCGTGGCAAAATCACCATCTTCATTGCTATAGCCGTCGAGGCACGCCTCGATTTCACAGATGCCCTCGTCATCGCAGGTGGTCGACGCCGCATTGGGCAGATTACAGTCACAGGATTCGCATACGCCATCGACGAGATAGGTCTGGTCGTCGCATTCGCAGCGCACCGATTCACCTTCGTCGATGCAGGTCCCGCCCTCGCCACAGTCAAAGCCCTCGCAGCCCGAAATGCACTGGGCATCGTGGCAGATATCGTCGCCGGCGCAGTCTTCGTTGTCCACACATTCCTGGCATTGGAGCTCGTGGCAGACGCCATCGGGGCAGTCCGTATCCTCACTGCACTCCACGCATTCCAGGTCGTGACAGACCCCTTCGGAGCAATCCTCACTATCTCTGCACTCCGGCTCTTCAATATCCGCTTCGTCAGAGATATTGCATCCCGCTCCGGCAAACAGGCCAAACCAGAATAGAACAAAGGCAGCGGCAAGGGGGGTATAAGAACGATGCATCAAAGCTACTCCTGCTGGTGGCAAAAGGGCCGAGGAAATGGCTCCAGACCCAGGAGACGACCAAGGGGTTGAATTAGGTGGGTTCAATCATGCCAAAGGTGGTCGCGGAATGCCAATGGCCGCCTGAAGCTATGCAGCAAGCGTCGCCAGATAGTCGCGAAGAAAGAGCCCGGTGATACTCTCCGGGGTTTTAGCGATCTCCTCCGGACTGCCCGTGGCCACCACTTCCCCTCCCCGCGGTCCGGCATCGGGGCCGAGGTCCACGATGTGGTCACAGCGGGCAATGAACTCAATATTGTGTTCGACGCAAATGACCGTATGGCCGAGCTCTACAAGCTTTCGAAAGGCGATCAGGAGCACCGAGATATCCTTGAGGTGAAGCCCGATCGTGGGCTCGTCAAAGATAAAGAGGATGGGCTTGGTCTTGCCCCGCTTTCGGCCGTCGGCGATATAGGTGGCGAGCTTAAGGCGCTGGGCCTCTCCGCCGGAGTAGGTGTCCGTGGTCTGGCCGAGCCGAAGATAGCCCAGGCCTACCTCTTGGAGAGGCCGAAGCTTGCGGCGAATCGCTCGCGAGCCCTCAAAGAAGCTCATCGCCTCGTCGACAGTCATCTCAAAGATGTCGGCAATATTTTTGCCCCGATACTCCACGTCCAAGACCTCCGGGCCGTAGCGCTTGCCCTCGCAGGTCTCGCAGGGCACATCGACGTCGGCCATAAAGTGCATCTCCATGGTGATCGTGCCCGTCCCCTCGCAATCGGGGCACCGTCCCCCGGAGGTATTGAAGGAAAAATCGCCGACGCTCAACCCCGCCTCCTGAGCCGCAGAGGTCCGCGAGAAGGCCTTTCGAATATTGTCGAAGGCCTTCGTATAGCTCATCGCGTTGGAGCGGTTTGAGCGACCCAGCGATCTCTGATCCATGAGCTCCACACTATCAAAGCCGTCGAGCCCTTGAAGCTCATCGAAGTCGCCGGCCTCCACCCCACCCTGGCCCTGAAGTCGTCGCCAGCCGTTGTACAGAATATCCTCCATGAGGGTGGACTTGCCGCTTCCGCTGACGCCAGTGATCACGCTGAGGCGCTCTTTGGGTAAGGCGACGGTGGTATCCTTGAGATTGTTGTGACGAGCTCCCTTGATGATGACCTCTCCCGACGGTTCCGTAGACCGGGTCTCTTTGGCCATATCGTCGGCGCGGCTAAAATCAACGCGCGACTCCAACTCGAATCCCTCGCGGGGGCCGTCGTAGGTGATAAAGCCACCCTGCTCTCCACCCACGGGACCGAGCTCGATGATGTAGTCGGCGCCCAGGATGATCTCTGGATCGTGTTCCACGACCACCACCGTATTGCCCAAGTCGCGCAAGCCGCTGAGCACGTTGAGGAGTCGGCGCGAGTCCCGGGCGTGGAGTCCCGCCGTCGGCTCATCGAGGACGTAGAGCGTATCCGTCAACGCTCGACCAAGACTTGAGGTCAGGTGAATCCGCTGCATCTCCCCGCCGGAGAGCGTCCGCGATTGCCGCCCCAGCTCTAGATATCCGAGGCCAATCTCGTGGAGGTAGTGCAGGCGGTGCCCAATTTCCTCAAGTAATGGTTCAACCTTCGCTTCCTTTTCTGATTCGATGTCCAGGTGTTGAAAATACTCATGGGCCTCTTCGATGCGCATCCCCCAGAAATCGCTGATGATTTGGTCGTCGAAGCGAACCTGGCGGGCCTCCGGGGTCAGGCGGGTGCCCTTGCAGTCATAGCACTTCTCATAGCCCCGATAGCGGGCCAAAAAGATCCGCACGTGCGTCTTATATTGCTTGCCCTTGAGGCGCTTGAAGAAGCCAGACAGGCCCGTATAGCCGTCGCCGCCGTACTTAATATAGTCCAGCTCTTCCTCATCGAGA
Organism: uncultured Bradymonadales bacterium; assembly: GCA_964415785.1. Taxonomy (GTDB): domain Bacteria; phylum Myxococcota_A; class Bradymonadia; order Bradymonadales; family Bradymonadaceae; genus SLJM01. Next base: position 2,556 of record CAYQBU010000062.1, read on the forward strand.
TCGCTCAGCGGTGCATCCGTGGCGATGCCCTGCTTCTGGCAGGCCTTGATAAGGCGCGAGCGCTGGCGCTTGTACTTTCCGGTCTCAAAGCAGGCCACGGCCCCCTCTTCGAGACTCAGCCCGGGGTTGGGGATCACCTTCTTGTAGTCGATGCCCATGGTCTTGCCATACCCGGAACAGGTATCGCAGGCCCCAAGTGAGCTATTGAAGCTAAAGAGCGCCGGTTGGGGTTCAATGAGGTCCTGGCCGCAATCGTTGCAGCGAAAGGCCTGGTCAAAGACCATGGGCTCCTGGTCGGGGTCATCGTAGGAGTGAATCTCGACGCGGCCCCCGCCCATGCCCATGCCGTTTTCGATGGCCTCGGCAAAGCTCATCTCGTCGCCTTCGCGGATCACCAGTCGGTCCACAATGACGGGGAAGATCGACAGGTCGAGTAGCTCCTCGACGCCTTGTTCGCTGACGTCGACGGTCTCGCCGTCGATAAAGAGACGTCGATACCCCTCGCTGACCAATTGCTCCAAGAGTATGCCCCGGTGCTCTTCATTGGGCGCGTCCACAGGCCCCACCAGAACCCACCGACTGCCCTCCTCTTGATCACCCAACACCTCGGCAACTCGCGCCGGATTGTCGCGATAAACGGGGGTTTCGCAGTTGGGACAAAAGGTGGTGCCCGCGTGGGTGAAGAGCAGATGAAGGTGGTCGTCGATCTCGGTGGTGGTGGAGACCGTGGAGCGGGCGTTGCTGACGTCGTTTTTCTGTTTCAGTGCCACCGCCGGCTGGATATTGTGAATCGCGTCGATCGGCGGACGGGCCATGCGCTGGAGAAATTGGCGGGCATAGGTGGAGAGCGACTCCGTGTAGCGCCGGCGCCCTTCGGAGTAGAGGGTGTCAAAGGCGAGGCTCGACTTCCCGCTTCCACTGACTCCGGTGACGGAGGTCAACTTCTGGTGTGGAATGGCGCAATCGAGATTCTTGAGGTTGTGAGTGCGAACGCCTCGGAGGGTGACAGCCTTCTTCATAAAAATGGTACCGCTTCGAAAGGGTGAGAAGAGATTCAGAGCAAGTCCGGCGCGATGACCCTAATCGAGGTGTCGTCCAGGGGCCAGCTCCTCGCCCAGATGATGGGCGAGACGAGAACTGAAGCGAAGCCATCGGGCCCGATATATATCGTCCGGGCCGTGGCTGATGCGCTCCGTGTCGCTCCGCCAATGGGGGATCAATTCATTTAACTCGTCGCCGTCGACGATGGAGGCCGCCCCGTCGACGAGCATCCAGTAAAAGCGCCGTTGATAGGACCACTCCAGAGAACCCGCCGAATCAAGCGCCTCCTGGAGTTGAGCCTTGCCCTCGTCGTCGTGTCCGAAGAATAGGAGCAATCTGGCACGGCTCACGCCCAGGAGCCCGCGATAGTAGGCGACCTCGGGCCTGTCCATATGAAGCTCGATGACCGAGAGGGTATTCCATCCCCGGCCAATCGCTTCAACGGCCCGGTCTATATCCCCGCGATCCAGGGCCAGGCGAGCGAGTTTCTCGTCCGCCGCCAGCCGACTCAGGGCTCCAAACTCCGACGACTCTCTCATCGCCAGGTCATTGAGCTCTCGCGCCTTATCAAACTCGTCGAGCATCCAGGCGGCGTGCGCCTGATAGATGGCGACCGTCACGGCGTGCAGCGGGCTCTCCGGGCGCTCGAGGGCCAAAAGCTCGTCCCAGCGATGGCCGTAGATATATAGCTCTGCCAGGCGCTGGACATCCTCGAAGCGCTCCGTGTGTCCGAATCCGTCGTCGGCCATCTCCACGGCCTGGCGCTGCAACTCGATAGCGAGATCCATCATCCCCCGTCGCTCCATCATCTCACTCTGCTCCAGGAGCCACCGATATCGGTCTTCTGTGGCGATATCTGATAGGCGATGCAAGAGGACCGGCCCCACATCGGCGTCGCCGTCGAAGGCGATCTGGTAGAGCAAGAGCTCCAGGACGACCCCGTCGGCGAGTCGCGGCTGCGAACCCCCCTCGTGGGAAGAGATCCGATCATCGAATAGCCGATTGAGTGCCTCCGCGAGCTCTCGCTCGTCGGAGATGAGCGCTCCATAAGCGCGCTCCAGGATGGCTCCCCACTGATCTTGGAGGCCCGCGGCGTCGGCTCCCTGGCATCGATCGATGAGCCATCGCGGTGGCTCATCGACGATGGTCTCGGCGCAGTAGAAGGCGATGGTCGCTCCCTGGGAGGGGCTCAACCAGGTGCGCAATACCCCTCGGCGCCGCCCTTCCCTCGCCGCTTCCAGGAGACCGGGGTTGAGCGACTCCGGGGAGAAGACGCCCATGAATCGGTGGTGGATGATCAGCGCCAGGAGTGAGGCCACGTCGTGATCCCGTCGCTCCAGCGCCCCCACGAATCCGTCGTGGAGCTCACCGGCATCGACGCTCCTCTCCGCGGCGACCCTCCAGGCGGTGTCCAGGGCGCGAAAGAGATGCATGGCGGCGGCGCCGGCGTCCTGAGCGTACTCGTCGGCGAAGAGCTCCAGATGGCGCTGAGCCCTCGGGGCCTCGCCTCGCTTGAGGTGAGCCAGAGCGGCGAGAAGTGGCGTCATGGACGCCTGCTGGAGGGCCCCTTCCTCGCGAAGACCAGCGATGACGGAACTCAAGTCCAGATCGGCGCTCAGCAGCTGGCGTTGGCGCTCCACGAGGAGGCCTCGCGTCGGCTCGCCGGCGAGTCGAAAGAGGTCGCGGGCCTGCTCCAGATGACTGCGGGCGCGCTCATCTTCGTCGTGAAGTTCGTCGTCGCTCGCCCCATCGTGGCCCTGAAGAAAAGAGGCCGCCCAGCGATGCGTATGGGCCCGCCCCAGATAGTTCGGCGCCCCCTCGCGCTGGCCATAGAGCTCCAGGGCGATCCGCCCCATATAGTCCACGCCCTCTGCGTCGGACTCGTAGGCGGCAACGCGCATCAAAAAGCGGGCTTCGTCGGCGTCCATGGAGCGCGATTCGCCCAGGAGTTGATGGTGGTGCCAGTCTGCCAGCCCGCCAGCGGCCAGGAGATCCAGCCCCCGAAGCTCTGTGGCCCTCCGGTTGGAGGCCACACTCCATCGCTCGTCGAGCTCCCGAAGCACGAGGAAGGCATTCAAATAGTGTCCCCCATAGAGGTGATCTACCGTCTCCAGCACCTGTCCCTGACCCTGATCGCTCTCCCAGACCTCCCTCGAGATAGAAAATCCCGATTCTCCCAGCGCCGCTGGAAGCCCCGAACTCCCCACCTCCAGAGTGGTCTCGTCAGAGGCGAAGCCCACTCGAATATGGTCGCCGTCGTCCATGATGAGCAGATGAACCCCCTGCTCTATGGCGAACTCTCGCATTTCGAGGTCATTGCTCACCCCTTGGATATCCAGCTCTTGGACCTGCCAATCCTCCACATTCGCCGAATCGCCCCCGGCTCCCAGCGAGCGGTCGAGGCCAACTCTGGGCCCCCACCCCTCGACAGCTCCGTCGGGGATAAGCAGCATAGAAGACATATCGTCGTTTGGGGCGCTCAGGCTCTCTCCCTCCTCGACCATCTTGCCGCCCTCCATGGCGCCCAGGAGATCCGAGCGATGGGGGTCGATGGCCACAACCCGTTGGGTCTCCCCTGGAAATGTGCCCAGATTGACGACGGTGCTGTCCTCGCTCTCTTCCCACCAGGCCAGGGGATCGTCGAGCTCCAGCGATGGGAGCTCGTCGGCCTCCAAAAACTGGGGACGCACCCCGGCTTCGACGGCGTCGTCGATCCACCGTGTATCGCGCGGCCCCATGGCCAGCAGGCGAGCGGAACGCTGTCGCTTCTCGGCGCTTCGAAAGAGATGGCGACGTCCATCGTGCTCGATAACCACCCATGGTGTGGGGGACAAGCCGCGGGATGCCACGGCGTAGAGACTCCCGTCGGGAGCCTGGGTCAGCGATGAAAGGCGCTCTTCAAACGATGCGGGGGCAAGATCGGCCTCTACGTCCACACCGGCCTGACAGCCCCATGCAACGACGGCCAGCACCAAAATCCCCGCCGCTACCGATGGCGACGTGAGCGTCTTCATGAGCCTCCAGCCCAGGGTCAGGACAAGACTTCTTCTTTCGGCGCCTCCGGTTCTGGCTCGGCGTCTTCGGCCTCGGAGTTGTTGTCACTCTTGGGGCCGTCGTCCGTGGTATGCGCCGATTGGCGGTGCTGTTCGAAATCATCGCGCCGCTCTGGTTCATCGATGAGGTGGCAGGCCACGTGGTGTCCGTCCTCCGCCTCTTTGAATTTCGGCACCTCTTTTTTGCACCGATCCCAGGCGTAGGGACATCGGGTGTGAAAGACACAGCCCGACGGCGGGTCCAGCGGGCTGGGAACGTCGCCCTTGAGCACGATCTGGGTGCGATTCTTCTCGATCTCCGGATCGGGAATCGGCACCGCCGACATCAGCGCTTCCGTATACGGGTGGAGCGGGTTTTTGTAGATCTCCTCGCCATCGGCCAACTCCGCGAGCCGGCCCAGGTACATGACGGCGATACGGTCCGAAATATGGCGCACCGCTGCGAGATCGTGGGCGATGAACAAAAAGGTCAGGTCGAACTCATCCTGGAGCTCTTCCATCAGGTTCATGATCTGGGCCTGAATGGACACATCCAGAGCGCTGATGGGCTCGTCGCAGACGATAAAGCGCGGTTTGCAGGCCAGCGCCCGGGCGATGCCGATGCGCTGGCGCTGACCGCCTGAGAATTCGTGGGGATAGCGGCGGATGAAGCGCGGGTCGAGGCCGACGATCTCCATCAGCTCCTGAACCCGTTCCTTAAATGCCCTTCCCTTGGCCAGGCGGTGCACCTTCAGGGGTTCGCCGATGATATCGCCGACGGTCATCCGCGGGTTGAGCGAGGCGTAGGGGTCCTGAAAGATCATCTGCAGGTCGCGGCGAAGCGGGTGGAGCTCGCCTTCCTCCAGGTCGCAGAGGTTCGTCCCGTCGAAGTGAACCTCACCGGAGGTCGGTCGGTAGAGCTGGATGATCGCCCGGCCCGTCGTCGACTTGCCGCATCCCGATTCGCCCACCAATCCCAGGGTTTCGCCCTGGAGGATATCGAAGGTCAGCCCATCGACGGCTTTTACCCGCTCCACTTCCCGGCGCACAAAGACGCCCTTATAGACCGGGAAATGCATCTTGAGGTCGCGGATCTTTAATAGTGGCTCTGAAGCCATGGTCATTCCTGCGTCGCTTGGGCCGAGGCGATCTCCTGGAGGACCTCGTCGGTTAACTCTTCTTGTCTTGCCCGTTTTTCGATGGCCGCCACTCGTTTGGCCGGCGATCGAGAGCCCAATTCGGCTCGAAAGATCTCGTCGGCACGCCAGCAGGCGACCTCTCGCTCGCCCTCCAGGCGCTCCAGGGGCGGCGCCTCCTTGCGACACTTCTCTTGCGCAAACGAGCAGCGCGGCGCAAAGGGACATCCCTTGATATTCTTCGACGTATCCGGCGGGCGCCCCTCGATGGGGATGAGCTTGTCCGAACCGGCGCGGTCCAGGCGGGGAACGCTCTTGAGCAGCCCTACCGTGTAGGGGTGAGCGGGCTTTCGAAAGAGGTCCACCGCCGCCGCCTGCTCCACCACTTTTCCGGCGTACATGACGATAATGCGGTCCGCCATGCCGGCGACGACGCCCAGGTCGTGGGTGATGACGATCACGCTGGTGTCGAAGTCACGGCGCAGATCGCGGATAAGTTCCAAAATCTGAGCCTGAATGGTGACGTCCAGCGCCGTCGTCGGCTCATCGGCGATCAGCAATTCCGGCTGGCAAAGTAGCGCCATGGCGATCATCACGCGCTGGCGCATACCTCCCGAAAATTGGTGCGGATATTGGTCAATGCGCTCCGCTGGTCCCGGAATGCCCACCTTCTCCAGCATCTCGATCGCTCGCTCCCGGGCCTCCTCGTCGTCCAGGTCCGTATGCAATTGCAGCGGTTCCAACAATTGCTTCGAGATCCGCAAAAAGGGGTTGAGGCTCGACATCGGATCCTGCCAGATCATCGATATCCGGTTGCCCCGTATCTTTCGCAACTTCTCCTGGCTCAACGCCGTGAGGTCCTGGCCGTCGAAGAGGATCTCCCCGTCGACGATTCGCCCCGGCGGGTCCGGAATCAACCCCAGAATCGATATCTGAGAGACTGACTTACCGGAGCCCGACTCACCGACGATGCCCACGCACTCGCCGCGTTTGACGTCGTAGGTGACGCCGTCGACGGCGCGCACCGTCCCCTCGTCGGTGTCGAAATAGGTCTTCAAGCCTCGGACCTGGAGCAGCGCATCGGCGCTGTCCTCAGGGGCTGTTTTATCGTTGGTTGTCACGCCTCTCCTCTTGATACTCGAGAGTGGGTTCCATCAATCGTCGCGCACCTGGGGATCCAGGGCATCTCGCAGTCCATCGCCCAGGAAGTTCAAGCTCAACAAGGTGATCGCCAGTGCCAGCCCGGGGAAAAGGATCATCCATGGCGCCATCTCCATAACCTGCCGCCCCTCGCTCGCCAGCGCTCCCCAGGAGGTCTGCGGAGCCTGTACGCCGAGCCCAAGGAAGGACAAAAACGCCTCTTCCAGCATCACCGCCGGGACCGTCAATGTGGCGTAGACGATAATCGGCCCCAGCGCATTGGGGATCAGATGCCGGAATATGATCGCCCGTTTCGAGGCCCCGATGGTCTGGGCGGCCTCCACAAACTCCTGGCTCTTGAGGCTGATCACCTGCCCCCTCACAATCCGGGCCATGGTCAGCCACTGCACCGCCCCCAGGGCGATGAAGAGCAGGATGATATTCTGGCCAAAGACCACCATCAGCAGGATAACGAGGAAGATAAAGGGCAGGCCGTACATCACGTCGACGATGCGCATCATGATATTGTCGAGCTTACCGCCCACATACCCCGCCGTGGCGCCCCAGGTCACACCGATTAAAAAGGACACCAGCGTCGCCAGAAGTCCCACGGCCAGCGATATTCGCCCCCCATAGATAAGCCGGGTCAGCAGGTCACGGCCGAGCTGGTCTGTGCCGAGCCAATTCTTCTCTGGTCGCGGCAAACCCTCGAATTGTTCCGGCGTCAGATAACCGGTCTCGTCGGCATCGTAGCGCGCCAGAATATCGCGGGCCTCGCCGGGAGAGATGATCTCCAGCAACAATCCCGCTTCATCGAATTCCATGACCCCCGCCTCGCCGACCTCGCAGTCGAAGATCGAGCGGGCCTCGATGGGCGCCATGCTCATGCGTATCTCGGCCCAGCGATCGCAATCCGGGACCGTGTCCGACGTCATGCTAAGTGTGGCAGCCTCGTATTCCTCCCAGCTCAGCACCCCGTCGCCGTCGTCGTCGAGCTGATTGAATTTCCACTGGCGATAGGCTTGGTGGATATCCTGGTCGTTGATCTGTCCGTTTCCCTCGCGATCGATGAAATCGAAGGACATCTCCCCTTCCGGGTCCATGAGCCGGTAGTGATAGGAGGGCACGCTATAGGAGCCCGGGGGCTTGGGCATCACATAGCTATGCTGTTCCTCGTGGGTATAGCGGGTGCCGTGCTCCACGATCGGCTGGTAGTCGACAAAGGGCAGGTCGTAGAGCACCGCCATGATCGACATGAACAGGACGATGAAGAAGCCGGCCATGGCGGCGCGATTTCGAATCAAGCGCCGCCAGGCGTCTTTCCAGAGGCTGGTCCCCTCGACGAGGTGATCGACGTCGACGGCGTCCACATCGGCCGCCGGCCCGCTCTCCAGGTTTCCATCGGCACCCGAAGGTGCCTCGTCCCCATCGGGAAGTGGTAAATTTGTGCTCATGGAGTTCCCGTTACTCGTCGTCGTAGCTGACTCGAGGATCGATCACCGTATACAGGATGTCGACCACCAGATTGAGAAAGACCAGCAGGCTGGAATAGAGGATGATGGTGCCCAACACGAGGTTGTAGTCGCGGTTGAGCGCCGACCTCACAAAGTGGGTCCCCACGCCGGGGAGACTAAAGATCTCCTCCACCACCACCGAGCCCGCCAGCAAGGCGGCAAAGGCCGGGCCCAGATAGCTGACCACCGGCAGCAGCGCTCCCTTGATGGCGTGGCGCATGACCACCAGCTTCTCCGGCAGCCCCTTGGCGCGAGCCGTTCGGATATAGTCCTTTCGGATGATCTCCAGGATTCCCCCTCGGGTCAGACGCGCCACATAAGCGGCGTAGAACAGCCCCAGGGTTACGCTGGGTAAGATGCTATCCTGCCACGTATACCATCCCACCGCCGAGAACCATCCCAGATGCAGGGAGAATAATAAGATCAATAAGGGACCGAGGACGAAGTTGGGTATACTCACCCCGATCATGGCCATGGTCATCACGCCATAATCGGTGGGCGTATTCTGTCTCAACCCCGCGATAAGCCCCGCCGGTATTCCTATCAAAAGCGCGATCAATAAGGCCTGAATCCCGAGCACAATCGTATAGGGCAGCGCCGCTCCCAGGGTCTCGGCGACGGTGCGGTCCGTGATCATGGAGTCGCCCAGGCTGCCGCTGAGCAGGGTCTGCATATAGATCACGGACTGCGTCTCGCCCCACTCGCCTGGTCCTACCAGATGGAGCGGCCCAAAGGTCAGGGGCTCCGCATCGGGGATCGGGATATCAAAAGACCAGGGGATGAGCTGCCACTCGGTTTCGGCTTCCCAGTACTGGCAGCCCTCCATCTCCGCCAGAGCTGGCGGGCTATAGAGGGGAAAGACGGGACGATCCAGGTGATGCGTGTGGATGCACGTGCATGCCTGGACGTCTCGCTCTTCGAGACAGGGGTTACTCGGCGCCAGCCGCGTGATCCACAGTGATATGACGATGATCGTCAGGATCACAAAAACGGAGGCGATGGAGCGCCGCAGGATAAATCGTGTCACGTCGGCTTACTCCGCTGCGTCTTGAGGATTATCGGGCTCCACCAAACTCATATACTTGAGCAGGTGGATGTCGCGGTTGTGGGGCTCAAAGCCCTCCACGAACCGAGAGACCAGAATATTATTGGTATAGTAGTAAATCGGGATAATCGGGCCCCGCTCCATCAAAATACCCTCGGCCTCCTGGAGGATCTCCAGTCGGCGATCGGGGTCCGCTTCGTGACGGGCCTGACTCATCAGGTCGTCGTATTCCTCGTCGGACCAGCCCGTATTATTGTTGCCGTCGCCGGTCTCCCACTTCTGAAGAAAGGTGGTGGGATCGTTATAGTCGCCGATCCACCCGGCGCGGGCGATCTCGTAATTGATGGTGGACACATCCTGCAGATAGGTGCGCCACTCCTTGTTGACCAGGGTCACCCGAATGCCCAGGTTGCGCTCCCACATGCCCTGAACGGCTTCGGCGATCAATTTGTGGTTCTCGTCGGTGTTGTAGAGGTACTCAAAGCGGGGAAAGCCCTCTCCATCGGGAAAACCGGCCTCTGCGAGAAGCTCGCGGGCCTTCGACGGATTATAGCTCGGCACGTCGGCCGTCGACTCCCACATCGCCATCGGCGGCACGTAGCCCTCGGCAATTCCGTAGAGATTATTCATCGTCTCTTCCACGAGGGAGCGCCGATCGACGCTCTTCCACAGCGCGCGGCGCACCTTCGGATCCGCCAGTGGACTCTCCTCGTCGGAGACATTGAAGCGGAAATAATAGGTGCCGAGCATGGGCTCGCTAAAATAGTCGGGATGGGTCATCAGGCTCGCGATCTGAGCCACCGGCAGCGAGGCCCCCGAATAGTGTAGAGAGCCCGTGCGATAGGCGTTGACCACGGCGTTCGTGTCTTCAATGATCCGCGCCCTGGCCGACTCGATGGCCACATTGTCGCGGTCCCAGTAATAGGGGTTCTTCTCCAGCAGCATGTCGCGCTGCGGCCGATATTCGCTCAACTTATAGGGGCCATTGGTGACGATATTTTCGGGGCGAGTCCAGCGCGTACCCTTCTCTTCGATCACGTCCACGGGGACGGGGAAGAAGGTATAAAAGGCCACCAACTCCGGAAAATACGGCGTCGGCTGCTCCAGCGTCACCTCCAGGGTGTGGTCGTCGATGGTCTTGACGCCAACCTGACTCCAATCGTCGATCTCGCCCTCAGAGTAGGCCTCCCCATTTTTGATGATCCACATCAACTGGACGTAGTCGCCGGGAAAGTCCGGGGTCAGGACGCGTCGCCAACTGACCTCAAAATCTCGGGCCGTGACGGGATTGCCATTGGACCACCTGGCGTCCTCCCTCAGATAGAACGTGTAGGTGCGGCCGTCTTCGCTGATGTCGAAGGAGCGCGCGACGCCGGGAACCACCACGTCGTTGGGGTCATCTAACCCTTCCGTCGTCGGCCCCGGAGCCATCAGCCCCTCAAAGACATTAAATGCGATACGGCCCTCAGGCGCCCCGCTCATCCGCCCCGGATCCAGGGTCTGCGGGTCGGCGCTGACGGCGAAGGTGAACATGTCCGTATTGTGGCCGGCGATAAACTCTTCGGCGTCCTGACCACTGCAGTCACTGCATCCCGTCGCCAGCGCAAGCGCCAGCACCAGGCCCGCCATCAGACTTGCCGTCCATCGTTGCGTTGAAAAAGACTTCATATGCTCCGGTCCGCCGAATTTTACCCGACCAATACAAGCAGTCGTTTTTATCGGTGACCGGTTTGAAGTGTCAATGCCACAATGGATCAACGGCACGGGCCCTCTATGAGTTGGCACCTGGTACCAGGAAAGAGCCTCTACCCCACATTAGCGCGTGAGACTGGGTCACGCCTGATGCGGGGTAATCAAGAACCGACTTGGCTCGGGCGACCGGCGAGACCTGTTTTATAGCGCATCTCCAGATACTCGTCGGAGTGGGCCAGCAGAAGCAGGTCCTCGATACCCTCCTGGTTCTTGATCCGCTTCTGGGTGGCCTCCTCGTCGAGGCCCATCTTCCAGCCCGACAGACGGAGCAGCCCCGTGGCCGCCGCCGACAGATCACCGCAGAGCAGCAATCCGGCACGGGCGGCGAAATCCTGGAGCGTTCGCCCCCAGGCTTCGCAGTGACAGCCGCCCAGGTCTTGCTCGCAGGCCTCAATGGCGCGAACGATCGCCCGGCGCTGGGGCATATCAAAGGGGCTGGACACGCGCTCTGCCATCTTCTGGCTCTGCAGGTCCACGCGATCCGAGAAGCCCTCATCGGTCTGTCGATAATGCACGCCCTCGATGAGGTGCCAGACCTGGCGTCCGTCCAGGGCGATCAGGGCCGGAAGCCCGCTCCACACCAGGGCCGCACAATAGCCGGCGATGAAGCGCGATTCCGCCTCATTGAGCGCCTCTAGCAAGCCCTGGTTGAGCCAGATCACCGGGGTCTTGGAGGCGAAGACCATCGGCTGGTCCGGCCCACTTTCACCGATATAGAGCTTAAAACGAGTGATCCCAAAGGCCAGCAGCGCCGCCTGAAGGTCGTCGTAGATGGGCCACTGATGCCCGCTCTTGACGCGATGGCCGTCCAGGGCCTTCTTCTGCGGAAGGTCGTCGGCGAATACCTTTTCCACCAGGGGCATCGTCTCCTGGAGAATATCAAAGATCCCGCTATTGAGTTGCTCGGGCATCAGATCCCGGCGGATGATCGATTCGCCCAGCGTTCGGGTGGGGTGAACCTTACCCGCCGCCTGAGCCTCGTCGACCTGACAGCCCAACATGCGAAGCGTCTGCCTCGTGATCCGAAGGCGGTCGTGAGTGCCCGCTCGATCGAAGAGGATCTCCATGCCGCGATAGGTGGCGGGCTCAAAGGGATCCTGGTCCACGAGATCTCGAAATACGTTCAGCGCCCGCCCTTCTCGTCCCGCCATGCGTGCCAGACAGACGGCCCGGCGGCGCTGGAAGTACTGGCGACGCGAATGGTCATCATCGATGAGGTCCAGCACTCGCTCAAAGAGGTGGAACGCCTCCTCGGCGTGGCCCAACTCCTCGTCCGCCGCCTCCGCAGCTCGCGCAAGCAACGCCGCTTTGGATTCGTCGGCTCGCGATGAGGCCAACTCCTTGAGCTGGCGCACGCAGTCGTGAAGCTCGTCGGCTTCGCCCGCCAGATCGATGAGTATATCCAGGTCCCGGCGCTGGTTCGGGAACGCCCTCACCAGGCTCCACTGGCGTTGGTAGGCCCGGTCCACATCGTCGAGCTGGACTCGATAGATGTCCACCAGCCGTCGCCAATCGTCGACCTCATCTCCGCGCACCTTAAAGTGGAGCACATTTTCAAATAACTCGGCAGCCCTCATCGGGTTCTGCGCCTCGCCGTGGGCCCTCGCCAGCAGGCGTCGGGCCTGAACCATGCCCTCTGCATCGCCATAGGCGTCGACCAGGTGCTCCAGGCAATCGATGGCCGCCTCGCGACCATCGGCGCTGTCGAGCATCATATGCAGTCGAGCGAGGGTGATCCCGGAGTCCACGCGCTGGGACGCCGTCGATTCGGCGGACATACTCCGCCGCTCGAAGTGCTTCTTCTGATATTTGATGGCGTCCTCGAGCACATCGTGCTCCTGGGCCAATTCGACGATCTCCACCAGGTAGTCCAGGGACTCCGAGAGTTGCCAGCAGTGGACCAGCGCATCCCGCGCGCCCTCGTAATCGTCGAGGCGCTCCTGGTAGAGCGTGGCCAACTCCTCAAACACCTGGCGACGCTCATCTCGCTCAAGGCTGGGCCGTGAGACCTGAGCCTCCAGGCAGCGGCGGAGCAGATCCCACCGCTCCGTGCTCCGAAGCGAGTCGTAGAGCCGGCGCAGGTGGTCATCCGGAAGCTCTGGAGCCCGGGGCACCATATCTTCCTCGGCCAATTCGTCGCTGTCTACGCTGAGCTCCGGGAATACGGCTCGGCAGGCCTCGCGATAAAGCGCCGGCTCCTCGACCATATTCTTGCGCGTCGCATAGCGCGCCAACTCCAGTCGGCGCGTCGCCACAGCGTCGCTACTCAGCAACTCCATCTCCTGACGGGTCCACTTGAGATAGGAAGCGTTGTCATTGACGCGGCGGGCCTGCAGCGCTCGAAGGCGCAGGCGTCGCTGCTGGTCTTTCAGACCATCTACGTCTTGCTGATGGAGCTCCGCCCCATCCAGAATGGCCACCAGATCATCGCTGAGGTTTGGTTTGTCGCGCAGCACGCCGCTGACTGACGGAGCGAGCTCCGACGACAGCCACTGACGGGCTGGATCGGTGAGGCATTCCAGCTCCAGGTCCGGCGCGTCGCCCAATTCGACGCCTCGGTCGATCTGAAGCAGCGGTTGCAGGGCGTGATGGGGGACCGCCTTTCGCGCGCCCTCCAATTGCTTCCGCTCGCCGGCCACGGCCATCGCCAGGCGCAGCACGATCTGGTTCTCCAGGCTCTTTTGATCGCCATGAGCTCGGTAGGCCCGACTGGCCTCGGGACCGCCCTCGTGGCGCTCCCGCAGACGAGCGATGACCTTAAAGTAGCGATCTCGGTTCTCCCCTTCGCAGACCTTCATCAGCAGGTCCTCCAACTCGTCGGCCACCTCGGCGACGTCCATCTCGGCGTCCGTCCAGGTGCGCGCCACCCCGCTCAACCAGTGCAGGTTGTCCGGATCGGCCTGCAGCGCCGACAGATAGCGACCGAAGGCTTTCGCCCGCTCGCCCGTTCGCCACTCACTGAGGATCGCCAACTCGCCCTGCAGCGCCGAAAACTCCTCGCTCGACGACGTCTGTCGAAGCCGCGTCTGAAGAAGCGATTCCAGGCATCCCCAGCGCTTGCCGGCCCGATAGAGCCGCTTCAGCGCTCCAAAGACATGGCCATTGCCCGAGTCCTGTTGCCACAGCGTCTCATAGATCGTGATCGCATCATCGCGTCGATCGAGCTTCGTCTCCAGGATCTCTGCGAGCGCTCCCAACTGGCGATGCGACTTGTCGGGGTCCGACACCGTCTCCAGCTCTCGCCCCGTCATGGCCACGATATCAGCCCACCGACCGCCGCGCAGATAGATGCGCCCCAGCGCCTCCAGCGCCGGCAGGTAGTCCGGAATGATCTCCAGGGTCTTTCGATAATAGGCCTCCGCGCCCTCCACATCCTCCAGGTGGCGCTCCGCGATCTGGGCGTTGCGAAGCAATATCGCCGCCTGCTCCTCGGGGTCGTCGATGAGCTGGAGCTCCTCGTCGTTGAGCTCGATGAGCTCTTCCCAGCGGTGGGTGTGGGCGTAGAGCCGACCCAGAGCGGTATAGGCTCGAGGGTTGTCGGGATCGATCTCCAGGGTCTCGCGCCAGGCCCCGATGGCCACCTCGTAGTTCTGCAGCTCCTCCTCCGCGACCTCGGCAACTTTGTCCAATAGATAGAGCTTTTGACGCCGATTGGGCGCCGAATCGACCATCCTCAAAAAGAGGTCCGCGAGCTGAGTCCACCGGCCGAGCCCACCCAGAATTCGGGCGCTGCTCTTGAGGGCCGGCAGATAGTGGGGCTTCTCGTCCAGGACGATCAGAAAATTGTCCAGCGCCCTCTCCGGCCGCTCCAGGCGCTGCTCGTAGAGCTCCGCGAGCTGAAAGTGGCGCCGCCAGGCACCTGGTCGCTCACCCAACGTCGCGATCTCGCGCTCGTAGAGATCCGCCAGGGCCTTCCAATTTTGCCGGCGCGTATACAGCCGACCCAGCGCCCGAAGCGCCGGCACGTGCTGAGGATCGTAACTCAGCGCCTCCCGATAGACCTCGGCCGCCGCCTCTTCCAGCTCCGCCTCCACCTCGTAGAGCCGCCCCAAGCGGGTGAGGATATTGACGCGCTCACTGCTCGAAAGCGGCCCTTCAAGGCGCCGATTGAGCACATCGATGAGCTCCGATCCCGCCCGCTGAGTCTGCTCCATGGCGCTATCGCAAAACGCCTCGTGGAGTCGCAACAACGTCCAGTCGTCGCGCTCCTCCGTCGCCTCTCGGATAATATTTCGACCCGTCGACGACTCGCTATCCGTGACGTCATGCATCATCACCAGGGGAACGGCGTGCTCCACATGGCGACAGCGATCGCTGGCCGTGCTCCGAAGCACATCAAAGGCCCGCTGGCGATCGCCGCTCTCAAAGCAAAGGCTCACCAACAGGTCGTCGAGGTCACCGGACAACACTCCGCGCTGTGCCAACTCATCGAGGAGATGCCGCGAATCCTCGTGGCGACCAAAGACGTGCATCCACACCGCCCGCCGGGCCTCCAGGTTCTGGCGAATATCCACGGTGAGCTCCGGAAGCTCGATGGCGTCGGTCAACGCATCCAGCGCCGCCGCCGTCGATCCCGACTCCAGCTCCGTGTCACAGCGCAACTGCATCGCCCACAGGGCCGCAAAACTATCGAGGTGCGCCCGCGACCGAGCGACCTCCGTGGCGCGGAGGCAATAGTGGCGGATATTGTCCGGGCTCTCGCCCCGCTCATAAGCGTGACGCGCAAGCTCCAGGGCCGCATACGTGGCCGCCCAATCGGGCGCATCCTCCAGATCACCACAGCTCTCCAGGTTGCGCACCACCAGGTCGTCGGCCTCCACGCCCCGGAGAATACGCCGCCGAAGCGCCGCGCTCTCCCAATCCCACTGGCCCTCGCCCCGCTCAAACTGACGCAACTGGCTAAAGCCCTCCTCAAAGTTCCTGAGAACCTCTGCCGCCCGTGCGGCGTCCAAAAGGTGCTGCCCATCGTCGGTGGCGATATGCCCATCGCGCAGCACAGCCGCCGAGTAGGCTTCTAAGATGTCCCGGCGAAGCGCCACGGTTTCCGCAGGCCGATAAGCCGCCGCCCGCCGCTGACGCGAGGCTTGTTGGTCGCTCTCCCCGCCAGAGGTGGCCGCCGCCGACTGGGATGGCTCCTCGCCGGCCTGCTCGTTGTTGAGCATGAGCCGCGCGCGTCGCCGCCCGTCCTGGTTGTCCCGTCCTCTGGAGAATACGTCGGAGATACTCTGAGCCATCCTTAGCTCCCTTGGTCGTGCCGGTCTCATTAGCGCTCGTGGCCGCTTCCCGTTTCGCCATCCATGGCGATAGACCGGGAGATGTTGCCTGGCCACGCCTCCAACCTAGCGCGGAGCGACGAAGCCGCAAAAAATTTCTCGGGACTCCAACGGTTCACCCCACCTCTGCGCAAACCACCCATCGTGAAAAGGCCACGAATTCTGCTCTCCCGTGGGAGAGCTGGGAACCGCGCCGTAAAGCGGACGTGGAACCCACTGGCTGATGCCTCACAAGTGACCGAATTCAACAGTCCGGAGCGAATCCTCGCTCCGGCTTGTGTCGTCTTGGGCGGGGGGGGGGGGGGGGGGGGCGGGGGGGGGGGGGGGGGGGCGGGGGGGGGGGGGG
>CAYQBU010000063.1:0-18828 GCA_964415785.1 uncultured Bradymonadales bacterium
TACGCCATCCAGATCAAGGTCGACTCCAACGCCGTCATCCGCGACAACGCCATCTTCGACATCCAGGGCCCGGGCATCATGGTCTACGGCGCCCATGACCCGGCCACCTCACCCACCGTCATCGATGGCAACCTCGTCGTCGGCTCTCGCGAAAGCGGCGCCATCCTCGCCGGCGGCGGCCCGGCCATGATCACCAATAATATTGTCGCCGACGGGTCGACCCACGGCATCCACCTCTACGACCATAACGCCGGTGCCCCCCAGCAGGGCATGGTCGTCGCCCACAATACGGTCTTCAACAACCAGGGCACGGCGATCATGGCCGCCGGCTGGGACTCCGACGACGGCAATATTCTGGTCAATAATGCCATTGCCCCCAATGGTCATAGTGCCATCGGAGGTAACCCCTCCGGTCTCGTCGCCGACAATATCACCTGCGACGACGACGGCAGCGATTGCTTCCACGCCCCCCAGAACAATCCCTTTAGCCTCACCCCCCTCGCCGACGGCCCCCTCGACTCGGCCGCCGAGTATTACGCCGAAGACTGGTATCCCGGCCATGACTTCATGGGCCACGAGCGAGGCACCGGCGGGTTCGCCGGCGCCCTCGACCGCGCCGACGATGACGGCGCCCCCTGGTTCGAGATCGGTCAGGAGCGCCCCCCTCGACTCAAGGAAGAGGACAACGGGGACAACGAAGACAATGGGGACAACGAAAATGACGGTGAAAACGACAACGGAGGCGATGAAAATGGCGGAGATCATGATGAAGATGACGATAACGGAGGCGATGACTCGTCACCGGAACCCAATGGCGATGGCAGCGATTACTCCGAGAGCTCCTGTGCCTCTACCACCGGGTCAACCACCCCATTTTTGCTGGCCATTGCCCTACTGGCCCTGACCGCCTTTCGCCGCTCCCGCCCCCTGACCACGGCAGTGGAGTAATGGACCGGTTTTTCCTATCATTGCCGTACTTCTGATTTCAGCCTTTGGAGCAACCATGCCCCTCGTTTCGACGCGCGTACTCTCTGTTCTCTTCGGCCTCGTTCTCGCGATCAGCGCTGTGGCCTGTAGCTACGACTCGGACCTCACCGACGTCACTTGCGATGAGGACGGCGCCACCGAGGAGGGGCGAACTTGCGTCAATGGCTTCTGGGTCGAGGGTTATGAGGAACCACCAAATAACGACGACCCCAACAACGACGACCCCAACCAGAGTTGCGACCCCGACGACGATGACCAACTCTGCAGCGATAACGATCTCGAATGCGGCAACCAGAGCGTCAGCGTCGACGGCTGTGAAGACCCTATTGCCGTCGAATGCGGGGAATGTGATGAGGGCTTTTGCTTCGAAGACACCGCGCTATGTTCTCCCTGCCCGGAGTCCGGGGCCGACCAGGTTTGTGCCGACAACCTCCCCGACGACGAATGTGGGACCATCGATCTCCCGGAAGGGTGCGAGGGAGATAACGGCACCTTTACGTGTGGTTGTGAAGCGGAGTGCGATGATTGGGATGAAAACACCTGTGAAATCGAGGATGGCTCCTGCGGCGGCAGCCAGACCCGGCATTGCAATGCCAGGGAGTGCGACGACGGCACCTGTGTCTTCCAGAGCGATGAGGACTTCCAAGAGAGCGGAGGTCCCGAGTGCTTTGCCCCGGAAGACGACCCCTGCCAACCGGATGAGGAGAACTGTAATGCGGACGACGACTCCTGTGATGGTGACCTAAACTGCCAGCGGGGACGTTGCACCGGCGACGACGACAGTTGCCCAACCGCCCAGCTTCGCTGCGAAGACGGCGACGATGCCTGCGGAAATAACACCGATGCCCGGTCCTGCAGTGACCTCGATGCAGCATATCCCACCGGAAACTACCAGGATTGCTGTGGTGGTGATGAGCTCTGTCTTTGCCCTGAAATGGAGCAACGAACCTATAGCTGTAATGGCGAAACATGTACCTACGACACGGGAAGCCCCTTCATCGATGAGGACAGCCCGGTAGAGTGCAGTGCCTGCGACGAGCCTCCTGAGTGCGAGACCACATCGTGCACCGCCGAATCCTCCGATATCTGTCCGGTCATGGGCACGCAAGACGAAACCTGCACTCCCTACCTCTGCGACGATAGCGATGCTTCAGCTGCCACCTGCCTTCCAGAGCCCAACGAGCTGATCATCACCGAAGACGTGGAGTGCACCCTCGATCCCCCTGTTGAAACCTGCGCCCCCCCAGGAGATACGTCCTGCCCTGCCGATTCTGGCGACTGCTCGGCCCCGGGGGAGTGCCTTCCCCCTTGCTCCGGCGAAGATGACCAATGTGGGTGCGACTCCGACAACTGCATCAACTGCACCACATTGGATCCCGACAAAGAAGAGGCCAGCGCACCGATAGCACAGTGTACCGGCGGCGTCCCCCAGATCTTACAGAACTTCACTATTACCCCCCACATTTGCAGTGGTGATGAATGCGTACCCGGCGACGATTCCACCGTGGAAGAGCAGGAGGTCACCGCCGATCTCTTAAATGACAACGTCGAACTGATTGAGTGCGATGGCGGTGGCAACCCCAGCTGTAACAACAACGCCGACGACACCAGTGACATTACCATCCCCGATGAATACGAATCTATTGCGTGCTGCGATTATTCGGGCGACTCAAACTCGTCCCAATGTTATGTGTGCTTTGATGACGGCACGTGTGAGCTCCTGGAAGACTAACCCCTTGCCCCTCAAACCAAAAAAAGCACCGCCACCCCGGCCACAGCGATCACGGCTCCCACAATGGAGCGAAGCGACAGCTCTTCCCCCTCGATAAAATAAGCGAGGGGTAAGATAAATATCGGGCTCGTCGACGCCAGGGTGCTGGCGATGCCCGTATAGGTGTAGCGAAGGCCGGCGTTCATCAACCAGATGCCCATAAAGGTCCCCAAAAAGGTGGCCACCACCACCAGTATCGCCGTCTTCTTGTGGCGAAGCGGTTCCACCGTCTCCATCAGGCGCCGCGTCGCTGCCAGCACCATCGTCAATCCCAATATTCCGAAGGCCAGGCGCACCACACTGATCTCCAGCGCCGTGATCTCGCCTCCCCCCAGCTTGGTCAACACATTGCCCAGGGCCTGGCAACAGGCATAGGTGATCCCGAAGAACAGCCCCCACCGCATCTTCTTGCTAAAACTCCCGTCGGGACGCCTCTCCTCAACCTCCCGATCGCCATCGGGATGGCGCTCCAAGATCACCCACACCACCCCGCCCATGGTCAGCCCCATGCCCAGGATCATCGCCCCGCCCAGCGGTTCACCCAAGACGGGCACCGCCATCACCGCCGTCATCGGCGGTGATAGGGCCGACAACAACAGCGTTCGCCGCGGCCCCAAGCGGTTAAGAGCGTGAAAAAAGGCCGTATCTCCAATCGTCAGCCCTACCACCCCGCTCACGGCCAGGATCAGCGTCTCCTCCATCCCCAGCTCCGACGGCCAGATCCCACCGTGGAGCAGCAGCATCGACACCATCATCAACATCAAGGCGATCACGCACTTGAGCCAATTGAGCGCCAGGGCGCTGACCGTTTTGCCCAACCTGGCAAAGAGGAGACTCGCCGTCGCCCAGACCCCGGAAGCCGATAGAGATGCTAATTCACCCATTTCTACTCACTGCCTTAAACCACTCTCCCATCGATCACCGACGGCTTCGCCGATGCCGACACACCCTGCCTGATGGTCGCCAATACTTCCAACCCCACAAAAAAACCCGCCCAAAAATGGGCGGGTCGTCGCACCCAGGGTGCGACATCGGCCTTTGATGGCCTCAGATCTCAGCTTGTAGCATCATTGGACGTCGACGCTCATCTCCAGGGACACATCGGCCTCTGGGATCTCGACGGTGATTTCGCATTCACCGGGCTGATAGCCCTCCACTTCAACGCCGTGCAGATCCACGGACCCCAAGGACTCCAGTCCCAGGCTATAACTTCCCTCACAGACGTCGGGATCGCTGGAGGTGATCTCCACCGCGGCTCCCAGCGGTCCGCATATATTCTCCAGGTCGTGCTCCACGGAAAATAGAAGCGCCAGCTCCGGATCGTCGCCGGCCGTCACCTGGCTGGTGATCGATGAATCCTCTCCCGTGGCGTTTGTAATCTCATCGATGTCCCCGGGCTCCACCAGATCAAAAGCCAGTTGCTCATCGTCGATATCGGACTTGATCACGTAGGTGCCGGGATAGGCTCCCGTAAATATATCCAGATAGCCCAACCGGGTAAGGTCACCGTCCACCGAACCCACCTGGTCAGACGTCAAATCTTCGAGATCGACGTCCAGAAGTGATTCATCGATGGAGTCCGCTTCCACGGTGACCGGATAATATCCATAGCCCGTCAATTCCCCATCTTGGCTATCCTTCATGCGGTAGCGAAAGCGGGCCCCGGCGTCGCTCAAAAAGGTATTGCTATCGCATCGGCTCTCAAACTCCAGGCTGCCGGCCTCCGCCGAACGCACCGTAAAGGTGTCGCTCAACTCATCGCCGTGAGACTCCGCCGTGACCCGGGTATCTCCACTGGCGCGGGCGTCGAGCACAAAATAGTCCTCGCCGATCTCGATGACCGAAAGGGTGTCTTCATCTTCCGTATAGGCCTCCGTGATCGTCACCGGATCACCGTCATCCGCATCCACCACGTGGACCTTGACCATCGCTCCCTCGGCCAGATCGGAGGTCCCCACAAAACCGCTGTCGGCGTAATTGAAGGAGAAATTCCCCTCCTCACCGTCTTCCGAGACCTCGCAGCCCAACAGCATCGCTCCCGCTGACGCCAGTCCAATGACCACCCATCGACTCATTTTCATCTCAGATATCATACGCATATACTATCCTCCGCGGCAAAACTCGCTTAGCACCTGATCACATCAGGCGGATGATCACCACTCCATCCATCAGGGCAATTATGCCCCAGATTGACGTTTCGTGTCGGTGATCAACTCCTCGTTTCGGCCCCTCGGGGCGTCATGCCACCGTGGACCGTGCTCTGCCGCATAACATATGCAACCCCCATTCCACCATTGCTTCACCGGCGGGCCAGGCGTTCCACGAGCCATGGCAACTCGTCGACGACCTGATCCCAATTTTCAAACCCCTGCTCCATATAGGCCACCACCATCGGCACCTGCCAGTTGCTATAAGTCGAGGTCACCGGTGAGGGAGCGGGGCTCCACTCCACTTCGCGAAGGGCGTAGCCCCGGTTTCGATAAGTCTGGAGCCGAGGCCGTAACGTCTCCATGGCCTTGTCGACGAGTTCCTCTCCCCCATATTCGGGGTGATGACAAAATTCAGCGCTCACGGGAACACTGATCTTGGGCTGGCGGAGGCTAATCACGGCCAAAAAATGGCGGGCGTCGCGATGGTCGATGATCACGCCCTCGCCCACCCTCCACAATTGCAATTGCCCACCCCAAACCTCCTCAATGCTGTCGATCCAAGTCCCTTGCGGTGCGATGCTCATGCTCCCTCTCCCGGATAGAGTTCTCGTGCTGTCCACGGCTTCACTACAGATGGGCAACTTAGACACCCCCACATTTTTCCAAAAAATGACTCAGGGAGCCATCTTGACGATGCGCGGGCGAAAACAGGCCACCGATTCCACCAGGTCCTGTTGCTCGGCCATCACTTCATCGATCGCCTTATAGGCCACGGGGGCCTCGTCGAGCCCTGCCGACAACAGGCGCACCCCGGCCTTTTCCAGATGCTGCTCGACCTGCGGCCAGGTGGTCGCCTTCTTGGCCTGGCGTCTCGACATCCGCCGCCCCGCCCCATGGGCGGCGCTTCGAAGCGATGCCGCCTTGCCCCGTCCTTTGACTACATAGGCTGGCGCCGTCATGGAGCCGGGGATAATCCCCCACTGGCCCTTTTGGGCCGGCGTCGCCCCCTTGCGATGGACCACCAATGAGCGCCCTCCGTAGTCCTCGATCCAGGCAAAATTGTGGTGGTTTTCCACCTCCGCGATCACTTCCAGTTCCAGCAAGCGCGCCATCGCCTGGTGAATCACGTCGTGATTGGCCTGAGCGTAGCGCCCCATCAATTGCATCGCCTCCCAATACTCCTGGCCTTCGGGCTTATCGAGCTCCAGCCACGCCAGGGCGTTGAGGGGTTTGCCCAACTCCGGATGCATCCGCTTGGCCAGCGATGAGTAGTGCTTGGCCACCGCCGCCCCCGGCCCGCGACTGCCGCTATGGGTCAACAAGGCGACGTACTCACCGGCCTCCAGGCCCATCTCTCCTTCACTTAATTCCAAAACGCCGAATTCCGCGAAGTGATTACCCGAGCCGCTGGAGCCGAGCTGGCGCCGGGCCTTGCTCTTCAGTTTTCGGGTAACCTCCGTGATCCCCCAGTCCTCTTCCATCACCGGATGGTGCCGAGGACGCTCAAAGTCTGCGCCCACCCCAAAACGGGTCTCGTACTCCAGGGCCCGCTCAAAGAGCGTGGCTTCTCTCTTTAGAGCCCGAGACTCCAGTGGATAGACACTCATCTTCATGCGGCAGCCGATGTCCATGCCCACGGCGTAGGGGATCACCACCCCATCGGTGGCCAAGACGCCGCCGATGGGCAGTCCGTAGCCCCGGTGGGCATCGGGCATCAGCGCTCCCTGCACCGCCACGTCAAGACTCAGCGCCCGCTCCATCTGGGCGATGGCCTCCTCGTCGATATCGCTTCCCCATTGACGCCAGGGGCTGACCGACTCCCTCTCCATGGCCCGCCGGGCGCAGTTGAGCGAACGGATAAACCATCCCAACTCGCGGTCCAGTCCCATCCAGTCTTGATCCGGGTTTTCGATGGCCTCCGCCAGGATCTCCTCCACCTCCGGGCGATCCCAACCGCGCTTGACCAACCCCTGAGCGACCTCCCGACCCATCTCCACCAACACGCCCTCGGGGACGCCCATTGCCTCTAATTGCTCACCACTTGGTGCCATGATCGATGCCCTCTCTACCCTCAACTCTCTACCCTCAATTCGTCGCCACCGTTCACCAGCTCAATCTAATCACCCTTCAAGAAAAGCAACGGGGCACCCCCCTTGAGGGGGCACCCCGTGAGCGCGTTCGACTAACGACTCTTTATTGCATGCCGGGCATGCCACCGGGCGCCGGCTGGCCGCCAGGCTGTCCACCGGGAGCGCCACCGCCGGGCATCATCCCCGGATCTTGCATCTCAGGCTCGCCGCACTCTCCGGATTCCTCATCGCCCTCCATGATGCACTGGCCGTCGGCGCATTCCATATCGCCGAAGCACTCCTCGCCGTCCTCGACCTGACCGATGAAAACGTCGTCACAGACGCTAAAGTGCTCCACCAGATTGTTCTGATGGGCGCCCATGGAGGCCATGAAGTCTTGGGCGTCCGGTTCTGGAGACGCTGCTCGCTCCTCTCGGCAAAGATCAAAGGGCTCGCCGAATCGGCTCACGCATCTTGCGGCCTGCTCCGGATCGTATTCCACCCGTCCGGCCTCCATGCCCGCCTCGATGGTCTCTGCATTGAGCCTTTGGGCGTCCAAGGTCAGGCCCATCACCTCGTCACAGGCCTCCCGATCGGCGATCAGCTCACCGGAGGCCTGCATCTCCTCCATCATGGCCTCCAGGCGCGCCTCCGTCTCCTCATCCCCCTCGGTGCTGGCGGTCATGGCCGCCCCCATGACCAACATGCTAAAGACCATCGACTTCAGCTCTTCATTGAGGCAATTGTCGTAGGCCAGGCATACCCCGCTGGCCATCGCCTCGGGAAAGTCGGCCGCTTCGATGGGCTCGTCGGGGTCGTGCGCTCCATCAAATGGCCCCTCGACATCGGCCAACTCTGCGGGCTGGCCCGCCATCTCCTGGGCGGCGTCATCGACGCCGGGATCATCCTGCTCCACCGACTCCTCCGCCGTCGCCTCGTCGTCCGGGGCGTCGTCGGCATCATCACTATCGCAGGCCACCAGGGCCAGGCTCAGGGCGAGTAAACAGACCAGATATCTCAATTTCATCGCTTTCTCCAAAGTCAACGGGTCGTCGGGCTAGGTATCAAACACCGATAACCTAGCACGGCCCCCCAGACCACTCCAAGACCTCCTAATATGGCGGTGGCACTGGAATGTTCAGGATCAGTTCTTAGCTTCAGCGCCGACATCCCTCTTTCTTGCCCCCCGAGGACCATGGTTGAGCTTCCAGATGCCATCGAATTTAAGACCCTCTCTTCTTTGGCCGCCATCGACCGCGCCGACTGGGATCGGCTCACCGTATCGGCGCCTCCGTTTCTGGAATACGACTTCCTGCGCGCCCTGGAAGTCGCCGGCTGCCTGGATCCGGAAACCGGCTGGCAACCAGCGATCATCGGCGCCTACCGCGCAGGCGATCTGGTGGGGGCCATCCCTCTCTACGAGACCACTAACTCCGAGGGCGAATTTGTCTTCGACTGGGCCTGGGCCGACGCCGCCCACCGCGCCGGACTCCCCTATTATCCCAAAGGGGTGGCCGGCGTCCCCTTTACTCCCGTGACTGGACCTCGCCTTCTCGTTGACCCCGACATCGACGAGCCACGCCCCCTCAAGAAGGCCCTCATTAAACGGGCTATCAAAGTCTCTGACGCCCGCCGGTGGTCCTCCCTTCACTTCAACTTCATCGATCGCCAGGAGGTCGCCCTCTTCGACGAGTTGGGACTGCCGGTTCGCCTGGGCCTCCAATACCACTGGCATAATCGCGACGGTCAGGGCTCGGAGTGCGACAATTTCGACGCCTTTTTGGGTCGTTTTCGATCCAAGAAACGCTCCAATATTCGACGCGAGCGCCGACGACTCGCAGATCGCGGCATTACGACCGAGGTGATCCAGGGCCAATCCATCACCGCCGACGATATCGAGCAGGCCTTCCTCTTTTATCGCGACACCGTCGACAACCACCCCTTTGGACGCCGCTACCTCAATCGCGACTTCTTTTTTGAGCTCTTCGACCGCCTTCGCCATCGCCTCCACCTGGTCTTTATTTACCGCGACGACGCTCCCTTCGGTGGCACCTTTAACCTCCTCAAGGACAGGCGCCTCTACGGTCGCTACTGGGGCTGTTTGGAGGATATCGAATTCGCTCATTTCGAGACCTGTATCTATCGCCCTGTGGAATGGGCCATCGACCAGGGCCTCCAGGCCTTTGAGCCTGGCGCCGGCGGCGACCATAAATTTAGCCGAGGATTTCTCCCCCGCCTCACCTACAGCGCTCACCATATCGCCCATCCGGGCCTCAATCGCGCGGTCACCCAATTCATCGACGTGGAGCGACGGGAAATCCTGGCCCGCCAGCATCAAC
This sequence comes from uncultured Bradymonadales bacterium, assembly GCA_964415785.1. Lineage (GTDB taxonomy): Bacteria > Myxococcota_A > Bradymonadia > Bradymonadales > Bradymonadaceae > SLJM01. Next base: position 9,317 of record CAYQBU010000063.1, read on the forward strand.
TCTTTGAGCAAAGCCCCTTCAAGGCCACCCACCAATCGGCGCCCACCGCCCCACCGATCGCCATCGACGCTGCGGCCACGTCGACGCCCTGACTCCGTTCATGGCCTGGATCGTCACGCGCCGCAGAACAGCGAGCGTGACGAATCCGCGATAGCAATGTCACCCGGTCCACGGTATGCACTTCTAGCGTCAGATCCTGTTTTCCCCCTCTTCTCGGCAGTAATTCTCATGGCAGTTGACCTTCCATCGCAGGCGATCGTCGTCGGCGCCGGCCCCATTGGTTGCACATTGGCCACCTTTTTGGCCCGCCGCGGCCTGAGCGTCGACCTCTACGAAAAGCGCCCCGACCTTCGCGCCATTGAGGATCCGGAAGAAGGCCGCTCCATCAACCTCGTGCTCACCCGACGTGGATTACTGCCCCTGGCCCGACTCGATCTCCACGAACGGGTGCTGGGCCTGACCGTGCCCGTGCGTGGCCGCATGATGCATCAACCCGACGGCGCATCCGCCTTTCAGCCCTACGGCATCAGCGACGAGGAGTCCAATTTTGCCGTCTCTCGAAACGCCCTCAACGCCTGCCTCCTCAGCGCCGCCGAGGACGCCGGGGTAACCCTCCACTTCGAGTGTGCGCTGCGCGATTACCAACTCCAAAGCCAGACCCTCCTATTCGAGACGCCTCGAGGCCCCCTGGAGGTCGACGCCCCCGTCGTCTTCGGGTGCGACGGAGCCCCCTCGAAATTGCGCCGGGCCCTCTGCGCCCAAAGCCCCATGGAGGCCCACTCTTCGCTGATGGATTGGGGTTATCGCGAGCTGCGCTTTCCTCCCACGCCCTCGGGCGAATTTGCCCTCGATCCCCAGGCGCTGCATATCTGGCCTCGGCGCGACCACTTTTTGATGGCCCTCGCCAATCGCGATCGCTCCCTGACGGGCACCCTCTACGTGGCCAAGGAGGGCCAACCCAGCTTTTCTTGCCTCGACAACGAACAAGCCGTCCAGCGCTTCTTTAGTACCCACTATCCCAGCGCGACCCCCTTGCTCGGCAATTTTATCCAGCCCTTCCTTCAGCGCCCCACGGGAGTCCTGGGCACCGTGCGTACCGCTCCCTGGCACGTCTCCGATCGCGCGCTTTTGCTCGGCGATGCCGCCCACGGCGTCGTCCCCTTCTTTGGTCAGGGCCTCAACTGCGGCCTTCAGGATTGCCTGCTCCTCGACGACTGCCTGGAGCGTTACGAGACCTTGTCCCAGGCCTTTGAGGCTTTTTATAAGGAGCGCAAACCGGACGCCGACGCCATCGCCGACATGGCCCTGGAGAACGCCACCGAGATGGGCCATAAAGTCGCCGACTCTGCCTTCTTATTGCGAAAGGCCGTTGAAAACCGCCTGGAGACAGCCTTCCCCGACCTCTATCGCTCGCGCTATGCCATCGTCATGTACAGCCACCACGGCTACCACAAGGCCCAGGCGCTCGGCCGTGTCCAGCAACGCTTGCTCGATCGCCTCTGCGATCCCATCGAGTCCGTCGACGACCTCGACTTAAGTCATGCCCGCTCCCTCATTGAGCGCATGATTAGCCCTGTCATCGACGATCTGGGCATCCACCTTCCGCTCGACGACCACCGCCTACCCCTGGCCTCGGGGCCCGGCACCAAAGCTGCTGTCCACCGTCTTTTCTAGCTTGGAATAAGTCGGTCCCCCCACCCCAATTCAACACCCGCAAATCTTGCACCCCTTGAGCCCTCATTTGCCAAATTTTGCGCCCCATCGGGCGTTGAACCCTCTCTGCGACTGGTTCCATTTTTGCATAATGATACGCCCCCGGGGTCGGGGGACCCCTCTCGGAGCCATTGCTCACAACATCCCTTCAGCAACACCTCGTGCCCTCCAGGAATATGTTCTATGTCATCATCCAGTGAAGAAACTCCGGCTCTTGGTCAGTATCAACTCCTCAAGAAGCTGGGCGCCGGGGCTGCCGGCGAGGTCTACCTCGCAGAGCACGCCATCCTCGAGCAGCGTTACGCCGTCAAAGTCCTGCACAGCCAGTTTGCAGACCGCCCGGAATTTACCAAGCGTTTCTTCCGGGAGGCTCGCCTGGCCTCCAGACTTATCCACCCCAATATCGGTCGCGTCATCACCGCCGACCGAAGCAGTGGCCATTATTATATGGTCATGGAATTTATCGACGGCCCGTCACTGGAGTCACTGGTCCGCTCCCAGGGAGCGCTCAACGCCCGTCAGGCCGTGCGCTACATCGTCAAGCTGCTCGATGCCCTCCAATATGCCCACGATCAGGACATGCTTCACCGCGACGTCAAGGCCGCCAACGTCCTGCTCGACACCTCTGTCGACGAGCCCAAACTGGTGGACTTCGGCCTCGTCCTCGACGTCCGCGAGGGCAGCCAGTTGACGGCCCACGACGCCGTCGTGGGAACCCCCTATTATATGCCCCCCGAACAGTGGCGAAACGCCGATCTCGACGAGCGCGCCGACGTCTTCTCCGCCGGTGTTCTCCTCTATCACCTGTTGACGACCCGCTTTCCCTTTCCCGGTGACTCCCCGATTCACGTCGCACATCGCATCGAGACGGCCCCCCACGAGCCCCTGGGCCTGACCTCCATCGACGGCGTCGAGCCCCACCGACTCCCCACCGTTTTCAAGGAACTCTCCACAATCCTCGATCGCGCCCTGGCCCGCGAAAAAGCGCAGCGCTTCTCCTCCGCCGACGCCATGGGTCATGCCCTCGTGGACTGGCTGGACATGCTCGACAGCGACGACCCGGCCAGCTCGCTCTCCGAGCCCACCCGACCCTCCATCGACGACACGGCCAACGCTTCGCCATCGCCCCCCTTGGTCAACCTGCGCAGCGAGGCTGTGGAGATCGCCGAAGACACCTTCTGGGTCGGCAAGCGCCCGGACGACGAGATCTTTTATGCCAACCCCTATCTTCGCCGCTTTCCCGGCGACGGCGATCAAGCCTCCTTTAATCTGCTCATCGACCCCGGCTCCAGCAAGGACTTTAGCGTCGTCCAATCCAAGATCAGCCAGGTCATCGGCCATATCCGAGAAGTCGACTCCGTCTTCATCAACCACCAGGACCCGGACGTCGGCTCCTCGGTGGGGCTGATGCTGGGGCGCTATACCCCGGAGGCCCACGTCCTGTGCACCGAGGACACCTGGCGACTCGTCCACTACTATAATATCCCCCGCGAGCGCTTCGTGGCCCTCGAAAAATACCCCCGGGGCATCCAACTGCCCAGCGGCCAGGTGATCATCCCCGTGCCCAGCCCCTTTTGCCACTTCGTGGGCGCCATGATGCTCTACGATCCCGAGACCCGGGTTCTCTTCAGCGGCGACCTCTTTGGCGCCCTCACCGACCGCGACGCCACCGGTCTCTACGCCGACGAAAGCGACTGGACGGGCATGCGGGCCTTCCACCAGATCTATATGCCCACCCAATCGGCTCTCCAGCACGCCATCCGAAATATCCGTCAGCTCACCCCCAGGGTTGAGATCATCGCCCCTCAACACGGGCGCGTCATTCGCGGCCCCTATGTCCAGGACTATATGGAGCGCCTCTACCACCTGCCGGTGGGCCTCGATATCCTCGACGATCGCCACGCCTCTGACGAAGAACTCCAGGCCTGGACCACCGTGCTTCGCCGCATGCTCGACGTCGCCACCGCCACCCTCGGCGATCGGGCCCTGGAGATCATCGACAACGACCCCAACCTCAGCGGCCACATCACCCTCGGCGCCGGCGACCAGGCCACCATTCAGGCCCTGGGCAAAACCTCGGTGGAGCAAGCGGTACGCGTCCTCTGTCAAAATGTCCCCCACAACGTGGCCAACGCCATCAAATACGAGGTGGTCTACGCCGCCGAGGAATTGGGCCTTCCCACCCCGGCCGTGGAGCTCGATGAGGATGGCACCGGGTCTGCGTCCGACGGAACATCGGCCTCCGACGCCTTTGGCGCCGCCCAGTGATCGCCAGAATCGCCGTTCTCCTATTGCTGCGGCTCTTCGCCTCAACAGCACCTAACCCCGCCTTGCTCTAACCCCCTTTGGTGACTACCTTTTTTGTACACCGAAGCGCTCGCTTATCAGATCATCGGGGGGATTTCAAAATTTTGGATTCCCACAATAGCTCGCCGGGGCGATACACTTTTTTATGGGCAGAACGCTTGCCCTCTCAAGGACCTTGTTTAGGGTTCTTCGGTGGTCGCATGGGAAATGAACTACCTGATTGCTGTTCAAAACCTGTGCGAGTCGAGAATCCGTAAGCAGACCCCTTCCACGTTGATGGAGCGGGCTGTTCACTCAATTGAGAGGAAACGACCCAAAGGAGCTGTATCATGCGAATGCCCTTAAAATTTCTAATTCTCGCCCTTGTCGCTAGCCTGACCGTCATGGCCTGTGGCGATGACGATGACGACGATGATAACGGTGACGATGTGGAAGCCACCATCTACGCCGAATTGGCCGCCGATGGCGACTACGACACCTTGGTCACGGCCATCGACGCCGCCGGCCTCGAAGACACCCTGGACGACGAAGACGCCGAATACACCGTCTTCGCCCCCAACGACGCCGCCTTCGACGCGCTGGAAGACGGCGTGCTCGACGATCTCCTCGAGGACACCGAGACCCTGTCCACCGTCCTTCTCAGCCACGTCCTGGAGGGCACGATCACGGCCGAAGAGGTCGAATCGGGCACCGTCACCACCGCCGCCGGCACCGAAGTCGAAGTGGAGGTCGATGGCGATACGGTCATGTTCGGCGGCCAAACCGTCGTTCGCGCCGATTGGATGGCCTCCAACGGCGTCATCCACGGCATCGACGGCGTCTACGTCCCCGATATCGATGATAACGGCGAATTGGCCACCATCGTCGAACAATTGGGCGCCGATCCAGATTACTCCATCTTCGTTCAGGCCGTTGGCGCTGCCGACATCATCGAAGAACTCGACGGCGTCGATGAATATACCCTATTTGCTCCCGACGACGACGCCTTCAATGCCTTCTTGGAGGAAAGCGACGATTTCGACAGCGTTGAAGACCTTCTGGCTCTTGATGACCTGGCCGACATCCTTCGCTTCCACGTCGTCTCCGGCACCCAGATGGCCGCCGATCTCGAGACCGGCCCCATCGAGACCTTTGCCGGTGTCGATGCTGACGTAGACATGGACGCTACTCCGCCCACCTATCAGGGCGTCGATATCGTCGACACCGACCGCGAAGCCTCCGATGGTGTGATCCACACCCTTGGTAGCGTCGCCCTTCCCCCGGAAGACGACAACGGCGATGACAACGGTGACGACGAAGACAATATCGTGGAAGCCCTCCAGGGCGATCCCGATTACTCCCTGCTCGTCCTCGCTGTGCAAGAGGCCGACCTTGTCGACGCTCTGTCCACCACCGAGGACATCACCGTCTTCGCACCCAATAACGACGCCTTCAACGCCGTCATCGAAGATATCGACGATATCGAAAACGCCGACGACCTGTTGGCTCTCGACGATCTCGAAGACATCCTTCAGTTCCATGTGCTGCCTCAGATTGTCATGAGCGGCGACATTGAAGCCGGTGCTGTGGAAACCCTTCTGGGCGTCGACGCCATGATCGACGTCGATAATGGTGACGTCACGTATGAGGGCGTTGGGGTCATCGACACCGATTGGGAAGCCTCCAACGGCGTCATCCACACCCTGGATTACGTCGCCTTCCCACCGGAATAATGATCCCTCACTGAATCAGTAACATCTTGCCGCCCTCTTCGGAGGGCGGCTTTTTTATTTCGGCAGTCGAAATCTCTCTTCCAGGCTTGCCTGGCCTGGAGGCCCGAATTCAAAGAGCCTGTCCTTGGGCTCTAACTCTCCCTCCGAATTCAGCGTCGCTCTGGCAATCCCATTAAATTGATTGGCCATCGGGATATAATACACCCCGTCGATCTCGCTGAGGTAGTAGGGAATCCCCTCCAGCCCCAACTCTTGCTTCACGTCGCGGCAGTCGCCGTCGCCAAACTCTAGCAAGTCATCGCACACCAAGATCGTATTGTCCGGATCATCTTCTTGCACCCGCCAGTCCGCCGTCACCGTGAGATAATAGCGCTCCCCTACCGCCTTGATATCGTTCATCTCGCGATACCGCCACGGCGTCTCATAGGCCTCCACCACCTCAAAGGAGCGATCCAGATAGCGGACGCGATGAATCCTCGACGGCCCGGAAACAAAATAGAGGTGCTCGTCGACAATTGAGAACGAACGCGTATAAGCCCCATCTAAAAAGCCCAACTCCACGCTCTCCTCCAGCACCACTTCGTCGCCCCTATCCTTAAGGATATGCATCGTCTGAGAGCGCGCCCCCAACACCAGAAATCGATCCATCACTGGACAATACCTCACCCGATGGGGGCGTTGGCCGAGCGGGCCGATCTCCTGAACCCGTTCAAATCCGCCCTCCCCAACTTCGTAGACGACGGCCCGATGAAATCCCGTATCATCGACCACCAAAACCCTGCCATTGCCGGCGATGGAGTGCGGCCCCGCCAATTCATCGTCCAGTACCTCCCATTGAGCCAGATCGGCCTCCAGTTGCTCGCTGTAGAGAACCCGATTATGCCAGGCATCAACGATGAAATAGAATCCATCGATATGGCTGAGGAGAGTGGGTGAGTAGAGCCTATCTTGCCAATGTTGTTGAGGGTCACTCTCACCACAGCTAAGCAACGCACCAGCCATCATCACCACGACGAGCCACCGCCCAACCCCCCGCTTTATCTGCTCTATTCTCGCCACTACTGAAGCCTCAATCGGCGATCCAGCCTTGATCGCCTCGTATATTCACCTAGTTATGGAACCAGTACATTTCGACCCTAAGGAGTACCACCCATGAAAGTCCTCTCGATACTCGCTCTTCTCATCGTTCTCGCATTCACCGGCCTGGCCTGCGACGACGCCAACGCCTCCGCCGACGATGGCGGTGACGCCACCGCCCAGAGTGGGGCCACCACCGAAACCTTTTCCATCGAGGGCATGACCTGCGTCAATTGCGCAGCCGATATTCAGGATATATTGGCCGATATGGAGGGCGTCTCTGAAGGGAGTGTCGACTTCGGCGCTCGCCAGGCCACGATCAGCTACGACCCCGACCACGTCGAGCGCCAGGCCATCATCGACGCCATCGCTGACGAGGGCTATACCCTCGAATTAGACGACTAACCCTCGGGCACGAGTTCGTCGGGGCAATAGCTGTCCACCCGGTCAAAGGCATCTCGGCAGTCGTCGTCCAACTCCTCGGGGTCCTCGCAGGGATCGTCGGACCAACAGCCATAAAACTCCTCGAGGGCGATCAGGCAGATCTGTGGCGTGCTCGATTCACGCTCTCCTATGTCGTCGCAGAAATCCGTACACTCATCCTCTGAACCGCCGAGACCTGATAAGAGCCCACACTGAACGTCACCAGTATCACTCGCTGAGTCGCAATAGTCCTCACAGGCCTCGGGGGCCGAGCCGCTGACATACTCATCGGCTTCCCGGGACACTAAATCGTGCTCCGCCATAAAGCTGCTGTCGGCGCACACCCCGTGGCCTGGCTCAAATTCATAGGCCACGCACCCATCATCACCACTGCAATCCTCCGCCGTGGTGCACTCCGAGCCGCAGACGCAATCATCGCCGACACAATACTCGCTATCCCCCGCTCCGCAGGGATAGACCAGCGTGCAGCCGCTGATGGCGATCCCCATCCAGCCAATCGATAGGAGGACCAGCGCCATCATCGGCACCCAGACCATGGGATTGTTGCGTTGCTCCATCTCGCTCTCCTCACACGCTGCCATCAGCTCGAAAATCTACTCTCAATCAAAAACCATGGGGATGCGCAGACCAAGGTTGAGTAGCGCCATATCCCCGCGGCGCAGGATGGGGACCGATGAATCTCCCCCCTGGGGCGCCATCTCCTCATCACTTCCCGCCAAAAGCGTATAGCTAAACCCAAGGGTCGCGTAACCAACGCCGTACTCCAGTTGAAACGCCAGGCGATCCAGGTCTCCATCTCCCAACAATCCCCAACGGGTGCCAAACGACATATAACCATCATCGCGGAGCACCGCTTCTCGACTAAAGGTCAACGTCGGGCCCGCCACCAACGTCGAAGCCGTCACATCCTGACTCGCCGTCTCCAGGCCCATTCGCCGATACTCACCGTAGAAGCCGAAGCTGAAGAACTCCACCCAGAACCGGGCCTCCCCATCCAATTGCAGGGTCGAGAGATCGATGGATGCTTCACCGTCCCGGTCATCCGGAGTCTTGAGCCCCAGTGAATAGCTCTCCAGATAACTGCCCGAAAGCCTCAATTCCGTGCCCAATCCGGGAGCAATTGAATAGCCCACATAACCATGCATCAATCCCCCAAAGGTCAGGCCCCCATCCGATAGTCCGTCGCCCAATTGAACCCCATATCCCCCAAATCCAGGACTGAGACCGAGCTGGCCGACCACCGTCCCCACCGAGATCTCTTCTTCCTCTTCGTCGATATCAGCCATCTCTTCGGCAACAATGCCCTCGGCGATGTCTTGAGCCTCTTGTCGGGTCTGCTCTTCCCAATCTCCATCTCGCTCCAGCGCCGATGCAAATTGGCTGGCGCCGATCACGGACTCCCGGACGCGACGCGTTCCCTCATCGCGGGCCATGATCAGCCGGCGCTCCTCGGCATCCAGGGCGATCTCGACCACCGCCGTTTCTCCGCCGCGCACCTCCACACTCACCAGCGTTACCGCTCCCTCCAGACTTGCCTCCAACTGATAGCGTCCGGGCGCTAGCTCCACTTCCTCATCGCAGTGAAGTTCTTCGATCTCCGCGCTCTCCAGTACGGTGTCCGCATCGCGGCATTCCACCACTAGAAAGCCCTCGCATTCCTCGGCTATTTGCGCCCGATAATTATGGATTCGGGCCAAAATCTGCTCTTCGGGAATCCCTGCCGTCAGGGGAGCCTCTTCGGCCTGGTCGAAGGCCTCCAGCGCTTCCGCGCAATCCCCGTCCAGTTGATGAGCCCTCCCCAGCGTCATGTACAGCACATTGGACTCATCCCCTACGATTAGAGCTGATTCCAAAAGACGTCGCGCCTCAGAGGCCCGCGCAGGCTCCTCACCCAGGGCGGCCACAGCGCGCTGATGGAGTTCTAATTGTTCCCGGGACAATGCCACTTCATCGTCCTCGGCCTCTTCATCGGCCTCCACTTCAAGCTCGGCCTCCGTGTCGATCTCCTCAATATCCTCCTCCGCCACCAGGACGGCCGGCACACCCAGGATCACCGCCACCACGAGGCTCACAAACCATTTTAGATCTATCGCATCCACAGTAAGCACCCATTTGGCATCATTCACTCGATCATCTCTCAAAAATCAGGGAGCCGAATTTCGTCGTCCTCGTCCTCTTCTTCTTCTGGCTCCGGCTCCGGCTCCGGCTCCGGCTCCGGCTCCGGCTCTGGCTCCGGCTCTGGCTCCGGCTCCGGCTCCG
>CAYQBU010000064.1:0-18693 GCA_964415785.1 uncultured Bradymonadales bacterium
CCTCGCTCGATCCCAGCCCGTAGATGCAGGACACCGACGCCACGATGATCACATCGTTGCGCTCAAAGAGCGACCGCGTCGCCCGGTGGCGCATGCGGTCGATGGCGTCGTTGATCGACGAATCCTTCTCGATAAAGGTATCCGACGATGGGATATAGGCTTCGGGCTGATAGTAGTCGTAATAGGAGACGAAATACTCCACCGCGTTGTGCGGAAACAACCCCTTGAATTCATTATACAACTGGGCGGCCAGCGTCTTATTGGGCGCCATCACCAGGGTCGGTCGATTGACCCGCTCGATCGTATTGGCGATCGAAAACGTCTTGCCCGTCCCCGTCGCCCCCAGCAGCGTCTGGTGTCTATCTCCCCTCTCCAAGCCCTCGACGAGCTCTCGGATCGCTACTGGCTGGTCCCCTTTCGGTTCGTACTCCGTGACCAATTCAAATGCGTCGTTACTTCGAGCTTCCATCGCTGCTCACCACGTGTTTCGGAACTCAACTAGATCTTCTCTCTGGCAGCCTTAATGTGGCGCGACAGGGTTTTGACGCGCGCCAGGCGCTCGTCGACCACTTCCACCAGCCCCTCCCGATCCGGCCCCTCCGCCGTCTCGCGCTGGACCTGCTCCAGCGCTTCTTCCACCTGGCTGTAGAGGCGATCGCCGGCGTTTTCGATAAATTCTTTGAGCCGATCGCCATAGTTGTGGATCATCTTCAACAATTCTTCCTCGATGATCTCGCTGGCCCGTCGAATCGACTTCTCTCCCTCCTGGCGAGCCCGCTCCTTGATCTTGTCGTCCACCTTCCCCTTCAAAAAGAAGGCCAGCGCCGGCGTCGCCAGCGTCAACAACCCGCCGACCAGCGCGTTGGCGAATAACAAGACCGACACGCCCAATGTTCCCAGGGCGAAGACGCTCACGTCATAGCCGATGGTGTCGACCTCCATATCGAGGTCGCCCTCCAGCCCCAGCTCCTTTCGCAACGTGCCCATCACCTCCCGCAGCGACTGGTTGGTGATCTCGATGATCTCTTCCGCCAACTCCTCCAGACTCTCGGCGATATCATCGCCCTCTCGCTCCAGCCACTCCTTGAAGGAATCCTGGATCCAATCGCCCAGATAGCGCTTTACATCGCCGGCGTCGGCCCGCTCGATTTGAACCGGCAGGGCTTCCGCAAAATTCTCGGTAAAGACGCGAAGATTGTGGCGCGCCGTCGCCGCGATGCCCCCGATTCGGTCGTCGACCCGATCCAGATTCTCCGAGATCAGCCGTCGCGACTCCATCAGCTTCTTATGCACCGCCGCGATCCGCTCTTCCAGATCTTCTTTCTCCAGGCGATAGCCCTGGCGCTTAATTGCCAGGTTTTGCTCCATCATCGCCGCGATGCGAAGGGCGCCGCCCAGGGCGCTATCCAGGACGATGGCCTCTTTTTGCTCCCTCACAAATTGGCTCACATAGGCCCGAAAGGACTGAAACTCGTCGGCCGGCTCCTCGCCTTTGGCCTGCCGGGCCATCGCCTCGCGCGCTGAAAACGCAAACAGCTCCACCGGCCCGATCAGCGTCTCCAAACGCTGCCTGGCATAGGCCTCCACCTCTTTGGCCTCCTCCTCATCGAGGGCGTCGATCTTGCCCAGCACAAAGAGGATCCGATCGCGATTGGCCTTCAACAGCCGGTCGCGAATGAAGGTGATCTCGCTCTTTTTGAGCACCTGCGTGGCGTCGAGCACATAGATGATCACGTCCGCCCGCGGCACATAGCCGTAGGTGATCTCCACCTTTTGGCGCGAGATATCGTTGACCCCCGGCGTATCCACCAGCACCAGCCCATCGTTCAAAAACTCGTTGGGATGGGCGATCTCGACGTATTCCGGCTCCTCTCCCTCTTCGCTCACATCCTCGATGGCCGGCCCCAGCTTGTCGTAGGACAGGGGCTTAAAATCCTGCTGTCGCCGCGGTTTGATCCTCGCCGACGGCTCCTCGCCATGGACCAGATGGGTGATCACCGCCGTCGTGGGCGTGATCCCCATGGGCAATACTTCCTCGCCCAACAAGGCGTTGACCACCGTCGACTTGCCGTGATTGAACTCTCCCAGCACCACCAGCGACACCGTGCCGCTTCGCAGCGCCGGAAGCCGCTCCTCTTCCACCTCTCGCCGAAGCGAGTTCAGCCCCGTCTCTCCGGCCAACTCCGCCAGCTCTTCGTAAAACTCGGCGATATGGTCCCGATCGATCCTTGCCTCACTCATCTCGACACCCTCTTCATCATTGAGTTAGCCACCGGAGTCTCTCCGGCTTCATTGAAAAAAAGGCCCTACGTCGGCACGGGTCTCGGCTCTCCTTGCGCCCATGGTCGATGGGCTCCTGGGGGTAGCGCCACTGGCCGTGGTCGCCGGTCTCGTCGACCACCGATGGGATGCCGGGCCGTCACCGTCGACTCTCCGTCGAGGCCTGGTATGGCCGCTGCTTCCAGCGACTGACCTTCCTCGATGAGGTCGGGGCGATTCCCTGCTCCATCGCTCGTCATGATCCGGCTCAACGCCTGGCCTGGCCTCCCACCTTGGACCCCACCGGGGGCGAAGGCGTTCCTGAGTGGTCCGCGCCGCGCGGGCCGACTCTGTGATTACATGACCTGAATCACTTTTTCCACCGCCCGATCGATCTCGTCGAGCGGCTCGCCTCCCTTTTCTCCCAGCAAATTCTTGTAGTACGCGCTGTCGGCAAACATCCTCAGCGCCTTGACCCGCTTGGGCAGGTAGGGATGGCTCGACAGATACTCCTGAAACCGCCCCACTCCCTCCTCAAGGTCGTCGAGCTGCGCCAGATACTCGTCCAGATTGATATCGTCGGACAGCTTCGAGCTGCCCAGCGCGAGCTTCATGATCGCTCCCAGGGCCGCCTCTTCATCCCGGCAGCACACCAGCCCTGCCCGATCGCAGGTGATCTCGCCTCGCCGGCTCCAGCCATTGAGCGCCACCCTTGCCGGCACGGCCGCCCACTTCACAAAGCTGATCATCCCCTGGGCCAAAAACCTCGCCGCTGTGCGATAGACCACGTGATTATTCTGGATATGCCCGCATTCGTGACCGATCACGAATTTGAGCTCCGCGTCGTTGAACCGATCCACCAACGCCGAATTGATCACGATAAACGCCTCGTCATCCGTGCCATAGGTCCCGGCGTTGAGGCTCGCCAGATTCTGCGAGATATAGACCTTCGGCATCGCGATATCGAGCTCTCGGGCGCACTCCACCACCAGGTCGTGGAGCTCCGGAAATTGCCGCCGGCTCACCCGCACGCTGCTCCCCAGAAGATCGCTCTTCTGCACCGCCTTCCAGAAGCGAACCGTCGCCTCCACCACGATGCGCACCGGCCGCGCCCTGTCCAGACGCCGCAACACCCTTAAATCGCCGGCAAAGGCGTATTCTCCAAACCCCGTCTTCTCCTCCCGCCCGCTCTCCGGGGCCTTTCGCCGGTTGATATACTGTAAGAAATCAAAATCCTGGGCCGTCGTCATCGTTGCTCCCATCTTGAGTTATTACTGGCTCACCAGGTCCTCGAGCATCGCCGACAGAACTTCTCTGGGCGACGTCTCCCTCAGCGCTGATTGTAAACGCACTCGGTCCACCGTCGACAATTCCGACAGATCGGCTCGCTCGATGGCGTCGACCACGCGCTTCAAACTCTGGGCCCGTTCCTGGAGCTGCGAGGCATCAAATCGCTCTTGTCCATTGACCGCAGGAGCCGCCTCGGCCGTTTCTGCTGCTTCTTTCGCTTTTGCCTCCGCGGACTCCAGGGCCTCTTCCAGATCTCCGATCTCGCTCTGCAGCGCCTCGACCTTCTGTTCCAGCGCCGCTTGCTCCTCGCCTCCTCCCTGAGCTTCCTCGGCCTCACGGGCTCGCTTCTTCTCAAGGCGAAGTCGCTGCTTTAGCCCCTCTACCTCGCTCTGGAGGCATTCCTTGCTCTCCCGCAGCTCTTCGTTCTCCGCTTGCGCCTTTGCCTTCGCCTCCGCCACCCCGGCGTGCTCCTGGGTCAAACGCTCCAATTTGGACTGCGCCTCGTCGCGCGCCTCGGTCGTCCGGTCCAGCGCCTCCTCCAGATCACTGGCGCTGCGCTCCAGGTCATCGCGCTCCTGAATCACCTCGTCGAGATGGCGCTGCACGTCGCGATTGCGGCCCTCGTACTCCGCCAACAATCGCTCTTGGCGCTCCACCTCTTCGCGCAACTGCTTGAGTTCTTCCTCGCTCGTATCGCTCTGGGCGGCGTCCAATTGCTCGCCGAGCCGATCGATGCGCTTTTCCAACCCCTGGATCCGATCCTTTTTGGTTGCCAGCGCCTCGTCGCGATCGGCGAGCTTTTCCTTGAGCTTTCGCGCCCGTCTTTCGCCCTCTGAGGCGGCGTCCAACTCCAGGCGTAGGTCGTCGATCTTTTCATGGGCCTGACCGAGTCGATCTTCGGCGCTCGCCTTCTCATCGCGAAGCCTTTCCAACTCCTCTTCCAGCGCCGCCGTATCTCCCGCCGCCTGGGCCTCTGTTTTCGCCTCCTCGAGCTCGCCCTCCAGTTTGCCCTTGGCCCGCCGGATCTCGTCGGCCTGGTCTCGATAGAAGTCGGCGTCGTTTCGCGCCTCGTCGAGGGTCGTCCTCAACTCCTCGAGCTGAGTCTGCAGCTTCTCGACTTCTTCGGCCTGGCGATCGGCCAACTCCTGAATCGACGCCTTCTCATCGCGAAGCCTTTCCAACTCCTCGGGATCCGCTCCCGCGGCCGGCTCCGGCTCCTGGGATAGCGCGCCAAAATCGACGCCTCCGTGCATTCCCGACGGCGCCTCTTCACGCGCCGTCGACGAATCCATCTCCTCCACCGCCTGAGCTCCGAATCCTCCGCCCTGCTGCATCGCCGGTTGCGCTCCCGACACGCCACCCTGCTGCACCGCCGGCTGCGCTCCCGACACGCCGCCCTGCTGCACCGCCGGCTGCGCTCCCGACACGCCGCCCTGCGATTGCCCCGCCGATTGGCCCAACCCCGGCGCGGGCGCCGAATCACTGCCTTCCTGATAGAACCTCAGGATAAAGTCACCGCACCAGATCTCGTCGCCGTGGCTCAGCGACCGCGGCTCCGAGATCTGCTGGCGCCGATCGTCGATGATAATATAGGTCCCATTGGAACTATTGAGGTCCACCACCTCGTAGCGTCCATTTTCGTAGCGGAACTCGGCGTGATTTCTGGACACCGACTTGCGATTGGAGCGCACGGTGCAATCCGTCGCTCGACCAATGGACACCACCGGCGACTCCGGCCCCAGTGGCACGGTCAATTCTCGGCCCGATGGATCGGTATAGACAAGCTTGGCCACGGCGTTCACTCCTTTGACTCGACGGGGGGCATAGACGACGACCGATCTTGTGTCGGTGCTGCTCCCGCATCATAGGCCCCCCCCGTCGCCAAGGTCAATTCCGCCCCCGTCGCACGCCGATCTTCTTCTGGACTTGTCGGCCCCTGGTGCCCACGTTTATCTCCAGTCCCAACAGTCTGCCTCGGGAGGGGGAATCATGACAACTCTGGCCGATACCATTTCGGCGATCGCCGATCAGTACCGACATCGCACCGCCGTCGTCGTCGATGGCCACTACATCAGCTATGGCCATCTCATCGACCGCGCCCGCCTTCTGGCCGCCGCGCTGCGCGATGCGGGCCTCGATCCGGAGACGATGCGCGGTCAGCCTCCTCGGGTCGCCATCCTCGCCGATCAAAGCCCCATCGCCTACTCCGCCTTGATCGCCCTCGCCCTCAACGGCCAGGTCGGCGTTCCCCTCGATCCCAGCCACCCGCCGGCTCGCCTGCGGGCGTGCCTCAAGCAAGCCGACGTCCGGGCCATCATCGCCGGCCACGAAGCCCTCGATCGCCTGCCCCATCTGCTGGGCCACGCCGGCCGATCCCTGGCCGTCATCCATCCCGGCGGCCAGGCCGAGCAGCTCTCGGCGCGCTTTCGACGCCATCGCTTCCGCGATCTCTCCTCGTTGAGCGCCCCGCCCGCCGCCGCTTTTCCCCTCGACGACAGCGCTCCCGCCTACCTCCTCTTTACCTCCGGCACCACCGACGCCCCCCGGGGCGTCCTCCTTCATTGGGAGGCCCTGGCCGACCACCTCCGCGACTGGCATCAACGCCTTCCCCTTCGCCCCGGCGAGCGCGTCGCCCAGACCTTTGAATCCGGGTTCGATCTCGCCCTTCATACCACCTGGTCGACCTGGCTCGCCGGCGCCTCCCTCTTTGTCTGGCATCGCCGCGCCAACCACGACCCGGCGGCCTTTCTTCGCCACCACCGCATCACCCATTGGCCGAGCCTGCCCACCGTCGCCATGACCATGCATCGCCAGGGCGAATTGCGCCCCTCGGCCTTCCCCTCGCTTCGGGCCACCCTCTTTGCCGGCGAGCCCCTTCCCGCCTCCCTGGTCTCCGACTGGGCTCGCGCTGCTCCCCGCTCTCAGATCATCAACCTCTATGGGCCCACCGAGGCCACCATCGCCATCACCGCCTACGATTGCCCCGCCCACGGGGTCTCCCCCGCCGCCCACCAGGGCATCGTCTGCCTCGGCCATCCCTTCAGCGGCCACCAGCGCCAGATCATCGATGCCGATGGCCAGACCTGCTCCGCCGGCGACGTCGGCGAATTGTGGCTCACCGGCCCCCGCGTCGTCGACCGCTACGTCGCCGGCGACGACCCCACCCGCTTTGTGGAGCGCGACGGCCACCGCTGGTTTCGCACCGGCGACCTCGTCAGCGCCGACCCCCTGGGGCGCCTCTTCTTTCACTGCCGCCAGGGCCAATCCTTTAAGCTCCGCGGCCACCACGTCGAACTCCCCGCCATCGACCAGGTCCTGCGATCGGCCTGCGGCCACTCCATGGCCTGCGCTGTCGGCTGGCCCCGCGACCACGTCTCCGTCCTGGGCCTGGTGGGCGTCATTGCCTCCGACGAAGACCTCGACACCCGCCGCCTACTGGCCCACTGCCGGCGCCTCCTTCCCCCGGCATTGGTCCCCGACGCCATCGTCGCCCGCCCCCAGCTTCCCACCACACCCCGGGGCAAGATCGACCGCCCTGCCCTTCGCCGATTTCTCGACCATCACCCTCAGGAGGTTTAACGATGCAACACTACTCGCGCCGCGAACTCGACGACGCCCTCCAGGCCTGCCAACTCCAGCGCGGAGGTCTCGTCCTGGTCCACACCGCACTCTATGCCCCGGGACGCCTGGCCGACACGCCCCTGGTCGAGATCTCTTCTCGCCTCTACGCCGCCCTTCGCCGCTGCCTGGGACGCCAGGCGACCATCGTCGTCCCCGCCTTCTTCGAGGCCTTTCGACGCGGCGAGCCCTTTGACCGCCAATACTCCCCGGCCACCGGCATGGGCAGCTTCGCCGAGTACATTCGCCTCCTCCCCGGTAGCCATCGCTCGCCCCATGCCCTGCACTCCCTGGCCGCCAACGGACCCCTCGCCGAGGCCATCTCGCAGCGCGACACCCCCAGCGCCTTTGGCAAGAGCGGTCCCTTTGACGCCCTCATCGACTACGACGCCCAGGTCCTTTCCTTTGGCTGCACCATCGAGTCCTCTTGCCTCGTGCGCTGGGCCGAAGAGCGCGTCGGCGTCCCCTACCGTCGCTGGATGATCTGCCGCGGCCGCTACATCGACGACGGCCATGAAACCCGCCGCAGCTTCCACACCTATTCCGGCCATGATGGCCGTCACCCCAACCTCTGCCTCAAGCCCGTTCACCACACCCTCCACCAATCCGGACAGCTCCACCGCGCCGAACTCGGCGCCAGCGTCGTCGAGAGTTGCCGAGCTCAGCATTTCGTCGTCGCCGCCACCGAGATCCTTCGCCGCGACCCCCGCGCCCTCCTGGGCCATCAATCCACGGGCGGCCAACACCGCTCCCAATCACCCTGAACCCTGACCTCTGACATTTTTGCTTCATCTCAACCCTCACCATTGAACACCTCAACACCACCGGAGATAGCATCATGAATCCCAGCACTTCCCCCTCTAACACCTCGCCCATTCGAATCACCTGGGGCCATAAGGTCATCGATCTCGAGCAGCATATCGATGATATTCTCCCCTGGCTTGCCCACGAGGATCGCTCCTATTTCCGCCAGCTCTTTGGCCAATTCGACGTCGAACAGGTCTTTATGCGCTGGCTCAGCCGGCCCTCCTCCGAGTACTCGCTTCGCCGCCTCCGCGTCCTGCTGGAGGACCAGCGCATCGCCGGCGGCTATATCGCCGTCGCCGGTAGCGAGCTCCAGGGCTGTCGACGTGCCGACCTGCTCGCCCTCGCACGCCACCACGAGCGCCTCTCCTACCGCGATCTCCGCGACCGCATTGACAGCTTCGGCGAGCTCTTTGCCCCCGTCGAGGACCACGACTTCTTCTTGTCCACCCTCGGCCTTCTGGACTTCGCCTCCAACCGCGGCCTCGACTATCGCCTCCTCGACGACTGCCTCCACCGCGCCGACCAGGGCGGCTTTGGCCGCATTCGCGTCGACGTCGCCGAGCAAAACCGCGACCTCGTCCAGTGGTACCGAACCTATGGCTTTCGCCCCATCTATCGCGGCAAAAGCGACGACGGCCACCTTCGATACCTGTCCATGAGTTGCGACGTATAGCCCGGATCATTCATGAGACGTCGTAGCGCGCCCTGAGCGCGCTGGGAGCATCGCGACCGAGTACTCCTGGGGTGAAGCGAGGAAATGCCCTTGGGGTGAGATACAGGCATCTGGGCTCTGATGAGCCGCAGCAGACGCGTCGTGAAAAATCCGGGATAGGGGTGATTGGCGCTCTCGCATATTCGCTGGTCTGCCAGCCAGGCTGGTCTTTGCTGGTCAGGTGTTCAATATTCTTGCCGGCAATACTTGAGTCCGGACTATGCGGGAGCCCCACCCATGACCTTTTGGAAAAAATTCGCCATCGCTCTGGCCATCATCCTCGCCCTGATGATGGTCGCCGTGGGCACCACCATGGTGCTGTGGCCTCCCATCAACGACGTCACCACCGGTGAAACCCCGGAATATCCCGATCTCGAGCCTCGGACCTACGAGCACGACATCGACACCGTCTACCTCGCCTCCCTGGAGGCCATCGATGACCTCGGCCTGTGGTCTGTCGAAGATAGCGACAACCCTCACCGCATCGAGGCCACCCGAGAGACCCGTCTCTTCAACTTCATCGACGACATCACCATCACCCTCGACGGCGACGCCTCCTCCACCACGGTTTATCTGCGAAGCCGCTCCCGCACCGGCGAGGCCGATTTCGGCCAGAACGCCCGTAATATCCACGAATTCTACGACACCCTCGATATACAACTTTAGATTCCCAACACAGGCTCCATCCCCCATCCAGAGGAATGGGCGTCGAAGAATTCGTCCACGAAATCGCCGGGCTGGGGCTCTTGAATCCCTGGGAAGCGCTCCACCAACGCCCGCTTCCAACCCGGTATACGGGGGATCACCACCGACGCCGCCGTCGCCGCCGCCGACATTCCAAATGCCGTGGTAAGCCCCACCGGTCCCAGGGGCCGACAGCCCAGGACATGGCTGAGCCCCGGCGTCTCCACCAAAAGCAGCAGCACCCCCGCCGACCCCACGCCCGCCACCCACACAGGTAGCGTTGGCTTGGCCGCCGTCAGCGTCTGTCCCAGTTGCGAAAACACCACCGTCACCAGCCCCACCGTGGAGGCCCGCTTTTTCTGGAAGGTGTGACGCGCGATCAGCCAGGCCAAAAAGCTGGACGTCGACGTCACTCCGGCGCGCAACAATATATCGCGCTCCAGGGCCTCTCCCAGCGAATCCTCGGGCCCCTCGTGGAGCAATTGGTCCGGCGTGATATCCGGCGGCGGCCGAAGGGCGATCGCCATTGATGGCGCCACGTCTGTAAATAGGTTGACCAAAAGCAATTGGCGGGCATTGAGCGCCGGAATGGTCCGCACCATCCCACTGAGGAGCATAAAGCCCACCTCGCCCATATTGCCGCCAATCAAGATCGACACCGCGTCGCGCACCGACCGCCACATCGCCCGACCTTCGATGATGGCGTCCACCAGACTTTCGATGCGACCATCGGCCACCACGAGATCAGAGGCGTCTTGCGCCGCCGTCGATGCGTCGGCGCCGAGCGCAATACCCACATCGGCCAGGCGTATCGCCGCCGCGTCGTTGCCCCCGTCTCCGGTCATGGCCACCGCCATTCCCGCCCGCTGCAACGCCTCCACGATCCGCACCTTGTGGGCTGGCGTCATCCGCGCGATCACCGTCGTCGACGGCAGCATTTTTTCGAGTTCATCGTCGTCGAGCATGTCGATCTGATCGCCCGTGAGCACCGCATTCTGGTGGGCAATCCCCACCTTTCGGGCGATCCGCCGCGCCGTCTCCGGGTGATCGCCGGTGAGCATCATCATCGACACGCCGGCGCGCTTGATCGCCTCCACGGCGCCAATCGCCGTCTCGCGAAGCGTGTCCGAAAAGGTCACATACCCCAGAAAGCAAAGCCCCTCCACCTCTTCCGGCTCCAGCGAGCTTCGATCCCCTTCGTAGACCCGGGCCGCCACGCCGAGCACCCTCAACCCCTGGGATGCCAACTCCTCGGCGCGTTCCAGGAGCTGCTTGCGCTCCTTGCCGCTGAGAGCCATCGGCCCATCGGCTCGCATCACCTCCCTGCTTCGCGCAACCACCGCTTCCGGACTTCCCTTCACCGCCAGGTCGAACTCCTGGCCCTCTCCCAGGGTCGCGTGAAAAGAGAGCTCCGTCTTAAAGGGCACCTCTGCTGTCGGCGACCACTGACCGGCGTCGATGCCGCGCTCTCTCGCCCCCTGGATCACCGCTCGATCCGTAGCGTGGGGCACATCCTCTCGGTCTCCTATGGGCGTCGCCCGATAGGCCGTCTCCAGGATCCGACAGTGCGTCGTCGACCACGAGAGGTCTTCGGCCTCCAAAAACTTCTCCAGATCACAGATCCCCTCCAGCTCCAGTGTTCCCTCCGTCAACGTCCCCGTCTTGTCCAGACAGAGCATATCGCACCGGCCCAACGCCTCCATCGCCCGCGGGTTGTGAACGATCACATTGCGCTCCGACAACCGCCGCGACGCCGCCAATTGCGCCGCCGTCGACAGCAGCGGCAATCCCTCGGGCACCGCTCCCACCGCCAGGTTAACCGCCGGCCCCACCAGCTCCTTGAGGGGATGGCGGCGCAAGATCCCAAGGCTCATCAATATTCCGGCGCTGGCCCCGGCAAAGGGCAGGGTCATCTCCGAGAAGTACTCCAGCCGTCCTTCAACCCCTTCCGCCTTGTCGCTTCGGGGGCTACCCAACCACCGCGATCGCTGGGCCTCCGTATCGCTGCCGATGGCCACCACCACCGCTCGCGCCTCTCCGGCCACCACCGCCGTCCCGTCGTAGAGCATTGAATGGCGTTCGGCGGGGCGATCCGAAAAACTGGGATCGCTATTCTTTTCCACGGGCACCGACTCTCCCGTCAGGCTCGACTCATCGACCTCCAGGTAGCGCGACTGCACGATTCGGCAATCCGCGGGCACCACCTGGCCCGCCTCCAGCTCCACCATATCGCCCACCACCAATCGATCCTCATCGACCCATTCCCAGCGACCGTCGCGCTTGACCTGCACCTGCACCGTCTCACGCTTGGCCATCTCCTCGATCGCCGATTCCGCCTTGAAGCGCTCCACTCCACCGACCACGCCATTAAAGGCGATCACCGCTCCCACGATCGCGGCGTCCGTCAGCGATCCCACCATCGACGACACTACGGCGCCGCCGGCAAGCACTGGCGTCAGTGGATTGGCCAACTCCTTGCCCATCGCCTGGATCATTCGGCGTCGATCGGAGATCTCCTCGGGCCGAATGTCGGCCCGCTCCTCCACATCGATGGTCCTCAACCCCTGCACGCTGGAATCGAGCGCCCCGAAGATATCGCTGATGCGCATGCGGTGCCATGGTGTCGGCTGTGGGGGCGGCGGTTTGACCTTTCGCCCCACCCTCTCTCCTCGAAACGCCCCGTAGATAAGGGCGATCACCGACACCAGATTCACCGATGTCATCACCCGACTGGGCGCCGTATTTTCCAGCCCCCTCACGGCCGTCAACGCCCCGATCCCTGCTCCGGCTCCCGCCAGCATCGCACAGATCTTGGAGACCTGTCTGGCCTTGACCATGGCGTCGATCCACACCGCGATATCCGTGACCTCGTCTTCCGCCAGAATATCGGCTGACCAGGGGATGGGCTCGCCCTTGCGCACCACGCCCAGGCTGCAGTCCGCCTCCACCATCGCCCGCCGATCTCGGCAACCCACAAACCCCACCACCTGATGGTCGCGTTGAATATGGCGAACAAATCGATGCAGACCCTCATGGGCCTTGATGCGATGCGGATTGAATTGCTCCATCTCCTTCGGTCGGTCGCTGGCAATGATCAGCTCCAGACCAGCCCGGCGAATCGCCTCCACCACCATCTTGGAGCCCGGATCGACGACGCTTCGAATCGACATCACCGCCCGAACGTCTTCTCCTTCACAGAGTGCGAGCAAATCGCCTCGCGCTCCCTTCTCGCGAACCCTATCCACCCACGCCTCTGGGGCCTCCACATCGGCCTCCGGGCGGATCGACCACCCCTCCTCGTCTTGCCGAATTTGCTCCGGGTGCAATGGATCCAATAGAGCGCTTGCACGATCGTAGAGATTGACCGTATCGCAGGTCTCATCGCCCACCAGCCGACCCAGACGCCACCGATCGGTCATCAACAGCGCGTCATCGACGATCACGCAATCGATCCGGTCGAGCCGTCGCAGCGCCCTGGGGTGCATCACCACCATATTTCGCCGCGTCAACACACTGGTCAGCCGCGCCCCAAAGGAGTCGCGCCCATAGCGCGCTGGCTTCGGCAACCCATCCAAGAGTGCCGTGATCGCTTGATCTAGCTCCTGCGTATCCGCCAGGCCCACAAAGAACCCGCCCAACGACATATTCCACACGTCCTCGGCATACTTCTCGATCGGCCCATCTGGCACCTCAATTGGGCGCTCCCGGCGCCGCCAGCGCTGTGACTCTGCCCGCTCCGGGCGGTCGCATAATTCGGGCTCCCGCTTCTCCCAGGCCGCCCTCCGATGAACCGACTCCACATAGCGTCCGGCCTGAAAAAAGAAGTCCAACACCGGTCCCACCACTCCCGATCCCATCCCCTGGACCAGCGGGTTGCTGACCCCGATGGACATATCCGTGGGCGTCGTCCCCAACCTCGTCTCGATCGCTCGCCGTATATGGGGCACATTGTCCACGATCGTCATCAACGACGCCATATCCAGTCGACGTCGCCCCGGCTTGCGCCGAAACACCTTCATCCCCACTCCCATCGACGCCCCCACCACGTCCGCCCCCATTCGCACCAGCCCCCTCAAAATGGGCTCATCGTCGCCGGGGTGATCGGACTCCCCTTCGTGAAAGCGGTCTTCTCCAAAATGAAAGCGCCGATCCACCTCGTCGGCCACCTCCAATATCTCCTCTTCCTCCAATCGCGTCTCGTCCCAGGCCACCACCATCCGCTCCGTGGCCCCATTGGCCACCGCCCAGTACACCCCGTCGATGTCCTCCAATTCCTTTTTGAGCACCTGCACCAGGTCCTCAAACTCCTCGATCTCCATATCCGGCAATTCCAGATGCAGCTTTCCCGGCGACGACCAAAAGCGCCGGTGCACCACCCCGAAGAGGTTTTGTATTGAATCCAATCCGCGCGACGGCAACAGATCACTGGGGCTAAACATAGGCATCCACACTCTCAAAAAAGAGCCACGGCATGAGGTTCACTGTACCGACCATTTCGCTGGGCTAAGGCTAACCACGGACATCCCATCTTCTAGCGCGGACTATTCATGAGACGCCGTAGCGAGGCAAAATCAGAGCTCAGAGGCCAAAATCGAGCCCCACAGGCGATGCCGGAGGCATCGTCGCGGAGTGAGATACAGGCATCTGAGCTCTGATGAGCCGCAATAGACGTATCGTGAATAATTCGGGTTAATGAATCGGCGTGTCGGCGTCCGATGGGCCCGACAGTACATCCGGCGGCAGTAGCGGCTTCGACAGCCGTTCCATAAACCCTTCCGGATCATCCAGGCTCAGGGCATGGCCCAGCACCTCGTCCATATGCTCCACCCACACCACGTCCAGCTGGTTGCGGATCTGCTTGGGCACTTCGTTCCAGTCCTTCTTATTTTCCTTGGGCCCGATCACGGTTTTGATCCCACCTCGATGGGCGGCAATGATCTTCTCTTTGAGCCCACCCACGGGCAGCACCCGCCCTCGCAGCGTGATCTCTCCCGTCATCGCCACGTCGTGCTTGACCGGCGTACGCGTCAGGGCACTGACGATACTGCAGGCCATCGTGATCCCCGCCGAGGGCCCATCCTTGGGGAGGGCTCCTTCCGGAAAGTGAATATGGAGGTCCACCTTCTGGTGAAAGTCGGGGCTCAGCCCCAGATTCATGGCCCGCGAGCGCACGTAACTCATCGCCGCCTGCGCCGACTCCTGCATCACATCGCCCAGCTTTCCGGTGATGATGAACTTGCCCTTTCCGGGCATCACCGTCACCTCACTGACCAGCATCACCCCGCCGTATTGAGTCCAGGCCACCCCGTTGGTCATCCCGATCTCGCTTCGATCCTCGATGCGGCCCTGCGTAAATTTATGCTTGCCCAGATAATGGGGCACCGAGCGAGCCCGGATGGTAAAGGACTGATCTTTGCCCTCTTTGACCACCTGGCGGGCGATCTTTCGACAGATCGTGCCCACCTCTCGCTCCAGGTTTCGAACCCCGGCTTCCCGCGTATAGTGGTTGATCACACGACTGATGGCGCTGTCCGTAAAATGGACGTCCACATCGTCGATACCGTTATTCTTGACCTGCTTTGGCACCAGATACTGCCGCGCGATCTGAAGCTTCTCAAAGTCCGTATATCCCGGAATCTGAATGATCTCCATGCGGTCCCGAAGGGGCGCCGGGATCTCCTGAAGATTATTGGCCGTGCACAAAAACATCACGTGCGACAGGTCGTAATCCAGATCCAGATAGTGGTCGTTAAACGTCGCATTCTGCTCCGGATCGAGCACCTCCAACAGCGCGCTCGACGGGTCGCCTCGAAAATCGGTCGACATCTTGTCGACCTCGTCCAAGAGCATCACCGGGTTGTTGCTGCCCGCCTTGCGGATCTGCTGGATGATCTTGCCCGGCAGCGCCCCGATATAGGTCCGGCGGTGGCCGCGAACCTCTGCTTCATCGCGCACTCCGCCCAGACTTAGCCGTACAAATTTTCGGTTCAGCGCTCGCGCCACCGAACGACCCAGCGAGGTCTTTCCCACCCCGGGAGGGCCTACCAGACAAAGGATTGGCCCCCGAGGCTTTTTGATCAGCGCCTTGACCGCCAGGTACTCCAGGATTCGCTCTTTGGGCTTTTCCAGCCCGTAGTGATCGGCCTCCAGCACCTCTTCTGCACGCTCTACGTCCAGGCGATCTTCGGTCACCTCTGTCCAGGGCAGCGCCAGTATCCAGTCGATATAATTTCGGACCACCGTCGCTTCGGCGCTCATGGGGCTCATCATCTTGAGCTTCTTGAGCTCCCGGGTCAGTCGCTCCTGGGCCTCCTCGGACATCTCCTTTTCTTCGATGCGCTCCGCTAGCTCTTCGATCTCATTTTTGAACTCGTTTTGGGCACCCCCACCGCCGCCTTCCTTCTTCATCGAGTTCTGCACATCCTTGAGGTATTTGTCCTCCTGGGTGCGCTCCATCTGCTTTTTGACCCGCGAGCGGATCTTCTTCTCCACCTTCAACAGCTCGATCTCTTCCTGCATCAGCTCGTAGAGCTTTCGCAGCCGGTCGCCGACGTCCAGCTCCTCGAGCAGCGACTGCTTATCCGCCAATTTCAATGCCAACTGGGCGCTGATCGTATCCGCCAGCTTCGACGGATCCTCAAGACCACTGACCTCCTCCACCATGTCCGAGGGGATCCGTTTATTGAGATTGACGTACTCCGAGAACGCGCTCTTCAGCGTCTTGATCAACGAGCTCAGCTCCCGATCCACATCGGCCGGCTCGTCCTCCAGCACCTCGTAGCGCACCTGGAAATATTCGTCGCGGTCCAGGTACTCCATCAGCTCCACGCGCCGCTCGCCCCGAACCCGCACCTTGACCGTGCCGTCGGGCAACCGAAACAGCTGGTCGATCTTGGCCTGCGTGGCCACCCGATAGATATCCTCGGGCCCCGGATCGTTGGTCTTGGCTTTCTTCTGGGCCGACAACAGGATCTTGCGATCCATCTTCATCGCCTGATCGAGGGCGGCAATGCTCTTGTCTCGCCCCACAAAGAGCGGCACTTTCATCGCCGGAAAGACCAGAATATCTCGCAGTGGCAAAAGCGGCAGAATCGGGGTCGATTCGGCGTCAGACGCGGAGTCATCGGTGGTCATAGCAAGTGCTCTTGGTGTTGGGGATCAATGAAAAAAGGTCGGCGCTCCCCAGTGTAGGGAGCACCGACTGCCTTTAAAAACGCCGCACCGTATCTTTTATGCCGACTCGGCGGTCGCCCGATCCAGATCGATGCCATCGAGACGGGCCTGGCGCACCATCTCCTCGGTGATCGTGACCTCCGTAATATCTTCCCTGTCGGGCAGATCATACATCAGGTCGATCATCAATTGCTCCAATATCGAGCGCAGACCTCGCGCCCCCGTCTTGTGCTCCAGGGCCGCCCGGGCCACCGAGCGCAATGCCTCGGGCTCGAAACTCAAGCTCACACCGTCGATACGAAACAACTTGCGGTACTGCTTGACCAACGCATTTTTGGGCAGCGTCAAAATCTTGACCAGATCTTCTTCTTCCAGCTCCCTCAACGTCGCCAGCACGGGAACCCTTCCCACAAATTCGGGGATCAACCCAAAGCCCATCAGATCTTCGGGCTGCAACTCCTCGAGCAGCTC
The DNA here is from genome assembly GCA_964415785.1 of uncultured Bradymonadales bacterium. Lineage (GTDB taxonomy): Bacteria > Myxococcota_A > Bradymonadia > Bradymonadales > Bradymonadaceae > SLJM01. Next base: position 17,015 of record CAYQBU010000064.1, read on the forward strand.
GCTGACCGACTGGTCTTCGGCCTTGCCCACATCGCCGCCAAAGCCCATTCGCTTGTCGCCGATCCGACGCGCGATCACCTGCTCCAATCCCGAAAACGCCCCGCCGCAGATGAAGAGAATATTGGTGGTGTCGATGTGCAAGAAATCCTGCTGGGGATGCTTTCGCCCTCCCTTGGGCGGCACCGACGCCACCGTCCCTTCGATGATCTTGAGCAGCGCCTGCTGGACGCCCTCACCGCTGACATCGCGGGTAATCGACGGGTTCTCGCCCTTTCGCGACACTTTGTCGATCTCGTCGATATAGATGATCCCGCGGCTCGCTTTATCCACATCGCCGTCGGCGGACTGCAAAAGGTTGACGATGATATTTTCTACATCTTCGCCCACGTACCCCGCTTCCGTCAGGCTCGTGGCATCGGCGATGGAAAAGGGCACGTCCAAAATCCGCGCCAGGGTCTGGGCGAGCAGCGTCTTTCCACTACCCGTGGGTCCGACGAGCATGATATTGGATTTCTCCAACTCCACCTCGTCGCCATCGTTATGCCCATCGACGCGCTTGTAGTGGTTGTGCACTGCCACCGACAAAATCCGCTTGGCCTTCTCCTGGCCGATCACGTATTCGTCGAGGGTCTTCTTGATCTCCATCGGCGCCGGCACGTCGGCCAGCGTATTGGCCCGCTGCTCGCGCTCCACCTCTTCATCGATGATATTTCCGCAGAGCCCGATGCATTCGTCGCAGATATACACCGTTGGTCCCGCGATCAGCTTTTGAACCTCCCGCTGACTCTTGCCGCAAAACGAGCAGCACAGATTGCTCTGGCCGCTTCCGTTATCGTTGTCATTCGCCATGAGAACACCTGGTGTTTGCGTGCCCGATTCGACGGGTCATCAAAATGAGAAAGACCTGGCCCCTTCTGTGGCGCCTGGATCACCTTCTCTTGCTATCCTCCGACAAAACGATGGAGCCCCCGCCCTTATTTCCCTGCTCTCGTTTTGTCCCTCGGGCTCACCACCTCATCGATGAGTCCGTACTCCGCAGCATGCTCGGCATTCATGAAGAAATCTCGATCCGTATCGGCCTTGATCCGCTCCATGGGTTGCCCCGTGGCCTCTGCCAAAATCCGGTTGAGCGTTCGCCTCAACTTCAAGATCTCCTGGGCCTGAATATCGATATCCGTGGCCTGGCCGCTCAATCCACCCATCATCGGCTGGTGAATCAAGATCCGCGAGTTGGGCAACGCATAGCGATGGCCCGGCTCTCCGGCCGCCAACAGCACCGCCCCCATCGACGCCGCCTGTCCAAGGCAGATCGTCGTCACCGGCGCCTGGATATATTGCATGGTGTCGTAGATCGCCAACCCCGCCGTCACACTCCCCCCCGGGGAGTTGATATACAGCGAGATCTCCTTGTCCGGATCATCGCTCTCCAAAAAGAGCAACTGGGCGATCACCGAATTGGCGATCATATCGTCGACGCCCTGGCCCAGAAAAATAATCCGGTCCTTGAGCAATCGACTAAAGATATCCCAACCGCGTTCGCCGCGATGGGTTTCCTCTACGACTCTGGGAACAAAGCCCATATTCCATGCCTCGCTTCAGTGGAGAGGTGAATCACCATGCCCGCGTTACTTTACTGGTCATCCTCTTCGCCGTCGACCTCTTCTTGCTGGTCTTGCTCC
>CAYQBU010000065.1:0-18395 GCA_964415785.1 uncultured Bradymonadales bacterium
AAGGGGGGAGGGGGACGAAGAATCAACCGACGGAAAGGCTCACTTTTGAAGCGAAGTATATAAGTAAAACTCAAGGAGATGAACCATGACGACGCGTGTAGCCCAGAATAGAGACGAGCGACTTCCAGTGACGGTGCTGTCCGGTTTTTTGGGGGCCGGAAAGACGACGTTGGTCAACGAGGTACTGAGCAATCAGGAGGGCAAGCGGGTGGCGGTGATCGTCAATGATATGGGGGAGGTCAATATCGATGCGGAGCTGATTCGACAGGGATGCGCGAGGTGTTGGACGGGTGCCTGCTCACCGACGAGGAGTGGAAGGCCGGAGCAGAGGCCTGGGTGGAGTTCGAAGATCCATTTCCAGTGTGGCCGATGGGAGAGGCCGCCGAGTAGCGTTGAGGTTGAAGGGGAGAGCAGGGATCATAGCTTTGGTGGGAAAGACGAGATGATTCCGAAAATAAGGAGAAGCGATGGCGCGAGTGATCCTATTTGATATCGACGGGACCCTGGTGGATGCCGGAGGCGTGGGGTCGAGGGCGATGATGCGGGGCGTGGCGAAGGCCCTGGGGGTGGGCCCCGAGGAGGTGGAGGTACCCTTTAGCTTTGCGGGGATGACCGATCGGGCGATCCTTCGCCGGTTATTGGGTGGGAAGGTCGACCCGAGAGATTTGGAGCCGGCGATGGATCGGGCGATGGGCGCCTATGTGGAGGCGATGCGAGAAGAAGTAGAGGTGGAGGACGGCGAAGTGGCGGCGCTGGCGGGCACGGAGGTGCTGATCGAGGAGTTGAGCGGACGACGGGGCGTGGCCCTGGGGCTGGGTACGGGCAATGCGAGGGAAGGAGCGGCGCTAAAGCTCAATGCCGCCGGACTGGGAGGGCGTTTTAAGTTTGGCGGATACGGCGATGAATGGGAGTGCCGAGAGGCCTTGATCGCGGGGGCGATGGACAGGGGCGCCAGGGCGCTGGGCCTGGGACGAGAGCGCTGCCAGTACCTTGTGGTGGGCGATACCCCGGCGGATGTGAAAGCGGCCAAGGCCAATGGAGCTCAGTCGCTGGCGGTGACCAGCGGGGGGACGAGCCATGAGGCGTTGGCCGGATATGGTCCGACGATGATCGTGGAGGGGTTGGATCGGATTTCGGCCGAGGAGTTAGTGGGGTCGCCGGGGTTGTGGGGCGGCGATTAACCCGGGTTAATCCTCGTGGGCTTCGCGCAGCTTCTTGAGTCCCTTGGACTCGACCTGACGGATACGCTCGCGGGTCAGGTTGAGAACCTCGCCGACCTCTTCGAGGGTGATGCCACCGCGATCGGCGACGTCGAGGGCACAGGTCTCACTGAGTTCCCAGATCTCGAGGCCCGGGAAGTTGAGTTTGATGGAGCCGGTGCGCGGATTGACGTCGAGATAGAGGTGGTATTTGCAGGAGACGTAGGGGCAGGGGCGCTCGCCATAGCGGCACTCGCTGCGCATGGTGGGGCGGTCTTCCTCAATGGACTCAAGGAGGTCCTGGAGCTCAACTCGTTCTTTCTTGGTGAGCTTTTTTTTGGAAATGGTCTTGCTTCGACGCAGATCTTTGCGAGCGCCCCGCTTATTGGATGTGGTCCGCCGTTTTTTCTTTTTGGCCATGGGCGTCGAATGCCTCGTGGAGTCCAATTGAATCGCCGTGTAGGTCACATGGCGATCGTAGGCTGTCGGCGGCAATGCTGTCAACGGAAGGGGCAATAAGATGGCCTGTGGGCCTATGGGGGTGAGCCCTTGTGTTGGCGAGGACTAGAGGGGCACAGATAAAAACGAATAATAGCGGGGGCGACAGCGTCTTATAGGAGGCCTCTTTAGGGGCTCTTGGTGTAAATTGGGGAGGCAAATAGGGGGCGGGGGCGGATAAAAAGCTTGATTCTATGTAGAGGTAAGCGCAGGCTGAGCGTGGATAGAGAGAGGGTGCGGTGAAGTGGCGCGAGGACGATGGCAATATTCGATGACATTCAGGTGCGGCTCTTTTCGAGTTACGTCAAGATCCCGCTGATCTTTTTTATCCCGGCGCTGACGCTGCTCAGCGTGGTGTCGTTGATCTATTTCCATGTCAATTCCCCGCATAGTTGGCGGTTTTTGGAGTCGGCCTACCACGAGAATTTGGAGGGACATCTGGGGGTATACTATATGGAATTGGGGATGAACCTGACGGAGGTCAAGCTCTACGGCGCGGAGTGGATGACGCCGGATCACCGGAGGGTGGCGACGGTGGATCGAGCAGAGGTGAGCCTCAATCCCTGGATGCTGATGGTGGGGCGGGTGGAGTTTTCGAGGGCCCACCTCGATGGGGCGGCGGTGCGCCTGGAGTTTCGAGATGGGCGGCTCAATCTCTTTGAGGCGCTGGGGAGTTATGATGATGAGGATGAGGAGGAGGACGACGACGAGAGCAGTCGGCCGCCGATTGGACTGACGGATATATCGATCGTCAATTCCCAGTTTGAGTTGGTGCACCGCCGATTTGGTTTTGAGGTGCCGGAGGTGGAGATACCGAGGGGAGAGGTGTTTATTGAGCCGGCGACGATATTGATGTCGGTGGATGAGTTGGATCTTCCGGGCGGTCGTTTCTGGTTTCACCATCATTTATTCGAGTTTCCACCGGAAAGTGGGGATTGGGAGTTTGATGTGGAGCGTTTTTCGCTGGAAAATTGGCAATGGGCCAATCGCGGCTTTTCGGTCGATGACGTGTCGGCCGAGGTGGATGGGATTCGCATCGATGCTCAGGGGCGCATGGCGTTTCCACCGGGTCCCGACGGGCGAGAAATGCATTACGATGCGGTGGGGGCGATCGAGGCGGACTATCAAAGCACGGCTCTGGATTACTTCACGGGAGGCAATATTCGATTTGATATTCCCCGTCTGCTCACCCAGGTGACAGGGGATTTCGACACCATTCACGCCGAGTTGGACGCGTGGGCACGGGTGGTTCAGATCAACGGTTTGTTTGTCGAAAATATCCGCGGGCAGTTGGATATGCGCAATCGCTTTTTGATTGGCGACGGGGTGACGGCCGAGTTTTATGGCGGAGAGATCGAGACGGGGTATGCGTTTTTTAGTATTCTGGATCGCTTCTTTGGGGCGGAGTTGGACGTCGACGGGGTCAATCCACGGGAGATGATGGGAGACCTGGTGGGCGAGGACTATCCCTTCCTGGATGGGGAGGTCGACGGGGCGTTCGACCTCATCGGTGAGATCCCAAGAGAGGCTCGTCCGCGGCTGAGCCACAATTATGTGCTGGCCACGGACGCGTTGGGGCGTCTCATCGATGCGGAGGTCCAGGAGCGGATGACGTTTCGCAGGGCCAATGATCTACTATTTCCCAATCCACAGATAAGCCTGGAACCGGGGGCGACATTCTTCGTCGATCAGCGGCGATTGGGGCTCCACGAGGCGAGGGTGGTCGACGGAGGGGACCGCGTGGGTTTTCGTGACTTCTACCTGTCGTATCCGGAGATGAATTTTGAACGAGTGGGAGGCTCGGGCCCGGCGCGACTGGAGGGTCAGCTCGAGGAGATCGCGCCCTATGCGACCTATTATGAGGTCGATGGGCTGGAAGGCTCAGGGCAGTTCCAGATGGTGATGGAGGAGTTTTTCGGGTCGCCCCGGTGGGAGTTGAGCGCTGAAATGGAGGAGCCGGGATGGCGGGTGGGCGACGATGAGGTGCTTCGAGGCGACCACCTGGAAATGGAGTTGAGTGCCGACCAGGGAGTGATCGACATCGATCATATGCTGGCGACGGCACCGTTTGGGCGGTTTTCGGTAGGGGGATGGTTGGCCTGGTATGAGCCACCGCCGGGCGATGATCACGACGGACCCTGGCCGATCTGGGAGGATCGGGAGCGGCAGGAGTTGTCGCTCGATATCGATATCGACGCCTTTGCGATGGAGGCGGTAAGCCACCTGATCAGTCCCTATTTAAATGCCGAGGGCGAGGTCGATGGTGAGCTACTTCTACGGGAGACGATGGAGACATTAGAGGGCGAGTTCAGCGCCGAGATGGAGGAGGGCAGTATTCGAGCTCAGCGGGTACGCCGGGCGGAAGTAGAGGGGGGATTTGAGCCCCTGGGAGTGTGGTTGGATCGGTGGCAATTGGATCTGGCGGAGGCGGGGCGGCTCTCTGGCTCGGGGCGTTATCAATACGATGGCGGCTTTGAGTTTCAGGCGCAGGGAGAAGCGATCGATCTGGCAGAGCTGGTGGAGTTGCAGCAAGTTCCCCTGGGTATTGGAGCGGTGGCCAACTTCTTTGTGCAGGGCGATGGAACGGTGGCCGCACCGCGATTGTCCGGCGGAGGGCAGCTGGTGGATTTGATGGTCGCCGGGCGAACCTATGGTGATATTGTGGCGGCGGCGGAGACCATCGAAGGGGTGACCTATCTGTCGGGAGGGCTTTTGCCCTGGTTGACGGCGTCGGTGCAATTTCCGCTCGATGAGCGGGCGCCCTGGTATTTTCGATTCGGGATGGAAGACCTGGCGTTGATGGATTTTCTCCCGGAGCTGCGAGACCATCCGATGCTGGATGCGGCGCGGGTAAGTGGGCAGGCGGAAGTCTATCTGGAGCCTGATTTTTCGCGCTATCAAGTGGTCTTTGAACTCGAAGAGTTGGAGATCGAGTCGCGGGGCCAGGTGATCACCAACCGCGGCCAGGTGGTGTTGGGGTTGAATAGTGGGGAGGTATTGACGTTTGAGGATGCGACCTTTGAGTCGGGAGGGCGGGTCTTTGATCTGGGTGGGGCGGTGGCATTCCAGCCGGCGTTGTTGGACCTGCAGATCGATGGCGATTTTGACCTGGCCCTGTTGGACAGTGCGCGGGCGGGATTTCCGGAGTTTTTCCCGGACTATTTTGTGGATGCCGAGGGGGTGGCAGCGGTGGATATGAGCATTCGAGGGACACCGGAGAATTTCGTGGCCGATGGGCAGGTCGATTATGGGCCGTCGGAGTGGGAGCTTCGGTTTTTGCCGGAGCCGGTGGTGTTGGAAGGAGGGCGGATGAATTTTGGGGATCGGGGCATTGAGATCCCCAGCGATGATCCCATGGAGGGGACGATGCTGGGCGGGGCGGGCCGGGTCATGGGCACGATCGGCTATCTACCAGAGCACCCTCGAGAGATGGATCTGGAGGTGTGGAGCCACAATATGACCTATCGCTTTCCGGATTTGGCGACGGTGGTCTTCGACACGAACCTGAGGCTGGAGGCCAGTGACTGGCACGATTTTGAGACCTGGTTGATCAGTGGCAACATCGATCTGCTCGACGGCCTCTACGAGCAGGAATTTGATTTTGTGGAGCAGGAGCTGGCGGGGCGCGTGATGGGGGCCTTCCAGCCGCAGATGGAGCAATACGAGGCGGGCCTCTTCGAATTGGTGCCCAGTCTCAATGACATCCGATTCGACACCCAGGTGAGGGCGAGGGATGGCTTTCATTTGCGGACGAGGTTGGATCGGTTAGAGATGGATCTGGAGTTTCGCTTCGATCTATTGGTGCAGGGCACGCTGGTGGACCCGACGGTGATCGGGGATCTGGACGTGATCGCCGGGGACGTGTCCTTTCAGGGGGAGGTCTTCGAGGTGCGCTCGGGGACGGTGCGCTTTAGCGATGACTGGACGAATCCAACGCTCGATATTCAGGCGGGGGCCGATGTACGAGCGACGTGCGATGAGACGGAATTTCAGGATGAGGTCTCGCCGGCGATGACGTTGATGTCCAATATGGACGCCGCGGAGCTGGAGTATTACCACATCATGATGACCATCGAGGGGGAATTGGAGAATCTGGATCTGCGCATGGAGAGTAACCCCTATGCCGACCAGCGGGATATTTTGAGCCTGCTGTTGACGGGGTGTACGGTAGACGAGTTGACGGCGAGTGGAGCGAGCCGTCCGACGCTGGAGGTCGCCCTGGGGCCGTTGCTGGGCCGGTTGGAGCGAGAGATCCAAGAGGTCGTGGCCGTCGATGAGTTCACGATCATGCCCGGTGTGGAGAGGACACAGGTCCAGATCGGAGATACGCTGACCCGGCGGCTCAGTTGGCGATTCCATCTGGATACGGGGTTTACGGAGACCACGGGAGGCCAGCAGTACCAATTGGAGTATCGTCTGTCTGATCACTGGACAGCGGAGATGAGCGAGCGAAGTCACCTGGAGACCGATAATTTTTTATTGGACCTTAAACTCAATTATCGCCTGCCCCTGGACTAAAAACCCAGGGCCAGGGGGAGAGGCGAAGGCGAAGCGATGGGCCGCCCTGGGATTGGCGGTGGTGTGGCTATGGAGTGGGGCGGCGACGGCTCAGGAAGTGGAGGGGTTGGATCCGGTGGATCCGGAGGTTGAAGAGCAGGTGGAGGTGGAGGATGTGGCCGAGGAGCCGGCGGAGGCAATGGAGGGGACACGAATCGCGGCGGTGCGTTTTCGCTGCGATCTCGAGATTTGCCAATCGGCGGAGGCCCGTCAAAGCTTCGTTGCGTTGTCGGGGCTGAGGCCAGGACAGACCTTTGAAGTGCGTCGGATGGAAGCCGCTCACCAGCGGTTGATCAAGACGGGCTTTTTCCAGGAATTGATCGTCGATCGCAGCCTGAGCGAAGAAGGCGTGGTCATCGAGATCGAGGCCGAAGGGGCGATATTGATTCGGCGCATCGATTTTGAGGGGACCAGTCCGCCGCCATTTAAGAGTGAGTTGAGAAATGTACTGATGTATCGCCCAGGTCAGGTGTTTCGCGACGATGAAGAACGCCTGGAGGCTCAGTATCGAAGCCTGATCGCCATGTTTGAGGAGGAGGGGTATTTTGGAACCACGATCGACCTGGCGGTCCAACCGGTGGAGGGCGATCCCCATCTGGTGGATCTGGTCTTTGAAGTTGATCGGGGCGAACAGCGCCGAATCTGCGAGATGGCGTTTCGGGGTATTCAGTCCATCCGCCAGGCGGAGGCGCGGGAGTTGATGCTCAGTGATGTGTCGGTGCTGGGGCGGCGGATACCGCTATTTTTGCCGGTGTTTACAACGGATCAGTTCCGAGGAGGGCGAGAAGCGCTGATCGAGGACTATCGCCAGCGGGGGTATTACCGAGCGCGGGTGGTGGGTCAGGGCATCCAGATCGATGAGCAAACTCAGTGTGCTCGGCTGATCGTCGACCTCAATGAGGGGCCCCATTGGCAGGTGGAGTTCGAGGGAAACCAGCAGATAAGCGATCAGCGCCTGTCGGAAGCAATGACCTTTGCCCAAACGGGCTATGTGGATGACGCCGAGATCCGGATTGCCCAGAACCGGATCCGTCAGGTCTATGAGTCGAGGGGGTTTCCATTTGCCGAAGTGCGCGGTCAGGAGATGGAGGAAGATCGGCTCAACCGGCGGTTGAGGTTCGACATTGTGGAGGGACCGCAGGCGCCAATTGAAGCGATTCACCTCCATGGGTTGAGCGCGTTGAGTGAAGAAGAGGCCCTGGAGGAATTTGGGACGCGGCCTTTCGGTCTCTTCGATACGGGGGGAAATTTACAGACCGAGCAGTTGTTGCGGGATTTTGAGGTGTTGGAGGGTCGGTTGAGGGAGATGGGCTATCTTCAGGCGGTGGTGGAGTCCTTTCGGGTGAGGTTGGATGAGGGAAGCAATGGGGTGGTGGTGGAGGTAGAGATCGATGAGGGAAGAGCGACGATGGTCAGGGGGGTGGAGTTGGAAGGGGTGGTGTCGGTCGATGAGGGGCGTTTGAGGCGATTGAAGGAGGTGAGCGAAGGGGATCGGCTGTCGCCGGTCAACGCCCAGGCCGACCAGTCGCGCCTATCTCAGTACTACGGTCGTCAGGGGTTTGCGCGGGCAGCGGTGACGACGCATTGCCGAGAAGAGGGCGATGAGGAACAGCTATGTCGAGCACCGCGACTCGCCGAGGGGTGCTTGCGCTCCAATTTCGACGTGCTCAGCGAAGAGGGGTGCGAGCGGGTAGAGCTAGAAAGCGGGGAGTTGCGGTGGGAATGCGAGCGCCGGGAGCGCTCGGAGCGCTGCGAATTCAGCGGTGGAGTGATGGGCGAAGAGGTGGTCCTGCATCATCGCATCACGGAGGGGCCGCGGGTGAGGTTGGGTCAGGTGTTGCTGAAGGGGAATTTCCGAACGCGGCCAAGGGTCATCTTCCGAGAGTTGGAGATGGAGAGTGGGCAGTGGCTCGATGTCCAGGCCTTGATGGAGGGGCAGGGCAATATGCGCTCGCTGGGGATCTTTGACTCCGTGAGCATCGAGACCATTGGTCTGGAAGAGGAGGAGTTGACGGATCGGGATGACGACGGGGAAGATCCGGAGGCTTCGTTGATCGTGAGTGTGGAGGAGTCGCAGTCGCGGTTTTTGGATTTTCGATTCGGTGTGGAGGGCCGGGAGCTGCTCGACGATTCGCGACGGCTGCTGGCCACCGGGGAGATGCAATATAGCGATCGCAACCTCTTTGGGACGGGGCAGCAGTTGAGGCCGCGGGTGATCGCGGCGACGGATACGCTGGAGCTTCGGGAGTTGGGACGGGAGCGCGGAGGGCTGGAGGGCGAGCGTCGAGGCGTGGACTATTTGATAGGGGTGGAGGTGCCGTATACGCATCCGCGGTTTTTGAGGGGGCTGTTGGGGATCAATGAGCTGAATCTGACGGTGACGCCCTTTTATATCCTCGATCGGCTGGGGGTGGCCACGGATCGGGTGTTGCGCGAGGAATGGGGACTTCGACTGGACGTGCGAAAGGAGTTGGATGCGATTGCGGATCGGCTCTTTTTGAGGGTAGGCCTGGAGGCCAAGCAGGCGTCGACCTGGACGCCCGGGGATCTGCGGGTGGATGGAGAGCGGATCTTTTCGCCTCGGCGGGCGACGGGAAAGGTGTTTCCAGAGATCACCTTTGACCGCCGGGACAGTCCGCTCAACCCGACGGAGGGCTACCATGTGCAAGCTCAGCCAGAGCTGGTCAGCGGGGACGCGCTGGGAGAAGGAGAAGCCCTCATCGGCGATAGCTATGGGCGGTTGTCGATGTCGGGAAGCCGGTTTTTCAATCTGGGGCAATCGGTCACGCTGGGCCAGGGGATACGGGGGGCGCAAATTGTGCCGGTCTTTGATCGACAGACGTTGGTGCCGCCGGAGGAGCGCTTTTATCTGGGCGGATCGGGGAGTCTGCGGGGTTTTTCGGCGAATTCCCTGGGGCCCGTGGGCAGTGCTCAGCAGCCGGAGGGAGGCGAGTTTCTCCTCAATTATCACGGCGAGTTGCGCTATCCTCTGGTGGAGGAATGGAGTCTTTACGGGGCGACGTTTTTCGACGCGGGAGTGCTGGTCAATTGCGTGGACGAAGAGGGTCAGCGCAGTTCGAGCCAATGTTATCGCAATGCCTTCCCGGAGGGGGATCGGTTGAGAGAGGTCAGGGCGACGGCAGGACTTGGAGTGCGTTATCTTCTGGTCGGTCAGATTCCCCTGCTCTTGGATTACGGGATGGTGCTCAATCGGAGGCCGGGCGAGAGTTTTGGGAGTCTACATTTTAATCTGGGTTATACGTTTTAAGCGGCGGGAGCGAGGGACGATGGCAAAGCGACGAAGAGGAACAATGACAGGGTGGGCCGGTTGGCTGGCGATGGTGGGAGCGATGCTGGCGGTGATGGGAGGATTGCCGGGGGACGTGGAGGCCTATGAGACGAGTTGGGGGCAGGGGGAAAGCGAGGGCGATGACCTGGTGGTCAGTTTGGCCACCTTTAGCCCGGGTGACGAAGTCGCCCAGTGGTTCGGCCATACGGCGTTGGTGGTCGAGGACCGACGCCACAATGAGAGCCGGATGTATAATTTCGGGATGTTTACCCTCGACGATGAGGCGTTGCTCAAGCATTTCGCGATGGGCAGGCTGTGGTTTTGGGTGGCCGCCACGCCGGTGCAGGGAACGATTCGCCAGTATATTGAGGAGGATCGGGATGTACGGTTCGTGGAGTTAAATCTGCCGCCGGATCGACGATTGGGGTTGGCGGAGGCGCTGGCCGACAATGTGCGCCCGGAAAACCGCGACTACCTCTATCATCACTACGACGACAATTGCTCCACTCGCATTCGCGATCTGATCGACGAGGCCGTGGATGGGCAATTTGAAGAGACCTATACGCAGACGCCGGGGCGGTTGACGCTGAGGGAGCATACGCGACGTCATTCGGTTCATCTGCCGCCGATGGACTGGCTGCTGATGTTCTTGATGAATGGGAGCATCGACCACCCGATCACGGTGTGGGAGGAGATGTTTTTGCCCGAGGAGTTGGAGCGGGCGGTGCTCGACTTTAGCTGGGTCGACGACGAGGGAGAGGAGCGAGCGCTGTCGCTCAGAGAGCATGAGTTGTACCGAGCAGAGGACAGAGAGCCGGTGCCGGAAGAGGCGAATCGCCACTGGCATTGGTGGTTGCTATTGGGACTGGGGTTGGGGGCGATGGGAGTGGTGATCGGGATGGTGGGGCGGAGGGGTCCGGGACGTCGCCGCCGCATCGGCTATGGCCTGTACCACCTGGGAGTGGGGTTGATGCTGGGACTGCCGGGCCTGGTATTGGGGACGATGGCGGTGATCACGGATCACGATGTGACCTATTGGAATCAGAACCTATTCTGGGCCAATCCGTTGACGCTACTGGTGGTGGTGGCGGCGGTGATGGTGATGCGGGGGTCGGTGCGGGGCCGGCGGCTACTGCTGTGGCTGTGGTGCGTGCTGGCGACGATCGCAGCGCTGGGGCTGGTGGTGCAGATCGGGGGGCTGTGGTGGCCGGTTCTGGTGCAGGATACGTCGAAAGTGCTGGCACTGCAGGGGCCGATGATCGCGGGAGCGCTGGCATCGGCGCTGTTGATCGACGGTCGCCTGATCCGGCGAAAATCAGGAGGAGAGGGGGAGTTGGACGCGAAAGGTTGAGCCCTCCCCGGGGGTGCTGTCGATCTCGATGTTCCCCTGGTGAGCCTCCACGTATTGACGCACGATCCAGAGGCCGAGACCCAATCCTTTTTGGCGGCGATTGGCCCGTTCAAAGCGCTGGAAGATGCGCTGTTGGTCGTCGGGGTCAATGCCCGGGCCCTGATCTTGGACGGAGAGGAGTGCGGATTGCTGGTGGCGCTGGAGGGTGAGAGTGATGGGGGAGTTGGCGCCGTATTTGATGGCGTTGGAGAGCAAATTGGCGACCACGTGGTCCAGGCAGTCGCGGTCCCACTCTCCGGTGAGGCTGCCGGGGCTACGGATGGTCAGCGAACAATTCTGGCGCTGAAGAAGGTGGGAGAAGCGGCGGGCGACCTCCTCGCTGATCAGGTGGAGGTCGCAGGGTTCGGGGGTGATCTTATGGGCGCCGTCGACGAATTTTGAGGCGTGCAGGAGTTGGTCGACGATGCGGTCGATGTAGTCGACCTGGCGGTCGGTGTCGTCGACGCGTTCCAAAAGGCGCTCGATGGTAGAGGGAGTGATGGACTGGTCGGCCAACTCGCTGCCGATGGATCGGCGCATCATCTCGGCCTGGAGTTTGAGGGTTCCCAGCGGGGAACGGAGTTGATGGGCGGCGACGGCGATAAAGTTGTCCCGGGCCTCGAGGGCGGCATCGAGTTGCTGGTTGGTTTCTTTGAGATCGCTGTAGAGGCGAGCGGTCTCCAATTTCATGGCGGCGTGGGAGGCGATCCATTCGCTGAGGGCGAGATCGGTTTCGTCGAAGGAAAGGGAGGTGGTGTGGCGGCCGACGAGGAGTGCCCCCAGGGGTTGGTCGTCGGTGCCGATCAGAGGGATGACCAGGAGACTGTGGATGTCGATGTCGAGAGGGAGGCTCTGGGAGCTATCATCGCCGTGGGCGGCGAGGAGGTGGGGTGACCACCGGGGGCGAAAGTAGCTCTCCTGGCGCTGAAGTACGTGCTCAACGAGACCGCGGGCCAGGGGGCGTTTGCCGTCGACAAAGGTCTTATTGAGGGCTTCGACGAAGTGGTCATTGGGGTGAAAGACGGCGCGGGCGTCGATGGTCTCGAGGCCAGGGGTGCAGCGGTAGACGACGCAAAAGTCGTAGAGAACCTCGGCGACGGTGCGGGCGAGCCGCTGGGGGAGTCGAGAGTCGGTGGCTGCCACCTCGGCCATGGAGCGGTAGAATCGGATCTGGGCTTCCGCTTCGGTGCGCTCGCTGAGTTCCTCGGAATGGTCTTCCAGGCCAGCGGTAGGCGCTTTGGTTGTGGGGTTCCCACTGCTCATGATGGTCAATGCGAGAGGAGAGATGGATGATCGTCATCGTGTTCAGGGTATCAGATTGGGTGGGGAGCACGGAAGGGCGGGCGGAGTCGCCCTTGAAGGAACTGAGGAGTTGGGACTAATAATGGTGGGCGGTGGAGGCAGAGACCGGGCGATGGATGGCGTGGACCAAGGATGGAGGCGAAGGGTGAGTTCAAAAAAGACGAAAGGTAATTCTCAGGGAACGACGGCGTCGGTGGCAACACGGAGTCAGTCGCGGCGGATCACGGTCGATATTCAGGGTCAGTCGCTGACGATACGCAGCGATCGGGAGCCGGGGTTCGTCAAGGAGCTGGCGCGCCATATCGATGAGACGATCGAGGAGTTGCAGAGCGCGGCGCCGCGAGCCCCGTCCAATAAGCTGTTGATGCTGGCGAGCCTGACGGTGGCCGAGGAATTATACGAGGCGCGTCAGCGGTTGAGCCAAACCCAAGAGGACTTGGCCGACAAGGCCGACACGCTCCACGATCTGATCGATCAGGTCGAAGAGGTGGGTCAGGGGCACTAGACATGACTGGCCGATGATATGAGTCACGCTCCCGTGTCGAACCGTGGCTCCCACGACGAGACGGCAACGATATTTCGAAGGCAATCAAAGAGGCAAAAGCGATCTGGCGACGGCGGGGAAGAAGAGCGAGAAATCAACTTTCGCGGCGACAGCGGCACCGGCGAAGCGAAGAAGTCCAGCAGCGCTTGTGGCAGCTCGACGCCCTCCAAAACGCGGATGTGCTGGCGGGCTATATGGCGAAAGCGGGAGAGCTCGATATCGGTGATCTCATGAAGCGCTGGAAGCGCGAAGAGGGAGCGCTGTGCCTTCCACGCGTGGTGGGAGAAGGGGAGATGGAGTTTGTGTGTCTCGAGGATTGGGAGCAATTGAAGCGGGGAGCATTTGGGATTGAGGAGCCTGGGGGAGAGGCGATTTTGGAGGGACAAATCGATGTCTTTTTGGTGCCGGGATTGAGTTTTGATCGGCGGGGCGTGCGCATCGGCTTTGGCGGAGGCTATTACGACCGAGTGCTGTCGGCGGTCCAGGGAGAGCGGGTGGGCGTGGCGTTTGGAGTGCAGGTGACAGACGAGAATCTGCCGAGGGAAGCCCATGATTGCAGGATGGACTGGGTGGTCACCGACGCGGAGACGATCGCGGTGTCGCGACCAGAGGGCGGGTCGAAGTTGGATGAGGGGATGTGATGGAGACGCTCGATCCGCTGGTATATATGATCATGGGTGGGTGCGTCGGGGGGCTATTGGGATGGTTTCTGGCGCGCGACCAGATTCGACAAAGTCTCGATGAGTTGAGGGAGCGCACAGAGGAGAAGGCGCAGAAGCGCGTCGAAAAGAGGGTTCGCCAGGAGTTGAATGTCGAGGTTCGTGAAGAGTTGGAGGAGTCCTATCGTGGAGAGGCCGAGGAAAAGGCACAGCGGATCGTAGAGCGCGCCGAAGAGCAAGTGGAGTCCATGGTCAAGGGGGCGGAGTTGGATGCCCGCGAGATCCGCAGCGAGGGTCGAGCAGCGGTAGAAGAGGAGCTGCAGGAGCGACGAGAGGAGTTGCGAGAAAATGAGAAGCGACTGGGTCATCGGGAGCGGAGTCTCGATGGTCGGGCTAATCGACTCGATGATCGCGAGGAGAAAGTAGCGACCCGTGAGGGGGCGTTGGAAGAAATGAAAGAGGCGTTGGACAGAGAAAAGGAAAAGGTCAGCGCCATCCATGAGCGGTTGCTGGAGCAATTAGAGAAGGTAGCCGAGATCGACCGTGAAGTGGCGCAGGAGCAGCTGGAAGAGGAAATGATCGACAAGGTACGCCGGGAGGCCAGAGGCGAGATCCGGCGCATCGAGAGGGAAGCTGAGAAGAAGGCAGAGGCTTCAGCGCAAAAGATCATGGCCGTGGCCTGCCAGCGCTTCGCCGGTGATTTTGTGGCCGAAAAATGCAGCTCGAAGATCGCGCTTCCCGGCGACGATATGAAGGGGCGTATCATCGGTCGCGAGGGGCGAAATATTCGCGCTCTGGAGGCGGCCACGGGGGTGGATGTCATCGTCGATGATACGCCGGAGGTGGTCACGGTGAGCTGCTTTGATCCGGTGCGTCGAGAGATCGCGCGCCGGGCGCTCACCAAGCTGATCGCCGATGGGCGGATCCACCCGGGGCAGATCGAAGAGATGGTCGACCAGTCGGATCAGGAAGTGGCGGTGGCCATCGAGGAAGCGGGAGAAAAGGCGGCCATGGAGCTGGGATTACATGGGCTCCACGACGAGTTGGTGACGGCCGTGGGGAGGCTGAAATTTCGCACCAGCTATGGACAAAATGTGTGGTCTCACTCCATCGAGGTGGGGTTTTTATGCGGACTCATGGCGGCGGAGTTGGGGGCCGATGTGGAAGCGGCCCGGCGAGCGGGCCTATTGCATGATATCGGCAAGGGATTTAGTCACGAGCGACGCGGAAGCCATGCCCTGGAAGGGGCGGCGATGGCGGCGCGCCTGGGCGAGAGCGATGTGGTAAGAAATGCGATCGCCGCCCACCACAATGAGGAGCCTCAGGAGACGGTGATTGCCCATCTGGTGATCGCCGCCGATGGACTCTCGGGAGCACGACCGGGAGCCAGACGAGAGGTGCTGGGGGCCTACGTGGAGCGATTGGAAGCGCTGGAGGCCATTGCTGCTGATTTTGAAGGTGTCGACGAGGCCTATGCGATCCGGGCGGGCCGAGAAATCCGCGTGATGGTGCAGCGCGACCACGTCGATGACGCAGGCGCCAAGGCCTTGAGTAAGGCGATCGCTGAGCGGGTCGAAGAGGAATTGACCTATCCCGGCCAGGTCCGGGTGACGGTGATCCGAGAAACCCGTGAAGTGGGCTATGCGCGTTAGCGCAATTGGCCACGACGCGTCCACGACGTCTCATGACTAATCCGGGCCCGGTGGTTTCAAGCGAATTAACGACAGGATAATCGAAGAACCAAGCAATGGATGAGAAACGATATGAGCGAGACATTTGAGAGCGATATATTAGACGAATTGCAGTGGCGCGGTTTTATCAAGGATATCACCCACGACGAGATCGACGAGCGGTTGGGTGAAGAGTCGGTGACGCTATATTGCGGCTTTGATCCGTCGGCGTCGTCGCTGCACGTGGGCAACGCCGTGGGGCTGATGGCGATGGCTCACTTCTATCGCCACGGTCATCGACCGCTGGCCATCGTCGGTGGAGCGACGGGGATGATCGGTGATCCGTCGGGTAAGGACGAGGAGCGAGAACTTCTGGATCGGGATCTGCTGGAGTCCAATCGGCAAGCCATTGCGACGCAGATCGAGGGGTTTCTCGATCAGGTCGTGGAGCGCGGTGGGATGGTCGAGGGAGCGCAAGCGAAGTCACCCAAGGTGCTCAATAATGCCGATTGGCTCCGAGAGTGGTCATTTATCGATTTTTTGAGAGAGGTGGGCCGCTACTTTCGGGTCAACGCGATGATCGCCAAGGAATCGGTGCGCGCCAGGCTCGAGGATCGGGAGCAGGGGATCAGCTATACGGAATTTAGCTATATGCTGATTCAGGCCTTTGATTTTAAGCACCTGTTTGAGAGCGAGGGATGCCACCTTCAGGTCGGGGGAAGCGATCAGTGGGGCAATATCACGGCGGGCACGGATCTTATCCGACGAAGCCTGGGTGAGACGGCCTATGGCTTGAGCTTTCCGCTGTTGACCTCGGCGGATGGTAAAAAGTTGGGCAAGAGTCTTGATGGTGCGGTGTACCTGGATGGGGATCTGACGAGCCCCTATGACTTTTATCAGTACTGGGTCAATACAGACGATCGCGACTGCGGGATGCTCCTTCGGCAATTTACGTTTTTGGAGCGCGACGAGATCGAAGCGCTGGAAAAGCGGATCGACGAGGGCAAAAACAGGGGCGACGTCCAGCGGAAATTGGCCTTCGAGGTGACGGCACTCTTTCACGGAGAGGAGACGGCCGAGAAGGTGGTGCGGGCAAGTCGGATGCTCTTTGGCGAGCCCATCGAGGGCTTAAACGATGCCGATTTGAGTTCCATCTTCTCCGACGTGCCGTCTACGGAGTTTGAGCGCAGCCGCCTGGAGAGTGGCGATCTCGGCATCGTCGATGCCTTCGCGGAGGCAGGTCTGCAGAATTCGAAAGGGGCGACGCGGCGCTTGATCAAGCAGGGCGGGGCCTACCTCAACAATCACCGCGTCGAGGACCGAGATCGGGTGTTGAGTGAGGAGGACCTGGCCAGCGAGACGATGATGGTGCTGAGGTCGGGCAAGCGAAAATACCATGTGCTTCGATTCGTCTGATAGATAGGAGTTCGTGATCGAGGCGGCTGGGAGAGTCAAGAGGGCGGTGGTGGGGATAGGGGCCGTCGCTGTCCTGGTCGCCGCGGTGACAGCGGTGTTTGTCCAGTGGACGCCGCCGCGGGAGGCGCCGCTTGGTGTGGCGGCGTTGATGGTGGGGTCGTCGGTGGTGCTGGGAGCGTCGCTGTGGTGGGGGTGGTCGTCGCTGAAGGGGTTGTCCTGGAAGCAGGCGGCAATCCTGGTGTTGGTGGTGGCGGCCGTATTTCGGCTGGTGACCTTGAGTGCCCCGGTTTCGCTCTCCGATGATATCTGGAGATATCTGTGGGATGGGGCGGTGGTGGTGGAGGGGGAGAGCCCCTTTGAGGAATCAGCCACAGAGCGCTGGGAGCGGGGAGAGGGAGATGGGGCGCTCTACGACAAGATCAATCGACCGGATAACCAGACCGTCTATCCGCCCCTGTCGCAGTGGGCTTTTGCGGGGGCGGTGAGCGCGGCCGATGTCCTGGGCGGAGAGGCCCAGTGGTGGTTGCGACTGATCTTTTTGATCGCCGATCTGGTGGGGGTTTTGGCGTTGATGGTAGTGCTTCGACGGGTGGGTAGATCGGTGCTGTGGGCGAGCCTCTATGCCTGGCATCCGATGGTTTACTGGGAGGTGGCAGCGGGCGGCCATACGGAGGCGCTGGGGATCGCGTTTTTGGGGTGGATGGTGTGGAGCGCCTTGAGAGGAGCGGGGCTCCAAAGCGGTATCGCCATCGGCTGTGCGGCGGTGGTGAAGTGGACGTTTCTGGTGGCGAGCCCGGTCATCGGGATCTATCTCTGGGTGCGCTATGGGATATGGGCGGCGATCAAAGCGACGGTGGCGGCCTGGGCGGTGGTGGTGGCGAGCTATTTGCCCTTTTGGAGCCCGTCGCTCATCGCGAATCAGTGGGAGAGCTTGAAGCTATACGCAGAGCATTTTTCCTATAATGCGCCGCTGTACTACGTGCTGCGCTGGGGTCTGGGTTATCGAGAAGGGGTTACGGAGCCGGTGAGCCATATCACGGGGCCGGTGATGAATGGGTTGCTATTGGCGGCCCTGGTGATGTTGGCCTGGTATCAGAATGGGGACCGGGAGCGATTATTAGGTGGCGTATGCCTTGCGCTGGGGGCGTACATACTCTTTTCGCCAGTGTTTCACCCCTGGTATGCGATGCCCTTTGTGGCCGCGGGGGCGATGAAAGGATGGACGATGCCGGCGGTGGTGGGCGCGGTGTCGATGATCTCTTACGGCTATTATTCAACGGATGTGGGAAGGGGATTTGAGGTGGTGGCGATGGGTATGCAAGTCGCGGTGGTGGCGGGATGGGCGAGCTGGGAGTTTGGCAAACCCTGGTTGATCGAGGTGTTGCGCCGCCGGGGGAAACGAAAGGCCCAGGAGGTGGCCAGTTATCTGGAGAGCGAGGAGGGGTTGAGGGTCCTCGATCTGGGGGCGGCAGAGGGGTTCGTGGGCCAGGCGCTGGCGAATAGCGGTCATGAGGTGGCGTTGGCGGATATTCAGGACCGCAATCGCAGCGGGTTGAAACATCGGATCTACGATGGGCGACGATTGCCCTGGGAAGAAGAGAGTTTTGATGTGGTGGTGATCTCCTATGTATTGCATCACGCCGACGACCCCGATGAGGTATTGAGCGAGGCGCTAAGGGTGGGCCAGAAGGTGGTGATCCTGGAGACGGTCTACGAGAGAAGCTGGGATCGGTGGCGAACGACCCTGCTGGATTGGGGGGCGAATATGCTTCGAGGGCTGGCTCCGGAGCCCTTGCAATTCGACCGGGTAGAGGGGTGGATAGAGCGTATCGAGGCCCAGGGGGGGGAGGTGGGCCGTTGGGAGTGGTTGG
>CAYQBU010000066.1:0-18310 GCA_964415785.1 uncultured Bradymonadales bacterium
CATCGAAGGGGCGCCTCATATCGAGGATGAGCATCTGGCGGTATTTGACTGCGCCTTTGAGCCAGCGAATGGAAGCCGATCGATCAAACCGATGGGCCATGTGCGAATGATGGCGGCCGCGCAGCCCTTTTTGTCGGGAGCGATCTCGAAGACGGTGAATATGCCGCAGAGTGCGACCCGCGAGGAGATCGCCGACACCTATATGGAGGCCTGGAAGTTGGGGCTGAAGGCGATCGCGATTTATCGCGATGGGTGCAAGCGCACTCAGCCGTTGTCGACTCAGGAAGACAAGGGCGAGTCGACGACCAGCGAAGCGTCGACGACGAAGAGCGAGCAGAAGGGCGTCTCGCCCCGTGAACGCGTGGCGAGCACGAAGGCCAGCAATCGGGATCAGGCCGAAGCGCAGTGGGGCGATGTCAATCGCCGACGACGCCTGCCCGATGAGCGGCCGTCGATCACCCATAAATTCTCCATTGCCGGTCACGAAGGCTATATCACGGTGGGCATGTACGAAGATGGACGCCCCGGTGAGATCTTTATCGTGATGAGCAAAGAAGGGTCGGTGGTCAGTGGCCTGATGGACTCCTTTGCGACCTCCATTTCTCTGGGGCTGCAGTACGGTGTGCCCCTGGAAGTGATGATCGATAAGTTCAGCCACACCCGGTTTGAGCCCAGTGGAATCACCAACAATCAGCGGATTCGGTTCGCCAAGTCGGTGACCGATTATATCTTCCGCTGGTTGGCCGATAAATTCCTGGGCGAGGAAGAGCGAAACGTCTATCTGGCGGGGAACACCGAGGAGCCCTGGCGACCGGGCATCGGCGATAAGCAGGAAGCGAAGACCAACGAGGAGACCACCGACCAAGAGGCAATCCCAAAAGGGAGTCCCGAGGCAAAGGAGGAGCGCGAAGATGGCTCCAAATTTGCGGAGGCCCCGGAAGGACAGGTGATCTTCGATGCTACTCGGGCGGACGGAAAGTCGAGCGTCTTTACGCTGCAGGCTGACGCGCCTCCGTGTAGCGAATGCGGGACGATCATGATTCGATCGGGCTCCTGCTACAAGTGCACCAATTGTGGCTCCACCAGCGGCTGCAGCTGAGTGGATAGGAAGGCTTGCCGAAAGGCAGGTCAATAGAGCAAAGTAACGGGACCCCCTTTCGCCATCGGTGGAAGGGGGTCCGGTGTTTTTGGTGAGGCTTTAGGCGGTGTCGGTGATTGAAGGCGAGAACAAGTCGTTGTGGATTAGACGATGGGTCCTGGGGATAGGGCTGATGGCGACGAGCGTACTCTCCGTGGGGTGTGAGGGATGCAGTGGGCTTCTAGAGGGGCCGGAAGCCAGGCTTCAAGAAGATCGGACACGAAGTGGAAAGGTCGGGGTGTTGAGGGGGTTGGAGATCGCCGAAGAGGCCAGAAGCATCGCCGGGAGTCGGGCGCGTCAAAAAGAGGAGCGCTGCCAGATTGGATGGGACCTTGAGAACCCCTTTGAAGTGAGCTTTGTCTTCGAGATTCGACGCCGGGGAGAGCGGGAGAGGTGGTGGAGGGAAGAGGGGAGTTGGCGGCGCGATGGAGGGCAGCGGTGGACGATTGAGAGTGTTGTTGAATTTGAAGATGGGCCAGCTCGAAGTGGAGTAAAGGAAAGACGGGTGGTGGCGATGGAGGAGGGGTTTTTGGAATTTGTCGACGAGCAACGTGCGGCCAGAAGTCCTCGGGGAAGCGCTGGTGAGCGGTGGTGGCGCGATGAGTACGGGGGACGATTCCAACGGATGACGGAGCTCGCCGAGGGGACGGATGCCAACGAGCGGGGGGCGGCGATCTGCGATCCGAATGTGGAAATGGGAGTAGAGGAGGGATGGATGGAGTTGTGGCGAGAAGGGGTGGAGTCGCTGGACAAGAGACTGGAGACCTTTGCTGGCGATGAGGGACAGCGATGTCGGGAGCTTCAAATGGAGGCGACCATCGATGGCGGAAGTCTGGAGGTGGTGCTCCAGGAGTGCCACCGCTCCTATGAGGGAGCCGTCGAATGGGGAGAGGTTGAGCTGGTGGAGGTACCGCTCGACGAGAGCCGGGTTCGCATTCAACATGCCCTGGAGGCGTGGGAAAATGAGGGATGGATCGAAGAGACCGATGATTTGGAAGAGAGTTCGGGAGGCGAGTAATGGCGAAGCGAGAGGCGATCAGCAGTCAAGCGGCGGGGATCGTGGTGAAGATCGGAAGTGCCGTATTCATGGACGCCCAGGGGCGAGTGGATCGGCCGGCCTTTGCGGGGCTGGTGTCGAGCCTGGATGCGTTGGTGCGCCGGGGCTGGGAGGTGACCGTAGTTTCCTCGGGGGCGGTGGCGATGGGTCGCCAATGGCTGGGCCAGAAAATGGACTCCGAGGGGATCCCGGAGAAACAAGCCCTGGCGGCGCTGGGGCAATCACGGTTGATGCAGATGTACGAGGCAGAGTTCTGGCATTATGAGCGAAAAATCGCGCAGGTCTTATTTACCCGCGGGGATCTGTCGTCGCGAAAGCGCTATTTGAACGCGAGGCGAACCCTGGAGCGGATTCATCGCTTTGGGGCGATCCCGGTGATCAACGAAAACGATACGGTGGCCACCGAGGAGTTGCGGTTTGGCGACAACGACGAGCTGGCTGGGATGACGGCCGGTGTCGTGGGGGCGGAATTGGTGGTGCTCTTGTCGGATGTAGAGGGCCTGTTTGAGGTGGAGAAGAGCGACGATGGGCAGCGGCGCTACGGGGCGTTGGTCTCGGAGATTGCCGTCGATGATGAGCGCATCGATCGGTGGGCCGGTCCCTCGGATAGTGATGTAGGAACGGGGGGAATGATCTCGAAGGTGGAGGCGGCGCGTTTGGCGGCGCGGTTTGGAGCGTCGACGGTGATCGCCCCGGGAAAGAAGGGGCATGTATTGGAGGCTATTGTAGAAGGAGAAGAGGTGGGGAGTTGGCTGAGGCCAGGGGGAACTTCGCCGGTGGAGGGCAAGAAGGTGTGGCTCGGCGCGGGAGCCGTGGCGCGGGGCGTTGTGCGATGTGATGAGGGGGCTGTGCGGGCCATCTGGGAGAGGGGGGCGAGTCTATTGCCCTCGGGGATCGTGGCGGTGGAGGGAGAGTTTGGGGAAGGAGAGGTGGTGGAGTTGGTGGGGCCCAATCAAGAGGTGATTGGCCGAGGGCTGGCGGTTTACGACGCCAAGGCGATGGCCGCCATAGCAGGCCAGCACTCCGATGAGATCGAGGCGACGTTGGGTTATAAGCTATTGGATGCCGCTGTCCACCGGGACAATCTGGTGGTGATCAGCTAGGAGCGGATCATGGGGAGGATGTCGCGCAGGACGTCGGGACCGACGTAGACCATGGCGGCGATGGAGGCGATGATGGTCATGATCAGGAGGGGATTGAGGATATTTTTGACGGGGACACGACCGGTGGCCACGGCTTCGCCCTCCACCGTGATCTCGCAGCGCGGGCGGATGCCAGCGATGGAGATGATGGAGGCCTTGATATGGTGGAGGTCGCCGTCGGTATCCTCGAAGATGGCCTCGAGCTCAGGGCTGACGCGGGGACCGCCACCGGTGTCGAGCTGCTGGTCATTTAGCCACAACTCGTATTCCGGAGCGAGAAAGGCCCAGCGTCCGGTCCAATCCCCACGAACTTCAAGGGTATATCCGTTCCAATCGCATTGCATAGGAGCCTCGTCACGACGTCTCATCAAGAATTTAGCGTAGGCCGAG
Organism: uncultured Bradymonadales bacterium; assembly: GCA_964415785.1. Taxonomy (GTDB): domain Bacteria; phylum Myxococcota_A; class Bradymonadia; order Bradymonadales; family Bradymonadaceae; genus SLJM01. The sequence continues at coordinate 3,728 of CAYQBU010000066.1, forward strand.
TATAGCGAGTTGCTCAGGCATCGTCGACAGGCGGCGTCTCCTGGGCGACCTGTTCGGGCTCCACGAGGATGTATTTTTTGTGAACCCGGACGGCGTAGGCGCAATTTTCAGCGATCGATTGCTCGGTGTAGGGCTCTTCGCGGCAGTCGAGGACGTCGGTCCATCCGGCGACGTCGGCCGGAAAATGAACGTCGAGGCCCGATTGGGAGACGGTGCCCTTTTCCTGGGCGGATTTGGCATCAAAAAGGTGTAGCTTGGGTTGGCTCATGGTATCACTCAGATCGGTAGTAAAAGGCGGACGAGATGAAGTCGATCAGTCGGAGTAGAGGCGCTCGCGACGTTCTTGCTCCTCTTTGCACCCGATGCACATGGTGGTCACCGGGCGAGCTTTGAGGCGTGGAATGGCGATATTCTCACCGCAGACGACGCACTCGCCGAATTCATCGTTGTCGATGCGCTCGAGAGCGAGGTCGATTTTTTCCATCAGGTAGCGCTCACGGCCGCGGAGGCGAAGGCTCAAGTTCTGATCGGTGAGGGCGCTGGCGAGGTCGGCCTCGTCGGCCATATCCTCCTTGGAGAGTTCAATCTCATTCTCCAGAGTGCGAGTAGCTTTTCGGATCAGGTTCTTCTTCTCGTCGGTGAGAAGCTGTCGAAATTCCTCGAGTTGTTCCGGAGTCATATATCTGCCCGTGGTAAAGAGGGAAGGCGTAGCGTGCAGTAGATAATAAGCCAAATGATCGATTTGGCCACCATTTTCGGCCAAATCGATCGCCGGGCTAACGCAACAAACGACTGGAATCGCGGAGTCTAATCATTCAGGGGCGAAGCGCAAGGGGTGGCCGGTCCTACAAAGCCCCGGTCCGACAAAGACCGGGGACAAGGGTCGAAAAACAGACGACGGGGCTGTTGTATTTCCAGAGGTTCAAAAGATCGTCGCTTAAAAGAAGGCCAAAGGAGAGCGCGGAAGCGAGAGGGGGCCAGCGGGGAGTGCACTGGAGGCAGCGACCGGTCAGCGGTGGGAGGGGCGTGTCGGCGATCGGAAGACGGGCCTAGAAAATAGGGCCGATCACAGGTCGGGAATAAAGTCGGGGAAAAAACTTTCGGCGTGGCAAGGATGCGTTACAATAGCGGGGCAGACAGAAAAAGTGCCTCGATGAGAAGCCTTCAGAGGGCACGCGTGAAGGTCGGAGATGGCAAAGATCCGGATACAATTGTTGACACCTATTTCATTGCCATGCCACCATGAGCGAAACTTTCTTCGAGCAGAGCTTTAACTAAGGAGATGTCACATGGCGTTTGGCATGACAAAAGGCAACTGTGTCGGCCTGGATATCGGGTCGAGCGGTGTCAAAGTGACGGTCCTGAAGAGCACGAAGGGAGGATTGAGGCTCGAGGCCTTTGATCACGCCAAGCTACCCCCGGAGACGATCGTGGACGGGGCGTTGATGAATAGCTCGGTGGTGGCGGACGCCATTCACACGCTCAAGGACCGCAACAAGGCGCTCAAGAAGGCGAAGTACGCGGCGATGAGCGTGTCCGGAAATACGGTGATCGTCAAAAAGATCCGGCTGCCCCTGATGACCCAGGAGGAGCTGGAAGAGTCGATCCAATGGGAGGCCGAGCAGCATATTCCCTTTGATATTCAGGATGTATTTATCGGCTTTGAGGTGGTGGCACCCAAGACCGATCAGGGTCAGATGGATGTGGCGCTGGTGGCGGCGAAAAGAGAGATGATCAACGACTACGTGACCCTGGCCCATGACGTGGGCCTGGAGCCGCTGGTGGTGGATGTAGATGCCTTCGCGCTGCAGAATATGTACGAGGTCAACTACGGATTTCATCGCGGAGAGACGGTGGTGTTGCTCGATGTGGGCAACTCGGTGGTGACCATGAATGTGGTCACCGATGGGGTGACGATGTTTACCCGCGATCTGTCCCTGGGTGGAAGTGACATCACGGAAGAGATCCAGCGTCAGCTCAAGATCACGTACGAAGAGGCAGAGCTGTACAAGATGGGCGGAAGCCCGGGAATGGCCTCCGATGAGGTATTGCCCCAGGAAGTGGAGTCGATCATCCAGGATAAGGCCGAGGATATGGCCCAGGAGATCCAGCGGTCGTTGGATTTTTATGCGGCGACGGCGGCCGAAGAAGAGGTCGACAAGATCGTGGTGTCTGGGGGCACGGCGGCGATCCCCTCATTGGTGCGAACCATTGAGCGGATAAGCGGGGTGTCTACGGAAGTGGCGAACCCGTTTCGCAATATCGATTACGATGAACGAGAGTTTTCGCCGGAACGTATCAAAAACTGGTCACCCATAGCCGGGATCAGTGTGGGATTGGCCTTGCGGAGGACCAACGAACGATGATTCGCGTAAACTTATTACCGATCCGAAAGGCCCGCCGGCGCTCCCAGGGCATACGACAACTGGCCCTCTTTGCCGGAGTGGTGGCCATTGAAATCATCATCTTTGGTGCGATCTACCTGTATTTCGCTGATGAATTATCGCAGGTGGAGTCAGAAGTTGAGGATATCCGCGCCGAAGTCAGTGAGTTGGAAGAGCAGACCGCAGGGATCGACGACCTGCAGGCCGAAGCCCAGGAGTTGGGCGCCCAACTGGAAGTCCTGGCGAATCTCGAGGCCCGGCGTATCGGCCCGGTGCAGATGCTCGATGAGCTGCAGGCGATGGTCAGCTCGCCGAGAAACGAAGACGATCGCCGCCAGCAGATGCTGTCGGACTGGAATGTGGATTGGAATCCGCACCGGTTGTGGCTGGAGAACTTTCAAGAGACCGAGGAATCGGGCTTTACGTTGGAAGGCTTCGCGGCCAATGCCGACGATGTGGCGGAATTTCTGCAGCGAATGACCTCGGCGAGGTATTTCAACAATGTCGATCTGCGCTACGTGGAGAGGGAGAGCGGCGATACCGATCTCGTGTCATTCCACATGTACGGAGATCTCGATTACACGGGCTTTGAGTCCCCTGATTCCTGAGTGTGAAGGCCGATAGGAATAGCCATGAATGAGTTTATAGATCGATTCAATTCAATCCCGCTGACCCAGAAGATTCTGGTGCTGGTGGTGGTGATGGTGGGTGGGTTCGCCGCGTTCTTCATGCTGGTGTACACGCCGATGAACGATGAGATTCAGGCCAAAGAGATGGAAGCTCAGGAGCTGCAGCGCGACCAGTCGCGGTTGGAGAGTCAACTGGCGAATATGGAAGATATGGATGAGCAGCTGCGGGAGCTCAACCAGCGCCTGCAGATGGCTCAGGAGACGCTGCCGGAGTCGTCAGAGATTCCGGATCTGTTGCAGACGGTCTATCGCCATGCGCAGACGGCGGGCCTGAGCATCGAGACCTTCCAGCGCCTGGAGGAAAACCAGGATGGAGAGATCGTGGAGATTCCGGTGGAGATGGAACTGGTAGGCACCTTCGATGAAGTGGCGGACTTCTTCTCCTTCGTGGGAGGGATGACGCGGTTGATCAACATCGAAGGGGTGCAGATGAGCGTGGAGTCGTCGGGGATGGACTCCGATGGAGTACTGAATGTGACGGCTCAGGCGACGACCTATCGGTGGGCCAATTGAGTAAGCGCGGAGAAGGGCGAGCCCGATACGATTATTTGAAGAGAGACGAGATGGGCATGCACTGGAAGACAAAAATAGACAGCCGGGCGAGATGGGCCCTGGGATTGGTGTTGCTGATGGCGATGCCAGTGGTCTGGGGATGCCCGGGAGGAAGCACACAAGATGGGCAGCTTCAAGGGCCGTCGGATGATGACGATGTGGAGACGGAGCTCGACGTAAGGGCCGAGGACTTCACGGAGTTTGATGAGGACGAGGAGTACTCGCGTCCCGATTATCCGGTGCGGCGCAACCCATTTCGTCCGGATTCGGATGTGGTGGCCATCCAGAGCGATGAAGTGAGCGATGAGGATGAGCGTCCTCGAGAGCCTCTGGAGCGGTTTGGCCTCGGTCAGTTGGAGCTGGTGACGATCATCAGTGAGACGACGGTGCCGCGGGCGATGTTTATCGACCCCAGCGGGATGGGCCACTTCGCCAAAGAGGGAGACCGGATCGGCACCGACGGTGGGGTGGTGGATACGATCCGATCCGAAGAAGTGGAGGTTCTGGAGGGAGGCCAAGATGGGGTCAGCCAGGTCCTGGCACTGCGGGATATGTCTGAACGTGATCCGGGGATGGACGATAGGGGCAGTGATTTGACGGATGAAGAAAGAGAAGCCCTACGCCGATTGGTGGGGAGCGATGAGGGCCAAGAATTGCTGCGCCAAGAGATGGGCGCGGCCGATGGCGAAGGTGATTCAGGGCTGGCACCACCGGAACGACAATGAATGAGCGACTGAAGTCCAACGAAGGCAACTGGCGTTCCCGGCCAGCTCGAAAGAGCCCCGAGGAACAGGATTGGAGGGCCGGTACTCGGCTATCCACAGCTGCGAGACGCAGGAGTCATACTATGAGATGGAAGTTACCCGTGTTGATGGTGTGTACTGCCTTGCTGTGGAGTGGCACAGCGTGGGCGGATTCACCAGAGTCGAGCCAAGAGCTCAACGCCGTTGAGGCGCTGTCAATCGATGAAGGAGATGACGGCACCTATATTCGGTTGCAGGGCACGGAGGTAGCGACCTTCTCGGTGTTCAAGTTGGACGAGCCGCCACGCCTCTTTGTGGACATCTCCAATAGCGAGTTGGCCCAGGGAGAGTTGAGCGAGGACGTCTATAATGGAGTCGTCTCCCAGGTGGGAGTGGTGGAATACGAGGATGGATTCCAATCCTCGGCGCGGCTGATGGTGGGCTTTGAAGAAAGCGCCCACTACGACGTGACCACCGAGGGCGACGACGTGGTGGTGTTCATCGACGGTGAACAGCGCCAACAACAGGCGCCGGACGCGGTGGTGGAGCGAAATGAAGAGGCCGAGGAAGAGCTGGAAGGCCTTCGAGCTCAGCTCGAGGCCAGCCAGAGCGCCCTCGCCGAAGCCCGGCAAGACCAGGAAGAGCTCGACGAGATGCGCAGCCAACTGGAACAAGCGCAACGTCAGTACAGCGCGGAAGTAGAAGCGCGGGAAGCGGAGCTTGCGGAGGCCCAACAGCAGTTGGAAGCCACGGAGGCCCAGTACCGCGCCGAGGTGGAAGAGCGGCGCGAGGCTCGCGACGCGGCCAGTCAGGAATTGGCGACCATGGAGGCGAAGCTCAGCGAGCGAGAGGCCGAGCTAAGCGATCTCAGGCAGCGCCGTGACGAGGCGACAGGCGAAGAACGACAACGCCTGGAAGCGTCGATCGCAGAGCGAAGTCAGGCCCTGGAGCAGACGGAGTCAGAACTGGAGTCGCATCAAGAAGAGGTCGATGCGCTGCAATCGTCGGTGGCGACCCTGGAAGAAGAGAGGGATGCCCATCGCGAGGAATATCAGGCGGCTCAGGCCCGTGCCCAGGAGGCCAATGAACAGGCCGAAGAGGCTCAGGCGAGAGCGCAAGAAGCAGAAGCTCAGGCGGAGCAAGCACGTCAGCAAGTGGAACAGGTTCAGGCCAGAGAAGAAGCGGCGCGCTCGGAAGTGGCGTCGTTGGAATCGCAACTCAGCGATCAGCGGCAGGAATTGGAAGAGGCCCAGGCGAGAGCGCAAGCGCTGGAAGCGCAACTGGCGGAAGCCCGTGAGGACGGAGAGGCCCAGGATCGGATCGCCGATCTGGAGGCCCAGTCCCAGCAGGCCCAGAGCGAGCGCGAGTCGCTGGAGTCGCAGTTGGCCCAGCGAGATGCAGAGCTCGAGGAACTTCGAGCCAATGAACAAGAAGCCCAGGCCCAGGGGATGGATGCCCAGGCTGTGCCCGTGGATCCAGCAGAGAGCAATAGCGTCAGGGGCGTGCGAATCGAGACCACTGACGAGGGCTATTCCCAAATCGTGGTGGACCTGGAGCGCTCCGATGCCTTCCAGACCCGACGGACCCGCGAAGATGGACGCTCGGTGATGATCCTCAATGACGTGACCTTGCCGTCGGAATTGGAGCAGACCCTGTCGCCCGATAGTGACGGCGGTGCGGTCCGATTTTTGTCGAGCTACGAAGCGGAGGATGGCTCAGTGAGGATGGAAGCAGACCTGGAGGGCGATAGCTCGGAGAGGCTGCATCAAAATGGTGACCAGGTGGTCTGGGAATTTGCTCCTCAGGTCGCCGAGGCCAGCGGAACAGTGGATCAGACCCCTCGTGAGGTTGCCGAGCAAGCCGGTGACCGGAGTGAACGACCGACGGAGGGTGAGAGCGTGACCTCGGCGCCTCCGGGATATGCTCAGGTGGTGACCAACCCCGCGGAAGCGCGGTCGGTACCGGGCATGGGAACGCGACCGATTACGATTGACCTCAGGGCCGCCGACATCAGCAATGTGTTGCGTCTGATCTCTTCGGAGAGCGGCGTCAATATCATCGCCGGTGATGATGTGGACGGAGAGGTGACGATGCGGCTTCAAGGCGTGCCGATGGATGAGGCCTTTTTGACCATCCTGCAATCGCTATCGCTGGGCTATGAGGTTCGGGGCAATGTGATTCGCGTCGCTCCTCAAGCAACGCTGTTGGAGGAGGAAGAGGCACGAGCGGAAGCGCAGGCTCGAGCCCAAGAGGTGGAGCCTTTGGAAGTCTTCTTGCTGCCCATCAACTATGCGTCGGCGTCCAATCTGACCACTCAGGTGGAAGGGCTGCTCAGCCCGCGTGGAAGCGTGTCGGTCGACGATCGGACGAATACGATGATCCTCAAGGATCTCCCGCAGAATTTGGAGTCCATTCGGATGCTCATCGAGACCCTGGATGCTCAGGTGCCTCAGGTGTTGATCGAGGCTCGAATCGTGGAGACCAATGAGAACTTCGAACGCGAGTTCGGTGTCCAGTGGGGTGGCGATTTCTCGCGCTCCCAGGGAAGTGGTAATCCAACGGGCTTGATGTTCCCCAATGTGTTGGGGATCTCCGGTGGTGCGACGGATACGGACGCTCCGGTGGAAGGAACCTCGGAGAATCCCAATTACGCGGTGAACTTGCCGGCCACGGCGGGTACCGGCTCGGGTGGTGCGCTGGGACTGACGATGGGAAGCGTGGGCGGTTCGGTGAACTTGAACCTGCGGCTTTCGGCGGCGGAAGACCAGGGCTATGCCCAGATCATCAGCTCGCCGAGGATTTTGACCCTCGACAATCAGGAAGCGACGATTTCACAGGGTACGAGCATCCCGATCAGCGTGGTGAGCGCGGCCGGTGTGCAGACGATTTTCGTGGACGCCACCCTGGAGCTGACGGTGACGCCTCACGTGACGCCCGATGGATACGTGCGGATGTCGATTGAAGCGACGAAGAACGAGCCGGACTTCCAGAATACGGGAGCCCGAGGCGATCCCACGATCATTCAGAACCAGGCGGAGACGGAGCTGCTGGTCAAGGATGGAGACACGACGGTCATCGGTGGCATCTACACGGAAAATACGGGCCGAAGCGTCAACGCCGTGCCCTTCTTGCACCGCATTCCGATTCTGGGATTTTTGTTCCGAAATCACTCGGAGACGGAGAACCGCTCGGAACTGCTCATCTTCATCACTCCTCGAATCGTCAACCGAGCGGAAGCGCTGGGTGTGATGTCGACGGGAACCATCGATGGTGGCATGCCACCAACGGAGTGAAGCAGGAGCGTTGGACGAGAGTTTTCGCTAAGATAAGATTGATCGATGGCCGAGAGGCCTCAATAGAGGGTCGGCGAGTCGACCCAGTTTACAGGAGGAAGATATGGATCGGACATGGAAGATGGGCCTGCTTGGGGCCGCGATCCTGAGCGTTGGATTGACGGGTTGCGTCGACGAAGAACCGTCCCTGGTGATGCAGGGAAGCATTGTCCCCCTGGGCTCGGTGGAAATCACCGAAGAAACCGATGATGACACCGGGGACACGACGACGTCGATCGAAACGAATTGTCCCTTCGTGGAGCCGGAGTTCGACGACCCATCGGGGTTGATCCGAACGGCGGGATATATCAATGCTGAAGAGCTGGGAACGCGGGGCCAACCGCGGTTGGACGCCAGCACGGATGATGACGATATTCGGGATGCCCTGTCGGGGATCCCGGGCCGATATATCTACCAGTCGGTCTTTGAGAATCGGCTCTTTGATAGCCGGACCGTCGGTGGAGGAGGGAGCGGTGGTGATGGTGGTGGCTTTGAAAACCTGGACCAAGATCAGAATGACATCATGGTTCAGGGAGCTACCGTGGAGTTTGAATTGACCGATGGCACGGGGTTGGAGTTTGGTTCCACGCGATTGTCGACCATTCACGTGCAGTCGGCCGGTGGCTCGGCGACGTTGGGCGTCCCGATCTTTGAAACGCCCCAGGAGTTGACTGACCTGCGTGACGAAGTGGAAGCGATGGGATTTACAGGCTCCTCGCTTACGGTCGTGGCCAATATTCAGCTCTTCGGTCGTACGCTGGGGAGCCGGGATGTGGAGTCGAATACGGCGACCTATCCCATTGAAATTTGCTTTCAGGATTGCACGCGGTCCACGGATCCTCAGTGCACGGCAGAAGAGAGCAGTACGATCACACTCTGAGACGTGACCCGGCTTGTCTCCTCCTGGATAAGCGGGGTTAACGGTCGATGACAAAAAAGCCCGGTCTCGTGAAGAGACCGGGCTTTTTTGTGTAGAAGTGCAGGGTTTGGGGTTAAAGGAATCAGGCGTCAGGGGTGGCGACGAGGACGAGGCCCAGAAAGGGATGAGGACCGTCAAAGCCCTGAACGGGGGCCAATTCGTCGTCCAGCCACTGGAGGGTGAAGTTGAGCCAATGGGTGGCGAGGCCGGTGGCCTGGCGTGGGAGTTCGACGAGCATGGGTCCGATGACGGGCTCGAAGAAGTCGAGGGGGTCGTCGCTCCAGGGGGCATCGCGAAGGATTTGGGGCAGTTGAGCCAACTCCCGGTGGGTGAGGCCGCGAAGGTGAGGTTCACCATCGATGATCTGAGTCAGCAGTGCGGTGGCGAAAAAGGCGTCGAAGGTCGTGTCGTCGGGGGGGTTGAGGAGAGGTCCGTCGTAGAGCATTGAGGCCAGGTCTTCGACGGACTGGTCGGCCACGCCGAAGAGCCACAGTTGCTTAAAGGCCACAAGACCGATGCGCAGTGCGGCGTGGTCGATCTGATCCTGGTCCTGAAAGATCTCGAAGGTGGTGGCGTCGCGAGCAAAGGAGGGTCGAAGGTCGCTGAGGCCCTCAAAGAGCGCTCGCTCGTCGGCATTGAGCAGCGAATAGGAGAGGCCTTCGGCCAGCGAAAGGGTTGGCCGATCGCTCAAAGCGCCGGCTTTTTTCTGAAGATTGGTGGTGATGGAGTAGCCGACGCGAAAGAGATCGCGAAGGGCCAGCTCCTGGAGGGCCCGGCGGGCGGCGTCGGCGTCGGTGCGGGAGACAAAGGCGAGGCCGAGGCTGAGGTAGCCAGCGCTTCGACGAATGACTTCCTGGCCGGTGTCGACGCCGCCGGGCTCAATGCCGTCGGCGAGCATGGCGCGATTGGTGAGCGTAACCAATTCAGCGCTGAGACGCTCCAAGAGCGTGACGTCCTCGATGGAGTCGAGGATGCGAAAAAAGTAGAACTCGTCGTCGATCTCGTCGGCGATGACGGCGGGAACGTGCAGGGTGTCTGGAGGATCGATGCCGATTTTTTGGTCGTGGCGGTCCTCTTCGAAGCGATTTCGAAAGGAGATGGGCTCGAGGTGGGCGTAGACGGCGAGGGCCTCGGTGCGCTCGACGAAGCCGTATTCCTCGAGGCGTCCATTGCGAAACTTGTAGGCCACCTCTTCCATCTCGGTGGTGAGTTCCCAGCGAACAGCCTCAAAGAGGGTCCAGGCCAGGCCCTGGTCGACGTGGTAGAGGCGGTCGACGAGGGCGCGCATGAGAGCGGCCATATCCTCGTTTTCGGGATAGATGATGGCGTAGGCGTTGTCGGGACTCAGTTCAGCGCGGGGGGGAAGTTTGGGCAGGTCTTCCTCGGGGTCCTCGATGACCTCGACGGCCTCCAGGTGCTTTTTGAAGAAGAGGGCGATGACCTCGGGATCGATGCCGCGCAGAGCGCGATGGAAGTGATCGTCGTCGGCGTCGGTAACGAAGACGGCAAGCCAGGTGGCCATGCGGTCGACGTCGATGCGGTCCTTATTCCAGCAGTCCAGATCCACAAAGACCTGAAGCTGGCGGGGGTTGGTGTAAGGGATGAGGTCGACGCCCTGATCAAAGCCGGCCTCTTTGATGACCCGAAAGAGGGCGTGGGGATCGAGGGTCTTGATGTGGTCGATGGCATCGGGGCGGTCGAGGATGGCTTCGATCTTGTCGATCGGGTTGCCAGGAGGCATGCCATCGTCGAGGCGCTTAAAGGGGCCATCTTCGCTGCGATGGGCGGCCAGGGAGAGAACGTCATCGGAGTTGGAGTCGCTCATGGAAGCTCTCGTGTGGGGATAGGCGCAGGTGAGCTCATCAGAGATGAGGGCTCAGTCCTCGTTTTGGAGGCGTTGGTCGATCAATTCGACGGTTTCGTCGACGCCATAGAGGTGGATGAAGGTACCCAGGCGGGGTCCGCGATCCTGACCCAGTAGAAGGCGATACATGGAGCGGAACCACTTGCCGAGGCTGATGTCGTTGTCCTTGCCGGCGCTGTAGGCAGCGCTCTGGAGTTCCTCGGCGTCGTTGCCGTCGTAGTTGGTGAGAAAGTCGCGCAATTGATCGACGCCGACCATGACCTCGTCGTCGGGAAGCTCGAACTCCTTGGTGGGTAGAACAAATTCTCGGTAGTAGCGGAGCGCGCGGTCGATGAGATCGTCGATGACGTCGGCGTCGTCGCTCACGGAGTCGTCGTAGCGCTCCAGGTACTCCCAGACGATGTCTCGGTCGTCGGTGTTGAGAACGCTGACGAGGTTGAGGATCATGGAGTAGGAGATATTGCAGTCGTAGCTGACGTGGGTGTCGGGGTCTTCGATGGTGTCGGCATCGATGAAAAAGATGGGGCTATTCTTGGCTTCCGCGGCATCTTCGAGTTGGCCAAAGGTGGTGCGGGCGTCGAGGTATTGATCCGTGGAGCGGGGGATGACCTCGAAGAAGAGGCGCTTGGCCTTTTCGGGCTTTTTGAAGATGAACCAGGCCAGGCTCTCCAGAGGGCCGTATTGGAGCCACTCGTCGATGGAGAGGCCCGTGCCCTTGCTCTTAGATATTTTGGCGCCGTTATCGTCGAGGAACATCTCGTAGAACATGCCCGCCGGGGGCGTGCCGCCGAGGGCGCGCACGATCTCGGAGGAGAGCTTGGCCGATTCGATGAGGTCTTTGCCGTACATCTCGTAGTCGACGCCTAGCACGTACCAGCGAAGGGCCCAGTCGACCTTCCAGCCCACTTTGACGCGGCCGTCGGTTACGGGGGTGGTTGCCTCGTGGCCGCAGGCGTCGGCGCCGCGAAAGGATTGGTCGCAGACGTAGGAGACGGTGCCGTCGTCGGGGTGGACGTCGGTGACGCGGGTGGTGTTAATTTTGCCGCAATTTTCGCAGATGGGCAAAAAGGGGCTCCAATCCTTGCGGACGTGTTCGCGAAGGGTGGGGGCGACGACGCCGCGGACTTCTTCGTAGCGCTCCAGGATGCGGAGGAGGCCCTTATTGAAGGTGCCGCCGCGGTATTGGTCCTTGGAGGAGACAAATTCGTAGTCGAAACCAAAGTTGTCCAGAAAAGAGCGCAGCTGGGCGTTCATATAGGCCGAAAAGCTCTCTTCTTCGCCGAAGGGGTCCGGGATTTCGCAAAGTGGTTTGCCCAGGTGGGGTTCGATGAGCTGGGCGTTGGGGATATTCTGGGGCACTTTGCGAAGTCCATCGAGGTCATCGCTGAAGGCGACGAGTCGCGTGGGGCGATCTGAGATCTGTTCGAAAGCCCGTTTGACCCAGGTGGTGCGAGCGACCTCGGCGAAGGTGCCGATATGGGGAAGACCGCTGGGACCGAAGCCGGTCTCGAAGAGAACCGGTTTGGATTCCTCGCCGTCGAGGCGGTCGAGGACGGAGTTGGCTTCGCGATAGGGCCAGGCTTGCAAATCGTCGGACATTGGGGGCTCCGGGTCGGTCAAACTGATTCCTTATAATGGGGCGAGAAATACGCCCATTGGAGCGCGAACCCTAGTGGTGAGGGGGCGACATTGCAATAGCAGGTGTTGGAGCATGAATACGTCGGAGTTGAATCAAGTACAGGTTGGGGGAGGTGCGAGGCCGGAGTTTGGACTGGCAACGAAGAGGAATCAAAAGATGACGAAATAGGTCTTCGAAGGGTTGACATGGTAGTAGGGCAGGCATAAATTTGCCCGCGGAGAAGGCTCGGGGAGTTGTTCCGTCACCTGGGCCCTCGTGACATTAACGACCACGGCGGATGCGTCGACCGGCAGGGTCGGCGAAGGCAAACGAGCAAAGGGAGCACCCCGATGGACGATGACGGCTCTAGTCATTTACGGACTAGTCTAGAGAGTCGGCGTTGTGGCCGGTGTTGCTAAAGCCCGTTTGAACCTGGGTGGGCGACACGTCCTGTGACGCAGATTCACCCGATAAGACGACAACTCAAGCCCGATGAAATACCCGGCTTACTGTGCGTGCACAATACCGGGAAAAGCATCAGGGATGTTCATATCCTCAGGACTGACGTGGATATGGACGGCCCTGTTGCCATTCCTGAAATTTGTACGGCACTCGTTTAGGGGATTAATAGACCTCGGCGGTTAGGTGTGTCCGATGAGTGCTAAAGATCGGAGAACCGTCGCCGGGTCGACGATGAGGTGTGTCTTTAGGGAGAGGCCAGGTGGTCGCTGGGGCTCGATATTCAACGGAGCAGCTATAGCGAGTGATGATTTTGGTGAAGAAGGTTGTGATCGCCCTGCTGTCGGCAAGCGTGGCGATGGTGGCGCATATGGGGCAGGCCGAAGGGTTTTTGTTTACGGAAGACGCCGACGACGGCGTGGTTTTCGGAGATGTGGATACGCAGACCTCGCTGGAGGTGATGAGTGAAGCTCGCGCTCAGCCGCTTGTGATGGGGATTGACTAACGAGCAACAAAAAAATAGCGAAGTATAAAACCATCGAGTTGTAGAGAATCGAAAGACGAGGATGACCATGAGTAAGCTCAAAGACGAGTCGGTGCTGGAGTTATTGCGCCACGCCACGGCGGATAATGGGGATAATCGAGGCGAGGAATTGTTGCGCACCCACCATCCGGCGGATGTGGCGCGGGCGTTGAGACGCCTCGAGAAGTCGGAGCGAAAAAAGTTGATCGGGTCGATGCCCCTCGAATTGCGGGCATGGGTGATCCCATTTTATCGCGAACAGCGCGTCGAGGAGATGCTCCAGGGGTGTACGGATGCCCAAATTGCAGAGGTGTTGGAGGCCCTCCCGGCCGATGACGCCGTGGATCTCCTTCAGCAATTTGAGGCCCGTCGTCGAGAATCGGTGATCAGCGAAGCGGCGCCGGCGCTGCAGTCGACGATGCGAACGCTGTTGAAGTGTGCTCCGGAGTCAGCGGGAGCGCTGATGACGACGGAGTTTTTGAAATTCGAGGGCAAACGAAAGGTCGGTGAGATTATCGACCAGGTGCGCGAAAAAGCCTCGGAGGTGGAGACCCCTTATGTGGGATATATTCTGACCGAGGAAGGTCAACTTCGCGGCGTAATCTCGCTTCGCGATCTATTGTCCGCCGATCGCGACGCCACCGTGGAGTCGCTGATGAATACGGAGCCGGTCACGGTTCATGTCAGCGATGATCAGGAAGAAGTGGCCCGAAAGATCGAGCGCTACGATGTACTGGCGCTGCCGGTGGTCGATGAGCTGGGCCGAGTACTGGGGGTGGTGACCCACGATGACTTGCTGGATGTGGCCACTGAGGAGGCGACGGAGGATATCTTTAAGAGCGCCGGTATCTCCTTTGCCGACATCGAGGCGTCGAGGAGCACGGCAATTCTGGATTCGTCGATCCCCAAGATCTTGAGGCTACGCTTGCCCTGGCTGCTTCTGGCGCTGGTCGGTGGGATGATGGCCGGGGGCGTGATTGAGGCCTTTGAGGAGACGCTGCACGCCGTTGTGGCGCTGGCGTTTTTTGTGCCCGTGATCATGGATATGGGAGGGAACGTGGGCACTCAGGCGTCGACGATTTTCGTCCGCGGTCTGGCGCTGGGCCATATCGATGATCGGAATGCCATGCGCCACTTTCGTCGAGAGGGGGTTATCGGGCTGTTGATCGGTCTGATCGTGGGCTCCATTGGCGGCACGGCGGCCTATCTTTGGCAGGGAACGATAAGGGGAGAGGACTTCGCCTTTGAACTTGGAATCACCGTTTTCGTGGGATTGGTCACGGTCTGTATAGTGGCCTCGGTGGTGGGCTATGTGATCCCCTGGGTGATGAATAAGCTCGGCTTTGATCCTGCGGCGGCTTCGGATCCGCTGATCACGACGGTGAAAGATGTGACAGCACTGTTGATCTATTTCACCCTGGCGTCGGTACTGCTGTCCTCAATGATCGAAGGGGCGGCGGTTTAGACGGAAGTCAGAAGTCAGAAGTCAGAAGTCAGAAG
>CAYQBU010000067.1:0-8807 GCA_964415785.1 uncultured Bradymonadales bacterium
TGGGGTCGGTGGACGGTCTGATTCACCGACGCCGCAAGGGCGCCGGGGTCTGGGGGGTGAGCGCGAGAGGTAGCAGCCAGTCTGAGCCTCCAGCGGCCGAGGCCGCTGATGGTCATCGAGGTGGCGTGAAGCCCCCTCAGACGGCCGCAGAAGGCGCGGCCGCCAGCTCCCCCACGAGGGGAGCAGAATTTGCGGCGTTTTCGCGATGGGTGGTTTGTGGGGGCCGGGTTCATCCATTGGGATGAATGGTGGATGAGGTGAGGTGTTTCACGTGAAAATGGGACGGCTCCTACCGCCGCGACCGCGTGATCCAGCGATCCAGGGCGTTGGCGAAGTCCCGCTTTTGGGTCTCGCCGAAGGGCGGTGGGCCGCCGGAGTCGATGCCGGCGTCGCGCAGGTCTTCTTTGAAGTCGCGCATGCTCAGGGCGTAGCGCACGTTCTCCTCGTCGAGGTTGCGGCCGTAGGGGGTGATGACTTTGGCGCCAGCCTCGACGGCGCGGGCGGCCAGGGGGATGTCGGCGGTGATCACCAGGTCGCCGTCGTTGCACTGGTCGGCAATGTGGTCGTCGGCGACGTCCTCGCCGGCGCCGACGGTGACCGTGGAGGCCAGGCGGGCCTTGGGTTTTTTCATCCAGCGGTTGGCGACGAAGACCACGGGCACCTCGCGGGTGCGGGAGGCGCGTACGAGGATCTCCCGTACGGCTCGGGGGGTGGCGTCGGCGTCGATCCAGATGGTCATGGGTACGGAGGTCAGAGGTAAGGGTTGGGGAACGCGATGGGTCCAGGGTGCTCGATGGCGCCTGGAGTTTCAAGTCGTCATCGAGGTGGCGTAAACCCCCTCAGAGGGCCGCGGAAGGCGCGGCCGCCAGCTCCCCCACGGGAGAGCAGAAGTTGTGGCATTCTCACGATGGGTGGTTTGCGGCGTCGGGGCCAGGTGGCGTCCGTGGGGGAACACTCGATACGTATTAACGCATCCCCGCCTGCAATTCGGGTGACCCGGACTTTTGGATGTAACCAGGGACCGTTGAATGTCAGGACAAGCTATCATCGTTGGGTCGGGGCATCGAGGTCTGTGGCGAATCCGAATCCGGCCTCCGCGCGGCGAGTTTGTTCCCATTGCCAGAAACGATTTGCCAGTAACGAAAACCTTGAGGTGGGATCAGGTGCCGCAAAACGTAGCGTCGATCTCCTCGCTGGGTTCTGGAGGGGTGGCCAGGTCGCGGTCTTTGGGGTCGTAGGTAAAGGGGTCCTGGAGGCGTTCGTGGAGTCCGATGAAGGGCTGGAGATCGCCCTGGTGGACGGCCTGGTCCAGGGCCTCTTCGACGCGGTGGTTGCGGGGGATAAAGGCCGGGTTGTGGGCCGCCATGGTGGTGTGGCGCTCTTCATGGCTCTGGGGGTCGTCGCGCAGTCTGGCGCGCCAGTCGTCGAGCCAGGGGGTGAGTTCGTCGGGCAGCTCAAAGAGATCGTCGTCGATCTCGGGGGCGTCGGCGGCGTCGAGGTCGGCGTGGCGGGCGGCCTGGGCGGTGAGGCCGCGGAAGGTCAGCGTGAAGTCCAGTTGGTGTTCCTTCATCGCCTGGAGCAGGTCGTCGACGAGCTGCCAGTCGCCATCGCCATCGTCATCGCCACCGTCGTCGAAGGTGTGGAGGCCCAATTTGGGGGCGATGTGGGCGGCGTAGGCGCGCTGGAAGTGGTCGGGGAAGTCGTCGACCACCTCCTGGGCCTGCTTGAGGAAGGCCTCCTGGGCCGATTCGTCGTCGCCAAACGCGGGCATCAAGGCCTGGGCGAGGCGGGCGATATTCCACTGGGCGATGCCGGGCTGGTTGCCGTAGGCGTAGCGGCCGTGGCGGTCGATGGAGCTAAAGACGGTATTGGGGTCGTAGGTGTTCATGAACGCGCAGGGGCCATAATCGATGGTCTCGCCGCAGAGGAGCATATTGTCCGTATTCATGACGCCGTGGATGAAGGCGGCCAGTTGCCAGCGGGCGATGAGGTCGGCCTGGGCGTGGGCGACGGCGTCGAGCAGCCCCAATGGCGTGGCGTCGCGCTCCGGGTAGTGGCGCTCCATCGCGTAGTCGATAAGCGTATTGATGGCGTCGCCGTCGCCGCGGGAGGCGAAGAACTCCAGGGTGCCGATGCGCAGGTGGCTGGAGGCGGTGCGCAGGATGACGCCGCCGGGCAGTGTCTGGTCGCGCTGGACGGGATCGCCGGTGGCGGCGGCCGCCAGGGCCCGGGTGGTGGGGATGTGGAGGGCGTGCATGGCTTCGGCGATCAGAAATTCGCGGAGCACAGGGCCCAGGGGAGCGAGGCCGTCGCCGCCGCGGGCGTAGGGGGTGCGGCCGGAGCCCTTGAGCTGCAGATCGAGGCGGCGTCCCTCGTCGGTGACGATTTCGCCGAGGAGGGCGGCGCGGCCATCGCCCAGGCGGGGGACCCAGTTGCCGAATTGGTGGCCGGCGTAGACGAGGGCGATGGGCTCGCTGCCGTCGACGACGGTGCTTCCCGTGATGAATTGAGCCCCCTCGTCGGAGGCCAGCCAGTCGGGATCGATGCCCAGCTTGCGGGCCAGGTCTTGATTGACCAACAGGGTCTGGGAGTCCGAGGCCTCGCGGGGCTCGACGGGAGCGTAGAAGCGATCGGGGAGGCGGGCGTAGCTATTGTCGAAATTCATGACGTTTACTGGGGGCCAGAGACGAGGGGGTTTACCCTGACCATCGGTGCAACAGGGGAGAAGTCAAGGTGGTGATTGACGCCAGCGAGGGCAGTTGCGATAGTTTTGGGGCGTGATGTCGCCAGGGGAACCCGGTGAGAATCCGGGACGGTCGCGCCACTGTATGCGGTGAGGCGCCTGCCAGAGGCCACTGCTTCGAGCCCAGCTCGAGGCGGGAAGGCGGCAGGCGACGGGGCGCTCTTTATTGAGAGTGCCAGAGCCAGCGAGTCAGGATATCCAGGCGATGTCGTATCAACCTTACAAGCACGCTCTTCGCGAGTTGAGAGCCGACGCCTATGCCTATTCGCTGGACGGTGCCGACCGTCATCATATCTGTATCTGTGCACGCCCTGGTGAGTCTGGGGATGAGCGCAGCGGTGTGGGCAGAGGACGAAGAGGAGACAGACGAGGGGAGCCAGGAGGTGTCCACGGTGGTGGTGGAGACGGTGGAGCGGCCGACGCTCCAGCGCGATGACCGCCGCTTTGGATCGGCGATGACGACGCGGGTCGACACCTCGGATCTGGCGTTCTGGGGGCGGGGATTGGCGGAGGCCCTGGAGGGCGTAGGCGGCGTGGGCGTGCAGCGAAGCTCCAGCGCCGGTCAGCCGGCGTGGCTGTCGGTGCGGGGCGGCAACCCGCGCCAGGTGGCGGTGGAGCTCGACGGCTTGAGGCTCAACGCCCCGGTGGGCACGGGCATGGACGTCGGTCAGATGATGACCGGAGGGCTGTCCTCGGCGGATATGATGCGGGGCAGCGCGGCGGCGATCCATGGCGGCGGGGCGTCGACGGGGGCCCTTCGGCTCAACCCGGCGGAGGCCGGCGGCGAGGGCGTTCAGATCAAGGGCCACGGATCGGCGGGGAGTTTCGGCAGCGCCGCGGTGGGCTCGTCGATCAGCGTCGGCGACGAGTCGATGGGGCTTCGCCTCCACGGTGGGCTTCGCCAGAGCGAGGGAGATTTCGATTTTGTCGACGACCAGGGGCGGGAGCGGGAGCGGATCAATAACCACCATCGCCGCCTGAGCACCGGGGGCACAGCCCACGTGGAACGGGGCGGCCATCGGCTGCGGCTGACCGGGCTGTGGGAAGAGGGCGAGGGCGGAAGTCCGGGGCCCTCGGAGTTTCAGGAGAGCTACGATGGGGCGAGCGTCGAGGATCACCGCCGGCTGATGACCCTTCGCTGGGAGGGCCAGGGCCTCTACGAGGAGGGCTCGCGGGCCCTGGATGCCTACGCCACGGCGGGGGTCCAGGACCGGCGCCACCATCACCGCAATGAGGAGAGCTTTCTGGGCGGTGAATTGAGCGAGCAGGACAGCCGCGAGCAGACGGCGGCGGTCACGGGCGGCCTGGAGGGGCTGTGGGGCTCCCATCTGTTGCGCCTGGATGTGGAGGGGCGCATCGAGGACTACCAGGGGCGTCGGGACAACGGCTTTGAGGGCCCGTCGACGCTGGAGGCCCGGCGCCACACGGTGTCGGCGTCGGTGGCCGACGAGTGGCTCGTCGCCGGCGAGCGGCTCAGCCTCCTGGGGGCCCTTCGCATGGAGGCCACCCTGGGCGATGGCGAGGCCCGAAACCAGGTCTATCCCCTGGTGCCGGCGGCAGGAGCAATCGGCCATCTGCATCGGGCCCTGGAGCTTCGCGCCAACCTGGCGCGCACCTTTCGAGAGCCCCACTTCGACGAGCTCTACCTGGAGACCGACGCCGTGCGAGGCAACCCGGATCTGGAGGCCGAAGAGGGGTGGCACGGGGATGTGGGCCTTCGGGTGGGCTCCGACGAAGATCGGGCCGTGGTCCAGGGGGCCTATTTCTATCGCCACATCGATTCCACGATCTTGTTTTTGCCGGCGTCGGCCTATCATTTTGAGGCTCAGAATTTGCGGGATGCCCGGGCGCAGGGCGCAGAAATACAGGCCCATGTCGCACCCTGGGAGCGACTTCAGGTGGGGCTAAATTACACCTATACGCGGGCTGGATTTCGCGGCGAGGGAAACTCGAATGCCCAGCTTCCGGGGCGGCCGCGCCATCGCTATGGGGTGGAGCCCAGGGTCGATCTGGGGACGATTTCGGAGCGCGGGGGTGGGGTGGAGATGGGGCTTCACGGGCGGGTGACGGGGCGGAGCACGGTGAATCTGGACAATTTTGGGCAATTGCAAAATCGGCGGGCGGCGACGGTGGATATGGGCGTGGAATTCGACGTCGGAGAGACGATGCGGGTGGCCGGGGCGGTGCGAAATATTCTTGATCATCGCCGCGCACAGGACAGCCTGCATCGGCCGCTTCCGGGGCGCTCGCTCTTTGTATCGATGGAGATGCGTCATGGTTACTAAGGTGGTTATCCAAACAACGATCAGTCGTGCATTGGTGGCGTTGGCCCTGGGGCTGGTTCTTGGATTGGGCTTCGTGGGATGCGGCGACGACGAGGCGTCGGGCCCGGAGGTGGTGGCCCAATTTGAGGCCGTCTGCGAGGGCGGCGCAGGGGGCGGCGAGCTGGCCATCGAGCGCCATATCAGCTCGCTTGGTCCCTCGGCCCATGAGATGGCCTTCGACGGCCAGGGGCTGTGGGTGGTGGAGAGCGGCGCCAATCGGGTGAGCCGCTTCGACGTGGAGGATCAAACGATGGAGTCGGGGGCCCTGGACGTGGGGGCGGAGCGAAATCCCTACGATCTGGCGATCGACGAGGAGAAGGGCCGGCTGTGGGTGACCAACTTCCTGAGCGATACGGTGAGCGTCTTCGATGGTGAGAGTCGAGAACTCGTCGAGGAGCTGGACTATGGTGTGTTTGAAAATCCCTCGTCGGTGGTGATTCACGGCGATTATGCCTACGTGGGGAGCGTCAATTACCAGGGCAGTCAGGGCTTTGGGCCGGGGTCGATCGCCGTGATCGATCGGCAGAGCCTGGAGCTCAAGGGGGAGGTGGAGACGGTGTTTCGAAACCCCCATTTTATGGCGGTCCATGAGATCGGCGGGCGGGCGCACCTGGTGGTGTCATCGAGCGGTGAACTGGACCAATCCGGGGATCGGGTGCGCGTTGAGGGAAGCGGGGGATTGGAGATTTTCGATCTGGATGAAGGGGGGATGGAGAGAGTGAGTTTTGCGATGGGGCAGGCCGAGGTGGAGACGGTGGGGGCGCCGGGCAAGACCTGGCTCAACGAAGAGCGGGGAAGGCTGTATATGGTCAGCGGGATCGCGCCGGCGCTCTTTGTCTTCGATGTGGAGGAGCGAGTCTGGATCCACGACGCCCTGGATCCGCTGTGGCTCGTGGAGGACGGCGAGGAGCATGGAGATGCCACGCATCGGGCGGCGCTGGATGAGGAGGGGCTGCTGTGGGTGACGTCATTTAATGACGACGAGCTCCACGTCATCGACACGGCCTGCGATCGGAAAGTGACCGACGCGATTGACCTCGGCGAAGCGGCGCATATGCTCGAGGGGGCGCAGGCCATTGAGGTGATCGACAGGGGCGAGCGACGCGAGATCTATTATGCGCGAAGCATCGCCAACGCGATGGGTCGCCTCCTTTATATTCCACATGGAGACAGTGATGAGTGAAGAGCAAAAGGACGAGGAATTTCGGGACCCAGAGCTGGCGATCAACCGGGTGTATACGGGCAAGGGAGATAGCGGAAAGACGAGCCTCGTGGGCGGCCAGCGGGTGGAGAAGAGCCACGTTCGCATCGCCACCTACGGGACGGTGGACGAGCTCAACGCCGTGGTGGGGGCGGCCCGACAGGCCATCGACGATGATCACGGCGCCCATCGGGACTTCAAAAAGCTGGCTCGCCACCTGCTTCACGTGCAACATCAGCTCTTCAATCTGGGAAGCGTGCTGGCCACTCTTCCCGAGGATGTGGGCGAGCAGATGCCGCGGATCCGAGAAAAGGATATCGACCAGTTGGAGGGGCTGATCGACGAGTATAATGAGGAGTGCCCGCCGCTTCGATCCTTTGTGCTTCCCGGGGGCTCGAGGCTCAATGTGGAGCTGCACCGAGCGCGCACGGTCTGTCGGCGCGTGGAGCGGCTGGTGGTGAAGTTGGCGGAAGAAGAGCCGGTCAATGAGTGGGCCCTGGCCTATCTCAATCGGCTCAGCGACGCCTTCTTCGTGTGGAGTCGGTGGGCCAATATCGCCGCCGATGTGGACGAGGTGATGTGGGACCCCAATGACTGATGGGACGGAAGCGGTGGCCGACGCCACGACCCGGGCGGTCCTGGGGATCGACGCCTATCTCAAGCGGGTGGAGCCCACCAGCGAGTGGGGTCAGCGGGCCTGGCGACAGTTGGCGTTGGCCACCGTGGGCGATGAGGACAGGCGAGAGGGGTTGGAGGTGCTTCGGCGCCTCGATGAGACGGTGGAGGACGAGGAGTTAAAGCGTTGGCGTCGGTGGTTCAATGAGGTGCCGGCGCTGACGCGCAGCCTTCGGCGTCTGGCGTCTGGGGAGTCCCTTCGCGACGGGGACTTCTTTGAGGTGAAGCGCTTTTTGTATCAGGGCAAGCGATTGGTGGAGGCCGCGGCCTCCGTGGCGCCGGCGCGATCTATCTTGGTGGGCGACCTGGCGGCCAATTTGAGGGGCGATCAGGGTGAGCAGTCCGGGGCGATTGAGGGACGCCTGGCCTGGCTCGATGCGCTGTTGAGCACCATTCACCCCGGCCACGCCGAGTCGTCGCGCTTTCATCTCGCCGACGAATTGGAGGCCGGGCTGGGCGCGGGGCGCGACCGGCGTCGA
Source organism: uncultured Bradymonadales bacterium (assembly GCA_964415785.1). GTDB lineage: Bacteria > Myxococcota_A > Bradymonadia > Bradymonadales > Bradymonadaceae > SLJM01. Next base: position 7,423 of record CAYQBU010000067.1, read on the forward strand.
GAGGCCAAGCGCACGCTTCGGCGCCATCGAAGCGCCCTGGAGGAGAAGGTCGTCGAGCGCTGGGGCGGAAGGTTTGACCTTCGCGGTCGCTATCAGGCCGACGATGAGGCGTCGGGCTTTGAGAGGGATGAGCATCTGGAGGCGGTGGATGGGATCTTTCGGGCCGGCGACGAAGCGCTCCAGACCCTTCGAGAAAAGGTGGAGGAGCTCGACGCGGAGGTGACTCGCCTGGAGGGCGAGGCCCGTCGACGGCTGACGGAGGTCCTGGCCAGAGAGCGAGCGGAGTTTGAGGCGTTTCGAGAGCGGTTGGGCGAATTCGATCGAGCGCTCACCAAGGTGGCCCTTCGGCGAACGCTGCAGGGCTGCTGGCCGAAGGACGGCGGCGAGGCCTGGCTGAGCCTGGAAGAGGGGCGCTCGCCGGAGCTCGTCGATCAGATGGGTGCGGAGGCGGTGCAGCCGATCACGGCAGCCCTGGAGCGCCAGGGGGCGGTGGTGCTGGGGCCCAATATGGGCGGGAAATCGGCGTTTTTGAGGCTCCTGGGGCTCAGCGTGTGGTGCGCCCAGATGGGGCTTTGCCTGCCGGCGAAGGCGGCGGCCGTGGGCGACGTGGATCGCCTGGTCTACGTGGGCAGCGAAGAGCCGCGAGGCCCCGATGGAAGCGAGGGATTGTCGGCCTTTGGACGAGAGGTACAGCGCCTCGTCGACCTATGGGAGACGAAGGCGGGGCGAACGCTTTGGCTTCTCGACGAGCCCTGTCGGGGGACCCATCCAAGGGAAGGTGCCGAGCTTGCGCAGAGCATCGTTCGCCAGCGCCTTGAGCGGGGAGACCTGGTGGTGGTGGCCACCCATTTTCCGGAGTTGGCGCAGATCGAGGGGCTCAAAACCCTGGAAGTACGGGGGTTGGTCGACGACGAAGCGGCGCTCCAGGAGCGATTGGAAAAAGCAAAGCGGCTCGGCAAATCGCTTAAGCACGCCCTGCGGGAGGCCATGGATTTTGGGCTGGAGGAGAGCGATGAGGCGCGGGTGCCTCGCGATGGACAGCGGGTTGCGCGAGCACTAGGACTGGAAATTTAGCCCCAATTGCGGGCGATCTTTTCGACGCGATCGATGGCCGAAATGGGGTCCCTAAAGTGTTTCTTTAGGTTTTTTTTTGACCAACCGGCGATCCTGGCGTTGTATGGAGAGTGTAAGCTGGAGGCGTCAGCGGGTTGGCATGGAAGCCGATACCGGAGGCGTCGCGAAATTGTCGATCGCTTTGCGCCGTTATGCAAATTAGTTGTCTCCCCTTGTAGGGAGTCGGCGGCAGAACGATGGACGCAATCCGGAAAGACGGTCCCCTTGAGGGGATCGATTTCCACTGCACTCGCTCAGAGGAGTGGCTCATG
>CAYQBU010000067.1:8817-18154 GCA_964415785.1 uncultured Bradymonadales bacterium
CTAACCAGGAAGGTCGGGGAATCGATTATGATCGGCGATGAGATAGAAATCGTGGTCAAGGAGATTCGACGCAATCAGGTGCGCATAGGTATCGTTGCCCCACGAGAGGTGCCGATCTATCGCGAAGAGATCTACGAAGAGATCCAAAAAGAAGAGGACGATGGCCAGTGACGCGGACTGAGTCGGTGAATCGATTGGGTGCTCCCCGGCAGTGATTAGTTTTGGAGGGTTGGCAGTCTCCAGAGCACTCGCAAGGGGGAGCTATGCACTCGATGAATGACGTCGAAAAAACGGTCTTTTTGATGGGTCGGATCCTGGTGGGGTTATTCTTTCTCGTCATGGGGATGAATCACTTTGGCAACCTGGCAGAGATCAGCTCCTGGGTGTCCTCGGTGGGGGTTCCGGCGGCCTCGGTGGCCGTGGTGGTGACCGGGTTTTTGCTGGTCCTGGGAGGGATCAGCTTTATCCTGGGCTTTCACCCCACGATAGGCATATTGGCGATCGCCGTCTTTTTGGTGCCCGTGACCCTGGTGATGCATAATTTCTGGACGATCACCGATCCGGTGCAGCGCCAGCAGGAGATGATGCTGCTCTTGAGAAATATGGGGCTATTGGGAGCGGTGATGCTCTTTGTGGCCATCCCCAGGCCCTGGTCGATGAGCCTCGATGGCTACCTCGAAAAGCGGCAAGCCGGTGTTGATGAAGACGACCAAATGGTGGAAGACCATCATGTCGAGACCGTGGAGCAAGAGCCGCGAGACGATCGCCAAGACCCGGATGGCGACTACGGAAATATGGAAGAGTTTCCGGTCTAACCCCTGCGTGTAGGTGGGCTGAAAAACGTCGACTAGAAAGTGAAACTCCCAGGACCGGCGCCCACTGAACGGGCGACGATCCCGGGAGCGGACCCCCAGGCCATTAGTTACTGCTTAAAATTGGTCCTCTTCGGTGGAGCCACGCATGGCGACGGTCTGAGACTCGCCGCCAGTGATGGTCATCTGGACCTCGTCGAAGTAGCCAGCGCCGACGAAGGCCTGATGACGGATGGCGCGGTAGCCATTGTTGTCGGCGAGCTCAAATTCGTGGTCCTGAAGATCGGCGTAGGCCGCCATGCCCCGGGACTGGTAGTCCTGGGCGAGCTCGAAGATCGAGGCGTTGAGGGAGTGCCATCCGGAGAGGGTGACGAATTGAAGGACGTAGCCCATCTGGCCCAATTCCTCCTGGAAGGAGGCGATCTCTTTGTCGCTGAGGTGCTTTCGCCAGTTAAAGGAGGGGGAGCAATTGTAGGCCAGCCACTTGCCGGGAAATTCGGCGTGGACGGCTTCGGCGAATTGGCGGGCGTCGTCGAGGTCGGGCGTGGAGGTCTCGCACCACAGCAGATCGGCGTAGGGGGCGTAGGCTTTGGCCCGTTCGATGGCGAAGTCGAGACCGCCGTCGATGGGATAGAAGCCCTCGTCGGTGCGCTCCTTGCCGTTGATGAATTGACGGTCCATGGGGTCATGGTTGTCGGTCAACAGCTGTGCGGAGTCGGCGTCGGTGCGGGCGATGATCAAGGAGGGGACGCCGCAGACGTCGGAGGCGAGGCGAGCGGCGGTCAATTTATTGATGAACTCGGAGGTGGGGACGAGGACCTTTCCGCCCATATGGCCGCATTTCTTGGCCGATGAGAGCTGGTCTTCGAAGTGGACGGCGGCGGCGCCGGCCTCGATGAGGCTCTTCATGAGCTCGAAGACGTTGAGGTTGCCCCCGAAGCCCGCTTCGGCGTCGGCGACGATGGGGGCGAAGTAGTCGAGCTCGTCCTGGCGGCCCTCCAGGTGGGCGATCTTGTCGGCGCGAGCGAGGCCGCGGTTGACGCGTTCCACGAGCATGGGAACGGAGTCGACGGGGTAGAGGCTCTGGTCGGGATAGATGTCGCCGCGGCTATTGGCGTCGCCGGCGACCTGCCACCCGCTGATATAGATGGCGGGGAGGCCGGCCTCGACCTGCTGGATGGCCTGGCTGCCGCTGAGAGCGCTGAGGCATCTCAGGAAGGACTCGTTGGAAAAGCCCTCAAAGAGCTTTTCGGCGCCCACCTGGGCGTAGGTGTGGGCGGGGGTCAGAGAGCCGCGAAGGGTCATGACGCGTTCGGCGCGATAGGGCCGGCGAACCCCCTTCCAGCGCGGGTCCTCTTGCCAGCGGTTTTCCAGTTCGGAGGGGCTGATATTCGATTGGTGATGGGTCATGGCAAATCCTCTCAAGAGCAGTTGGGGTTGAATTCAAAAGAAGCCACCACCTCGACTGCTTGAGGGGGAATGCCAGACTGCGTCGTGGCCTGTAAATAGCCCGGATTATTCACGACTCGGCTACTGCGGCTCATCAGAGCTCAGATGCCTGCATCTCACTCCGCGACGATGCCTGAGGCATCGACTGTGGGGCTTGATTTTGGCCTCTCACCTCTGATTTTGCCTCGCTACGCCGTCTCATGAACAATCCGGACTAGTCCGTTTCATGAATCATCCGGACCAAAATCCGGGTGAGGGTGGAGTTAGTTGAGGGCGTCGTAGGCGACGAGGGTGAAGAATTCGGGGAAGTCCTCGTCGGTGGCGACGCGAGTAAAGATCTCGCGGGCCTGTTCGAAGCGACCGTCCTCGAAGCGCTGAGCGCCGACCTCGTCGCGGATATTGCTCATCTCCTGGTCGACCATCGCCTGGTAGAGCTCGCGATCGATGGGGCGGCCGTCGTCGAGACGGGCGTCGTCGCGGTGAAGCCATTGCCAGACCTGGGATCGACTGATCTCGGCGGTGGCGGCGTCTTCCATGAGGTTGGCGATGGCCGCGGCGCCGACGCCGCCGAGCCAGGACTCGATATACTGGATGCCCACGTTGATATTGGTGCGCAGGCCGGCTTCGGTGATGGAGCCATCGGCGACCTCAAAGTTGACGAGGTCTTCCGGTTGGACGTTCACGTCGTCGCGGGTGCGATCTTTTTGATGGGGCTCGCCATCGAGGACGTCGTCAAAGGCCTTTCGAGCGGTGTCGACGAGGCCGGGGTGGGCAACCCAGGTGCCATCGAAGCCGTCCTTGGATTCGCGCTCCTTGTCGAGGCGAACCTGCTTCATGGCCGTTTCGTTGGTCTTGGGATCGCCGGTGGGGATGAAGGCGGCCATGCCGCCGATGGCGTGGGCGCCGCGGCGATGGCAGCACTGGACGAGCCGATCCGTGTAGGCCCGCATAAAGGGGACGGTCATCGTGATCTGAGAGCGATCGGGGAGCACGGGCATGGAGCGATTGCGGAAGGTCTTGATGGCGCTGAAGATATAGTCCCAGCGCCCGGCGTTGAGACCAGCGCTATGCTCCTGGAGCTCGTAGAGGATCTCCTCCATCTGAAAGGCGGCGGGCAAGGTCTCGAGGAGGACGGTGGCCTTGATGGTGCCCCGGGGGATGCCCATCTCGTCTTGAGCAAAGCAGAAGATGTCGTTCCAGAGCCGGGCCTCGCGATAATTCTCCAATTTGGGCAGATAGAAATAGGGGCCGGTGTCGCGCTCCATGAGGGCTTTGGCGTTGTGGAAGAAGTAGAGGCCAAAGTCGATGAGGCTCGCAGAGGCGAGGTTGTCGTCGATCGTCATATTGGCTTCGTCGAGGTGCCATCCACGGGGTCGCACCATGAGGGTGGCCACGTCGTCGTTGAGCTCATAGGACTTGCCTCGGGACTCATCGTGGAAGTCGATCTGGCGGCGGATCGCATTGCGCAGATGGATCTGGCCCTCGATGCAGTTGTTCCAGGTCGGCGAGTTGGCGTCCTCGAAGTCGGCCATGAAGACGTCGGAGCCGGAGTTGAGGGCGTTAATGATCATTTTGCGGGAGACGGGGCCCGTGATCTCGACGTTTCGGCGCTGAAGATCGTCGGGCACAGGAGCGACCTGCCAGTCGCTGTCGCGGATCTCAGCGGTGGCCTCCGGCCACTTGAGGTCACCGCCGCGGTCGATGCGTTTTTGACGCTGCTCGCGCTGCTCGAGAATGCGAGCGCGGCGGGGCATGAATTCGCGGTGAAGGCGGACCAGAAAGTCCATGGCTTTGGAAGAGAGGATCGTCTTATAGCCCTCTTTGATGGGGGCGTTGATGGAGAGATCGTCGGAGGTGGACGTACGTAGGCTTTCAGTCATAAGCAAAAGCTCCAGTTGAGCTGGACAAATAGATCCAGAAACAAGTGTGATACTGCCCCATGATTTACTGCTTCGCTGTCTGTGGGCAAAACCTTAGGCACCGAAATTGAGAGTCAAGAAGTTTTGCTCCAGGCCACAGCGGCTTAGGTTATGTGGCGAGGCGAATGACAACGGGGACTGACGACGGGAGGTGGGGCGTGAACGATCTGGGGCAATATCAGGCGGTGATCTTCGATTTGGATGGGGTGTTAGCGAATACGGCGGAGGCCCATTTCAAGGCCTGGAAGGAGGTCTTCGACGCCTTTCTGGTCAATCGATTCGGCCAGGGAGTACGGCGATTCGATCGGGAGGATTACCGCGATTTTGTGGACGGGTTGCCGAGGCATGATGGGATACGAAGCTTTGCCCGATCGCGGACGGTGGAGCTCAAGGAGAGTGCCGTGGAGCGGTTGGGAGAGCTCAAGAATAGGCGCTATCACCGGTTGCTGGAGGCGGGGGAATTCGAGGTGATCGACGATAGCATTGAGGTCGTCCGGGGGTTAGATCGCCAGGGTGTGGTGTTGGGGGTGGCGTCGTCGAGCAAGAATGCCAAGCGGGTCTTGGATGCGCTTCAGATCGCCGATCTATTTTCCGTGCGGGCCGATGGGGTGACGTTGCAAGAACAGGGGCTCAGGGGAAAGCCGCAGCCCGATCTCTTCATCTACGCCGTGGATCGATTGGGGGTTCGCCGCCAGCACTGTGCGGTGGTGGAGGATGCGCGCTCGGGGGTGGAAGCGGGCAAAGCGGGAGGATTCGGCCTGGTGGTGGGCCTGGGAAGCGATAAGGAGCACTGCCATGAGTTGCGCGACGCCGGTGCCGACGTGGCGGTGACATCGCTTCGAGATATCTATATGGACGAGGGCGCTGGAATTTCGAGCCGAAGGCCGTAGTATTCGCAAGGCAGCAGCGGCGAATTTACCCCGGCATGATGGCAGCATAGATATGGCTCGAACCTATTCCGTCAAAGAGATCTACTACACCCTTCAGGGAGAAGGGGCGAATACGGGGCGACCCGCCGTCTTCTGCCGTTTTTCGGGGTGCAATTTATGGACGGGGTTGGAGAGGGATCGAAGCGAGGCGATCTGCCAATTCTGCGACACCGATTTTGTGGGGGTCGATGGACCGGGGGGCGGCCGCTTCGAAGGGGCGGCTGCGCTGGCGGAAAAAGTGCGCAGCCATTGGCCGGATTCAAGAGATGGCGACCAGGGCCAACCGCTGGTGGTGTGCACCGGCGGGGAGCCGCTGTTGCAGGTCGATGAGGCGTTGATAGATGCCTTTCACCGTCAAGGCCTGGAGGTGGCGGTGGAGACCAACGGCACGCAGGCGGTGCCCGAGGGGATCGACTGGGTATGCGTGAGCCCAAAGGCGGGATCGGAGCGGATCGTCGATGAGGGCGATGAGCTCAAGTTGGTCTTTCCACAGCCGGCGCTGATGCCCGGCGATGTTGAAGATCTCGGCTTTGAGCACTTCTTTTTACAGCCCATGGATGGGCCCGAGCAGGCGGCCAATATTGAACGGGCAGTGAAATTTTGTCTGGACCATCCACAGTGGCGGCTTAGTTTACAGACCCACAAATTCATCGGGATCGACTAGTGCTGCCCTTCGAAAAAACGCAAGCACTCTCGCCGGTGCTGAACGACGATGGCTGTGTTGCGACTCCTCGACGATGCTACGGCATCGCCTCGTTATCGCGCCTTGCCCTCGTCGCCCAGTCCTCGCCGAGACTACCTGCTTACTTCCGGCGGGCAGCACTAGGCTCGATAAACGACGAGATACGGGGCGGCTTGTGTGGGACAAGGGGCTGCGTTACACGGGGCGCGACGGGGGCCAGTCTCAATGATAGAAATGGAATTGCACTGAGTAAGGGGTTTTTTGATGGCGACGCTAAGTGTCGGTCAATTTGTCAAAGCGGCAGATAATCAGCTCGGGATCGGCAAGGTCCTGGAGGTGGATGAAGAGTGGGTGACGGTGGAGTATTTCGACTCCCCGACCAGCGATGACCGACCGACGCGGGTGGTGCCTATCCAGGTGATCAATCCCGTGGAATTGCAGCAGGAGACGCGGGTCTATTTTCGGCATCCGGCGACGGGGCACTGGTTTATCGGCCGCTCGTTAATCAAGAGCGGCAGCGACTATCGGGTTCAATTTCCAAACCGCAAGGTCGGCGAGCTGCCGGAGAGCGCCATTTATGTGCGCTGGGATCGGCCCATCGGCGATCCCACGGATCACCTGGCGCAGCGGGTCAACGAGACGCCCTATTTCCACGCCGGTCGAGCGCCGTTTCGGGCGTCGCTGGTAGAGCAGCGGGCGGGCTGTGCGGGGATGACGGGGCTATTTTCCTCGGTCATCGAGCTGGAGGAGCATCAGATCGAGGTGGTCAAGCGGGTGCTCGAAGATCCGATCCAGCGCTATCTATTGGCCGATGAAGTGGGGTTGGGCAAGACGATCGAGGCGGGAGCGATCATGCGCCAATATGCCCTGGATCGGCGCGATGATTTTCAGATCTTGGTGGTGGTGCCGGAGCATCTCATCGACCAGTGGGAAGAGGAGTTGAGGACGCGCTTTCTCTTCGATCAGGAACTCGACGAGCGGGTGCACGTGGTGGCCCACGGCGATACGGAGGAGATCCTGACCCTGGGCTTTGAATCGGGGATGGTGGTGATCGACGAGGCCCATCAGGTGGCCTACCACGCCCACAGCGAGGTAGCTGAGGAGCGGGCGATCTATGAGGCCATCGCGAGCGTGACGACGGTGGTCGACAAGTGCCTGCTGTTGTCGGCGACGCCGGTGTTGCACAACGAGGCCGGTTATCTGGCGATGCTCCATTTGCTCGATCCGGAGCTCTACGACCTGAACGATCTGGAGGGCTTCAAGGAGCTGATCGAGGATCGCCACGACGTGGCGGAGCTCTTCTACGGGGTCACCGAGGAGAATGAGGAAGAAGAACTTCGCGAGCGCCTGGCGGCACTGGCGGATCACTTCCCCGACGATCAGGAGCTGCAGGAGCGAAGCCAGGCGGTGGAGGAGGTGCTGGACAAGGAAGAGCCCGAGGCGTTGGAGCTTGACGAGGAGATCTCCAGTCTGCGCACCCATATCAGCGAGACCTACCGGCTGCATCGACGGATCTTGAGGACGCCTCATTCCGACCAGACGCAGTGGCTACTTCCGGGGCGGGCGGAGCCGAAGGTGCTGGAGGTGGAGGAGCCCCATCAGGAGGCAATGGAAGCGTCGCTGGAGGCCTGGAGGCAGGCGGCGTCGGAGGCCATCGACGAGGAGGCGTCGACGGAGTGGGGCGAGCAGGTGATGACCTTTTTGGAGCGGGCGACGGGGCTTCCCCGGGGGCTGGTCCGAGCGGTCAACGGACGCCTTATGGCCATCGAAGAGGGGCGCGAGGAGCCGGCGAGCTTCGAGGGAGAGGTAGCGCTGTTGGAGGCGATCCAAGAGGCAGCAAAGGAGGCCGACGAGGCCCATCATCGCCTCGATGCCCTGGTGGATCACCTGTCGTCGACGGACGATAAGGTGGTGGTGTTTGTGGGCGATGAAGACGAGGCCGACCGGGTCAGCGAGTGGTTAGAAGAGGAGTGGGGTGGCGAGTTGAGACGCCACGAAAGCGTGCGCGACCCCCATGCGGAGTGGAAGGAGTTTCTGGAGGAGAAGAGTTGCCGCGTCTTGGTGTGCGACCACCGCGCCGAGGAAGGGCTCAATTTGCAGGGCAGCCAGGCGAGGATCATTCACCTCGATCTGCCGGTGTCGCCGAATCGCATCGAACAGCGGATCGGTCGCGTCGACCGCTATGGGACGGGCCAGCCCGTGGAGTCGGCGATCTTTGTGCCCGCCAGTTCGCGCTGGGTCGACGGTCTCTGCGCTCTGCACCGCGATGGTTTTTCGGTCTTTCAGCGCTCGATCTCGCCGCTTCCCTATCTGGTGGAGAAGAAGATGCGCCAGTTGGCCCCGGCACTCCTCCACGAGGGCCCCAAAGCGCTGCGGGAGGCCACGCAGCGGCTCGGCGGGCCAGATGGCGAGGTGGCCCATGAGTTGGAGCGGGTGCGGGCCCAGCACCAGTTGGACGCCCTGGAGCATACGGAGACGGCGGACGACGAGTTCTACGACCGGCTCTGGGATGTGGATTTTGACGCCGAACATCTCGAAGAAGTGGCCCATCAGTGGATCCGCAATCGGCTCCAATTTCATCGGGTGCGAAGCGAGCACGACCACGACCAGATCTTGCGCTACGAGTACCGCACGGAGAGCACGGCCAAGCACCCGACGCTGCTTCCCATTCGCGAGCTCTTGGGGCGCTTTGCCTTCGCCGTCGATCCAAGGGTCAACGGCTTTCGCTCCTATCCGATGTCTTTTCATCGGCGCACGGCCTGCTCCAACGAGGTGCATGTGGCCCGCATCGGCGAGCCCTTTATCACGGCGATGGTGGATTATATCCGCTGGGACGATCGGGGGACGAGTTTCTCGATGTGGCGACATGTACCGCGCCATGAGATGGCGGAAGACCCGAGCTTGTTCTTTCGCTTTGATTTTCTGGTGGAGGCCGACGTGGAGCCGGCGGTGGAGGCCCTGGAGGGCTACGACCACATCACCAAAGAGGCGATGCGTCTGAGGGCCGATGGGCTCTTCCCGCCGATCATGCAGACGGTGTGGGTCGATGGCGATGGCCGCCGGGTGGAGGACGAGGAGACCCTGGAGCATCTGGAGATGCCCTACGATCAGGAGGGCACCAAGCGCTTTGGTCGAGACTATAATCTGAATTCCGAGCGCTGGGAGAAAGTCTCCAAGCTCTTCGACGAGGGCGAGTGGGCCGGGCTATGCCACTCGGTGCGCGATAGGGCCATAGATGTGCTCGCCGAACAGGTCGACCTTCGAGAGCGCTGCGACGAACGGGCCGATCGGGCGGTGCGCCAGGCGCAGACGACGATCGCTCGTTTGCGAACGCGGCTGACCCAATCGGGGGTCGACAGCCGAGAAGTGGCCCAATTGGAGCTGGAGGAGGCGCTGGTCACGGCCCTGGAGAAGGGGATTCGGGAGCCGGCGATTAGCCTGGACGCCATCGGCGCCATCTTCTTGTCTCAGGTCGATCCCTTTGGGGAGTAACGGAGCGTCAAGGTGTTTCGCGTGAAAAGGGAGTGATCGATGGATGAGGGATCG
>CAYQBU010000068.1:0-18101 GCA_964415785.1 uncultured Bradymonadales bacterium
CCACAGATTTGGTGCCCGCAAAGCACGGCGGTGATCTGGTGGCCCATAGCACGGATGTGCTGGCCCACCACTCCAAGTCCTTTCGGCTCGCCTCCCATTTTTTGCCCCGCCAGAGCCGCCAGGACGCCGCCGTTCTCTACGCCATTTGTCGCCTCATCGACGATCTGGCCGACGAGGCCGACGACCTCGACCAGGCAGCTCAGGACCTGGAGTTGCTTCGCGACGAGCTCGCCGGCGACAGCCCGCCCCGTCCGCTGGTCGAGGAGTTTCTAAGCCTCGCCGGACGCCGCCAGCTCGATCTCTCCTATGCCCTGGAGCTTATCCGTGGCGTCGAATCGGATCTCGACGACGTGATCTTTAAGAGCGACGAGCGCCTGCTTCGCTATTGCTACCGGGTTGCTGGCACGGTTGGCCTGATGATGTGCGCCATCCTCGGCGTCAACGACCCTCGGGGCCTGGCCCACGCCATCGATCTGGGTGTGGCCATGCAGCTCACCAATATTTGCCGAGATGTGTTGGAGGACGCCCAGCGCGGCCGGGTCTATCTGCCGTCAGAGCGCCTGCGCCACGTTGATGTCAGCCCTCAGCAACTGCTCGACCAGGAGGTCACGAGCGAGTCCGTCGCCCCTGTGGTCAATGACCTCCTGGACCTCGCCGACGCCTATTATGCCAGTGCCGATCGGGGCATGCGCTATATCCCCGCTCGCGCTCGGCTGGGGACCGTCGTCGCCAGCCGGGTCTACCGCGCCATCGGCGTCAAATTGCGCCGCAAGGGCACGCCTGTGATGGAGGGCCGCACGGTGGTCTCGCTTCCCATCAAGCTGATCTGGATCATCATCGCCCTCGTTAGCTGGATCAAAGTCAGCCTACCTCGTTCCTCGCCGCCGATCCACGAGAGCCAGCTTCACCAACCCCTGAGTGGCCTTCCGGGAGTCTCAACATGATGCGCCGTACCGACCTGCAAAGCCCTTCGGAGCATTTGCTGGAATTGTCGCCCTCGGGCTCCGGCATCTCCCCTCGTCTGCTGGACGCCGAGGGGGGCTTTCTGTGGTGGTACGTCGACCTCGTCGACCCCGACGGCAACGGTCTGGTCCTAATCTGGAGCTATGGCCTGCCCTTTTTGCCGGGCTACGCCAGCGCCGCCCGCCGCAACCAGGCCCCGCCGGCTTCACAGCGGCCAAGCCTGACGCTATCGACCTACAAAGAGGGCGAGCTCGACTTCTACCTCCTTCAGGAATTTCACCCCGACGAGGTCCAGTGGCAGGCCCATGACGTGGGCGACACCTGGCGCTTTGCCGACTCCATCATCCACAGCGACGCCGACGATCAATCCCGCAGCCTCACGGTGGAACTCAACCTTGACGTGCCCCAGTACGACCAACCCGTGGAGTTTAGCCTCGGCGCTATCGGCCCTGGCTGTCACCTCCCGGAGAGCACCCACGATCCGAGTATTCGCCGCCACGACGACCTGCCGGACCACGACTGGGTGCCCCTTCTCACGGGTCTGGAGGCCAGCGCCACCTTGAGCGTCGACGGCCGCCACCAGACCCTGGAGGGTCGCCTCTACCACGACCGAAACGGCGGAAAACTCCCCCTCCATGACCTGGATCTCCAGAGCTGGGCCTGGGGCCGTATTCCGCTACCGGATCGGGAGTTCATCTACTACGTCCTGGACGGCAAAGACGGCTCGCTCCAGACCCTCCTGTTGACCATCGACCGCGACGGCATCATGCGCCGTCTGGACGACGCAACGTTTAGCCGCGACAGTACCTCCAAGAACCTCGGTGGCCTGACCTGGTGGCCCACCATGAGCGTCAGCGGCAGCGCCCTGACCACCACGGATATCACTGAGATGGACATCAGCCACGACCACATCGTCGACAGCGGGCCCTTCTATCTGCGCACCGTCCCCACCGCTCGCCTGGCCGACGGATCCACCTTCCGAGGCATCGCCGAATTCTGCGAACCGGACCGCATCGACCTGCCCCACCACCGGCCCCTGGTCCGCATGCGAGTCCATCGGCGCCGAGAACGAAACTCGATGTGGCTCCCCCTATTTACCGGCCCCTCCCGGGGACGAGTCCAGCGCCTCCTTCAATCCTGGCTCCCCCGATGAGATCTCTATGACCGAGCGTATCGCCATCATCGGTGCCGGAATGGGCGGTCTGGCCTCCGCCCTCAGCCTCTCGCAGCGCCCCAATCTGGAGGTCTCGGTCTTCGAGGCTGCCGACAGCCCCGGCGGAAAGATGGGCGTCGCCCACCACCAGGGCGTCCGCTTCGACACCGGCCCAAGCCTGTTGACCTTGCCTCATATTCTAGACGAGTTGTTGGCCGACCGGGGCTACGCTCTGGCCGAGGAGTTGACCCTCTTTCAACCGGATCCAGTCACGCGATATCGCTTCCCCGACGGCAGCTCCTTTGAGGTTCACCCCAGCCTGGAGGCCACGGGCGAATCCATTCGCCAGAACCTGGGCGACCAGAGCGCCCGTGAATTCCAGGGCTTCATGAGCTATGCCCGCGACATCTGGGAGGCCGCCTCTCCCTACTTCATCATGGGCTCCGCTCCCACGGTGCTCACCCCGTTTTCCATGGGCCTTAAAGCCATCCAGGCCTTCCGCAAGATCGACTCCACCTCCACCATGGTCGGGGCCATCGACCAACGCATCTCCGATCCGCGCCTCAAGAGCGTGCTGCTGCGTTACGCCACCTTCAACGGCTCCGACCCTCGCGAGGCGCCGGCAACCCTCAATTGCATCACCTGGGTGGACATGGGACTCGGCGGCCACGGCGTCGTCGGCGGCATCTACGAGATCGCCCTTGCGCTGGAACGCCTGGCCGCCGACGGGGGCGTCCGATTCCACTACGGGGCGCCCGTCCGCTCCATCGAGCGCCGCGACGGCGTCTTCTATCTCCACCTGCCGGACCGCCAAGTCAGCGCCGACCGCGTCATCGTCAACGCCGACGTTCGCCATCTCGTCGACGACCTCTGGAGCCACTCCACGCCCAGGAAGCTCTCCAACGCCCCGCCCCGGTCGACCTCCGGGTGGAATGCCGTGCTCAAGGCTCGCCGTCGCCCCGCCTCTCGCCGCGCCGCCCATGAAGTCCTCTTTCCCGACCGCCCCTATATCGAGGAGTTTGGCGACCTCTTCGATCGCCATATTCCTCCTACAGAGCCCACGGTCTACCTCTGCGCCAAGGAAAAGGCCCATCGCGCCGATGGCTGGACAGAGCACGAACCCCTCTTTTTGATGGCCAACGCTCCCCCCTGTACAGCGTCCTCAAAACCGATAGACTGGATTCGCTACGAGGAGAAGGTGCTCGCCCGGCTTCGCCAATCGGAGCTCATCGACGAGGCCGACCAGGTCATCTGGCGGCGGAGCCCGGAGGACCTGGCCGCTCGCTTCCCCGGAAGTCAGGGCAGCCTCTACGGCGCCGCCTCCAACTCCAAATTTTCCGCCTTTCAACGCCCGGCGAACTCCGCCCCCGGCATCGACGGCATGTACCTCGCTTCCGGCAGTGCTCACCCCGGCGGGGGCGTGCCCCTTTGCCTCCAATCGGGACGCCAGGCCGCCACCGAATTGCTACAGGACCTCCCACCTTGATGCGTTTTTTGCTCCCAGCCCTCCTGCTCTGCTCGTTGCTGACTGCCATTCCCCTGTCCACCAACGCCTCCACCGTCGACCAGGCCCCGGTGGACCTCAATGGCACCTGGACCATCGACTATCAGACCACGGCGGTGACGGATTTCCCGATTGTCCGGGACTTCCATATCACCACCCGAGCGCAGCTCGTCGCCACCGTTGAACAGGATGGAAACAACATCGACCTCACCACCCGCGTCTGCCGGCTCGACCTGGTCAGCGATCTGCCCGGCGCCCGTCCCGTGGCTCCAGCCGCCTTCGCTGAGAGTCTTCCCGAGGTCCGGCGCCGCGCCGAGCTCGTCGAATCCGACGGCGAGTGGGAGCTGCGTATCCATCCAAAATGGCAGACCGTCGGCGTTAACCTCGACGATCCGTCGAACGACGACCTGCCCTCCGACGCCGACGACTCACGGGTCTTCGATCAGGACGGCGATGGCAACCCGGGCAATACGATCTGGATCCGGGGAGCGATAGACGGCGAGATCTACGTCATCCAGCGCAGCTGGGATCGCTGGCGAGGACGCATCGTCGACGACAACACCATTCAGGGGGCCATCCAGTGGAATACCGAACAAAGCGTCGTCGACTCCACTCATCGCATCCTGCGCCGTCAACCCAGCGCCGACGCCCACCCGGACCCCACCAAAAATATCTTTCGCATGACCCGCGCCGAGGGCTCTCCACCCTGTTGAACCCGGCACTAGTCCACAACTTCCGCTTCCAGGCTCCATCGACCTAAACCCAGGTCGGCGGGGATGCGAAACTCATCGCCAAACCCGGGGCCCTCGATCCCCGTGCGCCCAAGCTTCACGCGCTGCGAGGCGTCGCTGCTCCCCGACGGCCTCAGGTATACGGCGACCTCCTGACCACCCTCTCCGGCCTCCACATTGCCGGCCACATAGATCTTTCGGCCCCGAAATAGCTCGCCCTCCGCGCGAGTGACCTCGGCCGCCCGCACCGACTCCTGCCCGTCGCTGGCGATCTCCGACTCCACCTCGTCGCTGACCTCTGGCGGCAACTCCTCAGCGCTGAGCATCTCGTCGACCTCGCTGAGTTCCCCTTCTGATTGCTCCGCCTCCCGATCTGCCCCGGCGTCGCCACGCATGCCGGCCATCTCCTCCTCGTAGGACTCCGGTCGCGGAAAGCCCTGGTCCTCATGCCCATCGTGAATCGTCCCACCGGCGCTCCCGCCGTAATTGAGGGCGTCCGCCGCCCCGCCGAGGTCGATGCGACGCCACCCCTGGCCGGGCCAATTGACCTCCACAAAGGCGTGGGCTTCGTTGAAGACATAGCGGCTCTCAAAACCGAGCTCTCGAGCGCTGATCATAAACGTCAGCGCCCGATGCCGGCAGACCCCCACCTGGCGAAGTGAAATCTGGCGATACTCGTCGCCCGCCTCGATGTCGGGCGCCGCCTCGAAGGCAAAGCTTCGGTGATACTCCACCAGCCGACTCAGCGCCTCCTGTGGCTGGTGGCTTTCCCGGGCGATGCCGATGACCTCCAGCACCTCCTGGGCCTCCTGGCTCAACGCTCCGTCATCCAGGCTAACCCCCATGGTGTCCACCTGAGACCACTCCACCGTCGGGTTGATAGCACCGTCGAAATAAAAGCGCTCCACGGCGATCTCCATATTGACCCGCACCACCTCGTCGGTGGCCGACACCAGATAGAAGTTGTCGGCGTCGTCGCGGCGCACATCCAGCGCCATATTGGGCTCCGTCTCCAGGCCCAGCACCCGCTGAGTGGGGGCCACGCTGGCCACCGGCTGGGGCACGCCGGGCTCAAAGCGCATCAAGAACGAGCCCACGAAGCGCTCCTCTCCGGCCTCCAACTCGCCGCCCACCTCCACGGGGCGAAGCTCGCCCTGGTCCAGGGCCGCCACCGTCTGGCCACCGGCTCTTCGGCGGATCTCTTGCTGCGCTCGCCCTCGCTTAAAGGGCACCACGCTGGGCTCAAAACTGGACTGATAGCTCAGCTCGTCGACCTCGTCGGTGGCGCTATCCAGGGGCGTGTCCATGCCCCCATCGTGGACGGAGCCATGGGGCGACTCGATGGCCTCTGGCCCCACGGGCCCGTCGGGGGTCCAGATCCACTCCTGCTGCCCCGGCGACAACCACATGCCTGCTCCCGCATCGGCCTGCCGTCGGCTCGGTATCGGCTCGCTTGTCGCGCCGCCGAGGCCCTCTTCCTCGCTCCCCTCGCCCTGTCTCGATTGCTCGTCACCATCGCTTCGCAGCCAGTCCTCGGCGTCGAAGTAGCGATGCAAAATCTTGCCATCTCGCTCCGTCGTCTCCCCCTCGGCTTGCGCAGGCCACATCACCATCGAGAGTCCAGCTACACCGATGCCCATCAAAATCCAGGCCATCATGAAGCTGCTCTCTCGATGCATCATAGGTCGGGTACTCCCGTCGCCGTGATCAATGCTCGCAGGTCGTCGTCGTCAAATCGCACGCCAGCTCCCAGGAAGAAGTCGCGCCTCGACGGGTTAAAGAGGTCGTCGATGCCACCGCTCAGGTAGCCATAGCGAAGCATCTCCAACTGACCCATCGTCCTCAAACGGGGGTTCTCCGCCGCTCCAAAATCAAAGAGATCGGCGTTGACCTGCAGGGGCTGGTCCTCGAAGAGGCCTACTTCGGCGCCCAATCCGCCCGAGGACTCGATGATGCCCGCTCGCCCGCCGACGCGCAGCCTTTCGTTGAGCGCCATCGAACGCCCGAGCATCAGGCTGAACTTAAACTCGTCGGTCGTCGTCGTTCGCGTCTCCTGGTAGACCGGATCTTCGGCCGACGCATCCGTCGTCTCGATCCGCTCCGTCTGCACCGACGTAGAACCCCTGAAATCGTCGATAAATTCCACCTTGTAGTACTTGTCCTCCGAGGGATTGAGGCTCACCCCGAAGACCGTCTTCATCTGATCGCTGTTCAGGTGATATTCGGAGCGCAGGTCCAGCATCAGCCGCATCGACAATAGCTGGTCCAAAAACCCCGCGCCGTCGCTCAAAATCTGCTCCGTGGAGTAGGCAATATTGGGGTTGTTGATCAACTGCCCCACCGTCCCCTCGCCCTCGTTGACCTTCTCCGTGATGTCTTCCACGTTCTGCAGGCTATAATTGAGCGAATCCAGGGTCCGCTCCACCCTCGTCAGCGTGCCCTGCATCGTTCCCAGCCCCGCCTGCATCTCGCCTCCCGACTCCCCGACGATATAGCGAACGTCGGAGACGATGGCCTCGGCGTCCGACAATATGCGCTGCATCGAAGCCGAGCTCACATCTGTCAACTGACCCACCTCTCGGGTGATCTGGGAAGCCTCTGCCACCAACCCCTCGATTTGCGCCGAGTTGACCTCCACAAACTCGTTCATCATCGCCAACATCGACTGCATATCTCGCATCATCTGCATCAGCAGGTCTTGCGCTTCCTCGCCGCCGAGCACATTGGCCAGGGCGTTGGTGATCTGCTGGATATCGGCGGCGATCTCCTGAAATTGCTCGAAGAGATCTTCCGGTCCCAGCGCCTCCGAGACGTTGTGAATCGTCTCCCCGCTCTCCAGGACACGACCCTCCTGACCGGGGGTCAGCTTGATATAGAAGTCGCCGATCAAAGTCGCCTGGCGCTTGGCCACCAGCGCACCGTTGACGTGCTGCCGTCCGTCTCGTTCCACCCCTTCATAGAGATCTATATCGCCGCGAATCGACAACTTGATCCGTGCCCGATCACCGACCAACTCGATCTTCTCCACCGAGCCCACGGGGATGCCCGCCGTGCTCACCCGGGAGCGCACCGCCAATCCCGTCACGTTATCCAGATAGGCATAATAGATCTTGTCGTCATCGGCGGAGCTTCGAAAATCGCCGCTAAAGACCGCCATCATCGACACCCCGGCCACAATACCCGCCAACACCAGGATCCCCACTTTCAGGGGAGTGAAAAAATCATCGAGTGTCATGGCCAAACCCTGCTGAGATAATTCTGCACTGAGATGATTCTGCTCATATCGACCACATCATCGTCGTCATCCAGTAGTCCGAGAGTAAGATCAACACACTACTCAAAACCACCGACGATGTCGTCGCTTCTCCCACGCCTTTGGCCCCGCCCGAGGCGTAAAACCCTTTATAACATCCGACAAGCCCCACGATCAGCCCGAAGAGCCCCGCTTTGATTGTGGTGTAGATAAAGTCCTGGGTCGTCACAAACCGCGTGATGTGGTGCACAAAGATCCCGGGGTCCGTCCCCAGATAGAACACCGACAGACTATAGGCTGCCCCTATGCCCACGAAATTAAAGAGCAAGTTCAAAATCGGCAACATCAATATCGTCGCCAACACCCGTGGCATCACCAGATACTGCACGGGGTTGACCGCCATCACGGCCATCGCATCGATCTGCTCTGTGACCCGCATCGTCCCCAGCTCGGTGGTCATGGAGCTTCCCGTTCGCCCAGCCACCATCAGGCCCGTAAACACCGGCCCCAGCTCCCGCAAAAGGCTTACCGCCACCGTCGCCCCCACCAGCGTCTCGGCGTTGAATAGCCGGAAGGCGATATCCGATTGAAACGCCAGGACCAATCCCGCAAATACCCCGGTCAGCAACACGATGGGCAAGCTCCCCACCCCCACGGACTCCATCTGGGCCAACACATTTTTGATTCGGAACGGCGGGCGAAAGGTCCACACCACCGTCAATATCAGCATCTTGATGAGCCGACCCAACTCCTCGACCACGCCGATTCCCCATCGGCCCATGGCCTCAATAACTCCTTTGATTCGACCGCCCATCGTGGCTCACTAAATCGGTTGATTATCTCACTGACCCATACTCTCCCATCCCTAACACAGATGCTCGACCTCGCAAAATTTGCCCCCTGTTACGTATGTCTCTTTGCCTAGCGACGGCGCAAGAGGATGGTCCACTTCATCGCTTCCAGCCCCTCGATGACCTCTTCCCACTCTTCGCGATAAGCCGGAAAATCCATCTCCTCCACCCGGTCACCGACGCAGCGCCGGATCACGGGGTGAGCCATCGTATCCATCAACACCTGCGGCCTCGCTGTCGGTCCCCGCGTGGGCACCTCGATGACGATGGCGCCCTGCAGCGATGGATTCTCGGACAAAACCTGCACATAGCAGGGATAGAGCACCCGCTCGATCCGCGGCTTGAGCTCGTCGTTGATCGACTCCAACAGCTCCCGGTCCGTGTCATCTCCGGGACCATCAGACCACTCCTGGCCCTCGCGTCGCCACTGGATATTGCTGATCTGCACCTCCGGAAGCGTCGGCCTCGCCCCGTCCACCATATTCATCGTCTGGCGCAGGCGCTGCCGATACCCGATTCGGCTCTGGTAGGTCTCGATGGACTCCTCGTTGCTCGACGCCCCCCGCTCGGTCAGCCGCACGTAGAGCAGATCGACCTCCAGGTGCTCCTCTCCCTCGCCTTCACGCACGCAAAAATCGGCCTCATAATCGTAGCGCGCCGCCAATTGATAGCCCACGCGCAACTCCAAGGTTCCCAGGCTCAACTGGGTCAGAATGTCCTGGGCCCTCTCCTCATCGTCGATCTCAAAGCGCACCAGGCTCGGGTTTCTGAACGTCAGTGCCGGCCCATCCGGGTCCGGCCGATACTCCCGAAAGGTGCTCATGCTCAACACCCCACTGACCCGATCATAGCTCAACGCCTCCTCGTCGATCTGGCCCAGCGGCGTCTCGTAGAGCCCGTGCACCATCAGCCGCCGCTGCTCGTGATAGGCGTGCACCTGGCGCCGGTCGTCGACGCCCATCGGCCGAGGCGCTCCAAAGGCACAGAGCTGAGACAACTCCTCGCTGCCTTCAACCAGGGTGGAGCTCCATCCCGTGGACGCCATCGCCATCATCATCGCCACGCTCACCACCCCCACCGCCCATCGCCCTGCTGGGATCGTCCTCACAACAACCCCTCGATGATCTGATTGACCTCCGCCCTTGTCCAATCGTAGTCCCCCAGAAACCTGGCCACCACCTGACCGTCTCGATCGATGATATAGGTCTCCGGCAACAACTCGGTGCCAAATCGATGGGCTGTCTGCTCATTCTCGTCGAGCAATACGGTCATCGCGCTTCGCTGTCCCGGCAAAAAGGCGTTCATGAACTGGTCGATCTCCGGCCATCCCTCGTCCTGGCTCACCGCCACCATCACCATTCCCTGGTCCTGATAGCGGCGCACTAACCTCTCCATGGAGGGCATCTCCGCCCGACAGGGCTCGCAGAAGGTGGCCCAGAAATTCAAGAATACCACCTGCCCTTCAAAGTCGGACATCCGATGGACCTGGCCCTGGCGGTCCTGCAATTCGAACTCCGGCGCCGGCCGATCCACCCACTGCCCGTCGAGATCCTCGATGGCCGCCGCCATGTCGGCGTCGCTATAAAACGTCCAGGGCGACCAGGCCACGGCCGCCACCACCATGGCCACCAGCCCCAATAATACCACCGACATCTGCGACGCTCTGATCATCACTGCACCCTGCTCGGGATCACCACTCGTTGCGCAAACTTCTCACGCATCGAAAAACCGCTTCGTCCTCGCTCTTGGCGCGGCTCCGCTCCTCGTCGAGGAGGTCTCCATGCGCCTCTTCCAACCGCTCTTTAAGCGCCGGGTCGTCATAACGCAAGAAGGCATTATAGGCCCGTTCACGCCCCAGGGTTGTCCTCATCAAACGCCCATCGGCCGCTGCCTCTCTCGCCTCCTCTAACACGCTCTTGGCTTCTTCTTGTTCCGGCTCCAAGCTCAATAGGAACTCCGCGTTGCGCACCGCGTAGTCGTGGCCCGGGTAAAAGACGGTCTCCGGCGGAAGCTCTCGGAGCACGTCGCGAAAGGTCTCAAAGAGCACCCCCGGATCGCCACCGAAGCGGCAATTGCCGGCTCCTCCCACAAATATCGTATCCCCGCTAAACAGGTGGTGCCCCATATGCAGGCTAATATGGCCCGGCGTGTGGCCCGGCGTCGCCAATACCTCAAAGCTCAGCTCCCCCACCTCCAGCCGGTCGCCATCGCTGAGCGTCTCGTCAACCCCTCGCTTTCCCTTGGGCACAAATTGGGCGTCGATGCGCTCCCGATCGATCTCGCTGGCCACCACCACGGCCTCTGGAAACGCCTCCAATACCGTCGGGTTTCCCCCGACGTGATCGGGATGAAAATGGGTGCACACCAGGTGGCTGATCTCCACGTCCAATCGCCGGGCCCGCTCCACGGCCTTCTCCCCATCGATGGGATCAAAGACCACCGCCTGGCCCGACTCATCGACCACCAGACAGAAAAAATTATCGCCCACGTCGCTCTTAATGATCTCCAATTTCATCATCATCTCCATTTCAACCAAGATTGGCAGCGCTTCCAGATTCGTCCCATCGGATCGCGGCGCCGCTCCAGGACCGCATGCCGAATCGTCTCATTGATCAATCGACGTCGAGCCTCACAAGTCAACCCTTTGGTCTCTACGACCAGCTCTGGATCCCCCCGATTGACCCACCGGGCCAGCCATTTTGACCAGGTCTCGAGGTCCTCCATCGATTGGCCCAGCCCGCCAAACACCACGGCGTCCACGCCGCCGCCCTTCTCCTCGAGATCTGCGAGCAATCGAAGTACTTCATCGATGCCGTCGGGTCGAAGCGGAAGATTAAGCCACAGCCCTCGGGTTGCACGGGGCCGCCTGGGGCAAATAAAGAGAGGGACCCCCGGGAGTCGCCTATCGAAGATTTTTCGAATCTCTTCGCCTTCCATCGACGCCTCCTGGAGTCCCTCTACCCCTGGACCGAGTTTACAGAATAATGGTTATCCCGGGCTATTCATAGCTCACATTGAGCGTGACGCCGTCAAAGGCCTCGTAGGCTCGGACCATGATATACCAGGTGCCCGCATCGGGGTTATCGACCTCTACCGTCTCTTCATTGCCCACCAAGAAGGGCCGGTAGTCGTAGGTCGAGGTTGTGGGCTGGGCGCCGTGGCGCACATAGATGTCGGCATCGCCGGTGCCTCCCGTGATCTCAAAGGTGGCCTCACCCACGCCCGACGGCAACTCCACCTGGTAGTGCAACTCTTCATCGGTGGGCGCACTCAGGCCCGATTCGGTCATCGTCGTCGGACCATCATCGGTTTGCCCGCCGTCATCGTCGTCGCCGGAGTCACCGCCTTCAATATCGGCGACCAGCGACACGTCGGCAAAGGTCTGGAAGCCCCTCACCATCACGTACCACCGACCCTCCTCGGGATCGTCGAAGGAGCACTCTTCGTCATTGCCCGCCACGTAGGGCCGGCAATCCCAATTGCTCTCCGTCGGCGCTTCGCCGAAGCGCACGTAGAGATCGGCGTCACCGCTGCCGCCGAACATCTCCACGTCCAGCGCATCGGCGCCCGTGGGAACGTCGATATAGAAGTGGATCTCGTCGCCGGAGTCGGCGCTCAGATCGCTCTCTACCTGGCCCGGCACCAGCGCCTGGCCGTCCTCTCCATCGTCGCTTCCCGCGTCGCCATCGTCATCGTCGACCGGATCATCATCGCCAGGGTCGCCCCCAGGTGGTGTCGACTGGTCGGAGTCGTCACCGACCTCGAAATCGGCGACCAGCGACACCCCGGAGAATGCCTGAAAGCCGCGAACCATCACGTACCACCGACCCTCTTCGGGCTCATCGAAGGTGCACTCCTCGTCGTTACCTGCCTCGTAGGGGCGGCAATCCCAGTCGCTCTCCGTCGGCGCCTGGCCGGCGCGCACATAGAGGTCGGCGTCACCGGTGCCGCCAAACATCTCCACGTCCAACCATTCCGTATTCTCCGGCACATCGATATAGAAGTGGATCTCATCGCCGGAGCCACCGCTTAGCTCGCTCTCCTCAGCACCGGCTGCCAACTCGCCGCCTTCCGAACTCGGCGGTTCCACCGTCACATTGCTCGCCGTCGCGTCGCTCAAGCCCTCGTCGTTGGTCACCTCCAGGGTCACCGAGTAGGTCCCACTCTCGTCGTAGGTGTGGGTTGGCGACGCCTGCGTCGAGCTCTGGCCGTCTCCGAAATCCCACTCCCAATCCACCACCGACGAGCTTCCGCTGCTGCTCAGGTCTTCAAACTCAACGGTCAACGCATCCGTGTCGGCCTCAAAATCAGCCTCCGGCGCTTCCGGTTCCGGATCGGGGTCTGGCTGCGGGTCGGGATCCGTCTCTCCCGCATCATCGTCGTCCAAGACGATCAAGGACTCCCGGAAGTTGACCAGCGAGCAACGCATGCGGTTGATCTGCTCCTCCGTAAACTCGTGCATGCACGAGTCGGGGGAGTAATTCATATAGTTATGAATCGGCGTCACCCCCGTTCCACAGGAGCTATTTCGAGCCTGGCAAGAATTGTCGGGGTTCGTATGCGACGCCGTATCGGCGATGCGATCGCCCGTGCTGTAGGGGTTGGAGGCATCCTGGCATCCATCCTGGAAGGTGTGAAAGAGCCCAAGGTAGTGACCCACCTCGTGGGTCGCCGTTCGACCCTGGTCGTAGGCTCCGCCTCCCGGCGCGTTTTTGCCCACCGAATTCCACAACAGCACGACGCCGTCTTCCTGGCTGCCCGCCGACTGCTGAGGGAAGGTCGCGTAGCCCAGCGCTCCCGCGCTGTCGTTGGTGTAGATATTGAGGTAATTATCGGGATCCCATGCAAGATTTTGCTTCATCGAATTTTGCTGACCTGGCCCCGGATCAGAAAACCATTGGTCGTTGGTGTGGTAGTTGATCCCGCTGGTTGGATTGCCGTCGGGATCCACATCGGCCAGCTCAAACTCGATGCGGGCGTCGTTGCCCTCCTCTCCGGCCGAGCCACTCATGGCGCGGAAGTCCTCATTGAGCACTTCCACCTGGCTCTCGATCTGGCTCTCCGAGAGGTTGCCCTCTCCGTTGCTACGCTTGATCACGTGGAAGACCACGGGAATCCGATATACCGTATCCGGGTTATAGACCGGGTCGATGGAGGTGGAGTTGAAGGCGCAGTCGGCCTGATCTCCCTCGACGATCAATTGCTCCGCCGATATCGCGTGCTGCGTCGCGCAGCGGTGACCGCCCTCGATAAATGCCTCTGATGTGTGAAAATCCTCTACCGAGTCAAATCGCTGGTCGCCCACTTCCACCGTGCCATCTCGCCGATAATCGACTCTCGCCGGAGGCTCTGACTCATCGTCTTGGGCTTCCGCTTCCCAGCTGCCGCCGCCGTCCTCGTCATCGCCTGACAGCGGCGCCGGATCGTCGGCCGCGCAGCCGCTCATCGCAAAACATCCAGCCAATAAGACACTCACTAGGGCTCTGATACGCATCCGGAGTCCTCGATATTGACGTTTGACACAGTGGCGACCATATATTTTTAGCTGCACGGAATTATGTGCACTGAATGCCGGTTCGTCAAATCGGTGATCGTTGCCCCGATCGTCGGCTCTCCCCATCGTAAATGTCTGGCGCTTTGACTTCTTTGCTTGAAGGCACCTTCCCACCATGGCTACCCCCCTTCGATTCCTGACCTCCCTTGTTTTTTTCGCCGTCCTCGCCATTGGCCCGGCGCTTGCTCAGGGCGCGACTCTGGACTTTCCGGACGTGCCGGATAGCGCCTTCGATCAGGACGCCTACGATGGCGATGAGCCCCGGGCCACCAAGCGCATGGTCGTCAACGCCGACGCCGTCGCCCCCGGCGACACCGTGGAGGTGGGCATCCTCTTCGAGATGGATCCGGGCTGGCATATTTACTGGCGAAGCGCCGGCCAGGGCGGCATGTCCACGGAACTAAACGTCGATACGGACTCCGGCACCGTATCTGACACGTTTTGGCCCGAGCCCACCATCTATCACGAGGCCGGCGGCTCCATCATCACCTTTGGTTATAGCGACGCCGTCCTCCTCTTTAGCGAGGTCACCATCGGCGAAGACGCCTCCGACGTCGTCTCCCTTTACGCCGACGTCGACTACCTGATCTGCGAGGTCGACTGCATCCCCGGCGATGCCCAACTCAGCCGCGAGCTCCCCGTGGCTGACTCCACCCAGGAGCCTACCGATGGCTCCCGGGCGTGGTTTGAGGAGGCCATCGAAGCGCTGCCAAAATCTGCCGATGAGCGGGGCCTGGACATCACCGTCAGCTACTCCCACGCCCCCATCGAGAGCCCGGACAATTTTCGAGTCGAGATCGACGCAATCGCCTGCCAGGAGCCCCACGACGACTGCCTGGAGCTCGGCAATTCCCCGGATAGCGCCGCCGACGCGCTGGTCTACGACTCCATCAGCACCATCGAGCTCTCCGCCGCTCGCGTCAGCCCCCACCCCGACGCCCACTCGGGCTGGTTTATCGAACTCGACGGCCGCGCCACCCGCGACCAACCCGACGGCGACGGCCAATTCACGGGCGTCCTCCGCCTCCGCGACCGCGACGGCCACCGGCTGCCCACCTCGTTTGAGGAACTCCTGCCCCGCGTGGACTCCGAAAAGGCCCAGGCCCTGGTCCGCGGCGCCATGGAGATCTCTGACGCCGACGAAGAGCCCGACGACGCCGCAGACGCCCCCGTCGACAGCGACCTCTCCCTTCTCTACGTCCTCCTTCTGGCCTTCCTCGGCGGGGCTCTCCTCAACCTCATGCCCTGCGTCTTCCCCGTCCTCGCCGTCAAGGTCTTTGCCTTCGTCAACCTGGCCCACGAAGAGCGCCACAATATCTACACCCACAGCGCCACCTATACCGCCGGTATTGTGGCCTCCATGATGCTCCTGGCCACCGCTGTCATTGGCCTCCAGACCCTGGGCACCCAGGTGGGCTGGGGCTTCCAATTCCAGGAGCCCGGCTTTATCGCCGCCGTCGGCGCTGTGCTCGTTGTCTTTGCGCTCAATCTCTTCGGCGTCTTCCAGGTCACCCTCAATCCCGGTCGCCTTCAGGACGTTGCTCAGGCCCCTCCTGGCCATCGCCGAAGCTTTGGCGAAGGGGTTCTGGCCGTCGTCCTCGCCACCCCCTGCTCGGCCCCGTTTCTGGGCACCGCCGTGGGCTTCGCCCTCGCCAGCCCTCCCTGGGTCATCGCCCTGACCTTCGTGGTCCTGGGACTGGGCCTCGCCGCCCCCTTCGTTCTCCTCACCCTCATCCCCGGCGCCGCTCGTTTTCTTCCCAAGCCGGGTCCCTGGATGGGCCACTTTAAACACGTCCTGGGCTTTGCGCTTTTGGGAACCGCCATCTGGCTGCTCTGGATCATCGGTCAGATGGCCGGCGTCGCCGGCGTCATCAACCTGCTCATCTTCCTCTTTTGCTGCGCCCTGGCCACCTGGATCTTTGGCCTCGTCCAATTCAAATCCGGGGCCACCCGCTGGATCGGCATCGCCTCCGCCCTCCTCATCATCGCTGCCGCCGCCGTCCTGACCCTCGGCTTTGAGCCGGTCGAAGGTGGCCCCGCCGCCGAACCGCAGGCCGGCGATCTGGCCTGGAAGTCCTGGAGCGACGACGACGTCCAGCAACAGCTCGAGCAGGGGCGCCCTGTGTTCGTAAACTTCACCGCCGACTGGTGCATCACCTGCAAGGTCAACGAAAATAATATCCTCTCTCAATCCGAGGTCGTCGACGCCGCCCTGGACCACGACGTCGCCACCTTCAAGGCCGATTGGACCCGCCGAGACGACGTCATCCGCGCCAAACTCGCCGACCACGGCAAGGGCGGTGTCCCCATGTACCTCCTGTACTCCCCCGACGACCCCGACAATCCCCGGGTGCTCCCCGAGGTCCTTACCCGCAGCATGATGATCTCCGGCTTTGAAGAGGCCGCCCCATAACCTCCCGTGGGCCGCGTGGCGCCTTGAATTTTTGCCCTTTTCGGTACATCCTGACCCATCATTCATTCTTCTTTCTGGAGCCCCTTATGAAACGATCACTTATCTGGCCCCTCTGTCTCTTATTTATCGCCTCTGGCGTCGCCCTCACGGGCTGCGACGAGGACGACGAAGTGGACGTCGAAGACATCACCGACGAGCTGGACATCGAAGACGACGCCGACACCGACGACGAGGAGGACGACGAGGACGACGAGGAAACCGCTGAAGCCCCCGATGAGCCCGTCATCGGCGAGCTCGCCCCCGACTTCACCCTCGTCGACGAAGAGGGCGAAAGCCACACCCTCAGCGACTACCAGGGCAAGACCGTCGTCCTCGAGTGGTTCAATATCCCCTGCCCCTACGTCGTGCGCCACTACGAAGAGGGCACCTTCGACACCATCATCGACGAATTCGGCGGCGACGACTTCGTCTGGCTCGCCATCGACACCACCTTCGACAACACCCCGGAAGACACCCTGGAGTGGAAAGCGGAAACCGCCGACGACCGCGACCACGACTACCCCGTCCTCCAGGACCCCGACGGCGACGTGGGTCGACTCTATAACGCCCGCACCACGCCGCACATGTTCGTGATCAACGACGAGGGCATCCTCGAATATATGGGAGGCATCGATGACGATGTCCGCGGTCGCGAAGAACTCGAGGACCGTCAGCGCTACGTCTACGACGCCCTCCACGCCATGGCCGAGGGCGAAGAGGTCTCGCCCACCGAAGCCGAGCCCTATGGCTGCACCGTCAAATACGACGAAGAGAGCTGAAGCTAAGCTCTGATGAGCACTGTCTGAGACAAAGCCGACGGCACAGGCCGTCGGCTTTGTCGCGTTTTCGCCCTCCACTCGTTCCTACTCCTTGACTCTTGGCCCTCCACGTCAAGGTTTAGCGCGACTTTGAGTTGTTCCTCCTTTTCCAAGGAAGTTTCCATGACCAATCCTATCCTGGACATCTCGCCGCTTGGCTTTCCCTGGCAGACCTCCGACCCCTTTCTCTTTTGCGTCCATCACCTCGACCTCTATCCCGAGGGCACCGAGCAGATGGGCCCCGACCCCTCGCTGCTCAAGGGCCGACGCATCGGCCACGACTTCGAGGGCAAAGATGGCTGGAGCATGTACCACGGCGACGTGGTCCCCGGCTTTCCCCAGCATCCCCACCGCGGCTTCGAGACCGTCACGCTTGCCCGACAGGGGTTCATCGACCACAGCGACTCCCTGGGTGCCACCGCTCGCTTTGGCGAGGGCGATGTCCAGTGGATGACCGCCGGCAAGGGCATCGTCCACTCCGAGGCGTTTCCCCTGGTCCATCAGAATAAGCCCAATCCAACGGAGCTCTTTCAGATCTGGCTCAACTTGCCCAAACAGCACAAGCTCGTCGATCCCCATTTTGCCATGTTCTGGAGCGAAGAGATCCCCAAAAAGACCTTCACCGACGACGAGGGTCGCGAGACCACCCTCACCGTCATCGCCGGCGCCTTCGACGGGCTGACCCCGCCGACGCCGCCCCCGAAGTCCTGGGCCAATAACCAGGACCACCACGTCGCCATCTGGACCATCGAGCTGGAGCCCGGCGCCAACTGGACCGTCCCCGCCGCCGCCGAGGGCCTCAACCGCTCTCTCTATCTCTTT
>CAYQBU010000069.1:0-18053 GCA_964415785.1 uncultured Bradymonadales bacterium
CTGTGGCCCCTTCTTCATCGCCACCCAATACCTCTCCAAGGCCGGCTGGAGCGTCAGCATCCGCCGTATCCCTGAGGCGCTGGGTGCTTTTTTGGTCCCCTCCATCTTGTTGGGCGCGATCGCCCTGCTGGGAGCGGAACATCTCTTCGGTTGGATCGACCTCGCCCCCGAGGTCTTTAATCCCGACAGTGAGGTCTACGACTCCATTGTCGCCGCCAAAGAGCCGGTCCTCCAATTTGGTGTCCTCGTCGCCGTTACCCTCGGCGCCACCCTCGCCATCGCCGCCTTTTACTTGTTGATGCGCAAGTTTAGCCTCCAACAAGACGAAGACGGCGACTATGGCCTGATGCGAAAAAACATCTGGATCAGCGCCGGGTTCATCATCGTCTTTGTCATCGGCATCTCCTTTACCTCCTGGTACTGGACGATGTCCTACGACCCCCACTGGTACTCCATGATGTGGTCGGTCTATGCCTTCGCTGGCCTCTTCCAGACCGGCCTGGCCGTGATGACTTTGACCCTTATCTACCTTCTGAGCCGCGGGCTCTTTGGCGGCTGCGCGGGCACCGAACAGGTCCACCGCATGGGCCAACTGGTATTCGGTTTCACCGTCTTCTACGCCTACATCCACTTTAGCCAATTTCTGCTTCTCTGGTACGCCAATATCCCGGAGACCGCCAAGTGGTACCTCGACCGGATGACCGAGGGCTGGGGCTTGTGGTTGCTCCTCATCCCCATCTTCAAATTCATCATTCCCTTTTTGCTGCTCCTGCCTCAGGAGCACAAAAAGAACAAGAAGAATATCCTGGTCTTCGTCTGCTGCTTGCTCATGGTGATGCAACTCTACGAAATCTGGTTGTGGGTCATGCCCTACTGGTACGGTGCCGACCCGAGCCACGTCGGCCCCATGCTCCCCCTGATTGAAATCCCAGTGGCGCTAGGCTTTGTCGGACTCTTCATGATTGTTTACTTCAAGTCCCTGGCCAAGCATTCCCTGGTTCCCTTGAAGGATCCGCTTCTTCACGAAGCGCTCCCTCACTCTCATGACCACTTGATTTATCCCAATGGCAAGCCTGAAGAGACGGACTCGACCCATTGATTGAATAATGGCCTGGCCCCCTTATCGACCTCGGTCTCTCTTTTTGCCCAAACGCAGTGACGACATGAAAAAAGCAACGGTCAAAACTGGACTCAAAATCGCCCTTATCTCGGGCGGCCTCTTCGCCCTCGTTCCCACCGTCTATGGACAGGCCATCGGGAGTCAGACCCTGGAACGTCTGACGGTCGGCACGCCTCAGCAACTGGATCGCGGCGAGCAGGTCTTCGAGATGCAATGCGCCGACTGCCACGGTGAGCAGGGCCAGGGAGGGGCCGATATCGGCGAGCGCATGGGCGCCGTCGGCTTCGTCGGCGAAGATGTGGAGCGATCGGGGCTCTTCTCCATCTATAGCGTCATCAGCCACGGCATCGAGGACGCCGACCACCCGGTCTACGACGGTCTTCGCTATCAAGACCGATGGGCCGTCTCCCACTATGTCCACGACTTGATCGATGACCCCAATCCCGATCCCTCCGAGGTCATCGAGCGCGTCCGAATCGAGGCCATCGAAGGGGTCTGCGATCCCGCAATCCGAGAGAATATCGCCGACCTCACCACACCAGAAGACGACGAGCAGCTCGCCCTGGGCGCAGACATCTACGCCACTCAATGCGTGGCCTGTCACGGTGCCGATGGACTCGCTGAAGTCCCCGGTGGCCAGGCCACGGACCCACCGGCCCGAAACTTCACAGACGACCCCGAGAATTGGACCAATGGCACAAGCCCTCTCGCCCTCTACACCACGCTCGACGAGGGTATTCAGGGAACGGGAATGGCTTCTTATAGCCATCTGCCGGAAGAAGAACTCTGGGCGCTGGTCCACTATATGCTCGACGAGTTTATCCCCGAGGAAAACCACGACGATCTCACCGACGACCAGCTTGACGATGTCTGCCGCTCGCTGAGTGCTCCGCCCCGTCCAGACGCCATTCCGCTTGAGCGAGCGCTTCAATTTGTGGCCGCCGAAGAGGATGAGCGCCGGTACCTGCGCTATCACGACTATGGCGATCCCCTGGTTCACCAGGATGCGGACATCGACCGCGGCGCCGAACTCTTCGGCCAGAGCTGCGCGAGTTGCCACGGTGCCGACGGAAATCCCGAGGCCGCCCACGGCCCCTACGGCAAATTTCCGCCCTTCCTTCACATCGAGCCCGCTCCCCTCGTCCCCGCTGCCGTCGGCGGCACCTACGAAGACGTGGCCCAGCGCGTGATCGCCGGACCCCACGCTCCGCTGCCCGATGGTCCCAACGTCGCCACCTTCTTGGAGTCCGATTGGCAAGCGCTCCAATTCTATATCAGCACCTTTGAGGGCATGGGGCACGACCGCGTCCGTCCGGCCGGCGCCGACGACGATATCATCTATTCCGTCGACGACCTCGAGCTTCGCAGCACCGCCGACTCAGAGTCCCGTGAGGTCCTGAACCGGTGGTTTGAAGAGCAATCGCCGTCCACCGACGAACTCGAATCCTGGCGACAGGAACTGGACCTCGACTTTGATGATATCAACGAAGAGGACCTGGAGGCGCTCAACGACCACCTCCAAGATAGCGACTAAGAACTGGTGGCGGCGCCTCGCCCATTGTGGCCTGAGCGCCTCCGCCCTGCCGAACCGTTTTTGTGTTTTCGATGGCGGCCCTGCCCACCATCTCAACCGTAGGCTGAACCCTGGATTTGTTCCATGAGCTAGATCACGCTTGACGCGGCATTTCGTCGCAGTTAGTGGCCTCTAGCCCTCTATTGTGCATCTTTTGTTTCAAGGCCATAAATTCCCGTATGGAACGGCCTGTACCGACGCCGAGACACCACCGATGAGCTCTCACCTTCACACCAAGAACTCCGCCATGAGCCAGTTGTTGTCCAAGTGGCGCGCCGCGTCCTCGCCCTCTCGCCTTCGCTCCTCATTGAGGGGACGGGGCACGACGGTCCTGGGACTGATGGCCCTCGTGATCGCCTTCCTCATCCCCGTCACCGCCTTCGCCATTCCCGGCAGCGGTGAGTTCGTCGCCCTCTACTCCGAGGGCGGCCGTGAGATGACCGGGCTCTATAACCTGATCGCCAAGATCTGTCTGGCGATCCTGATCATTGTGGAAGGGGCGCTCCTCTTTGCGATCATCAAATTCCGTCGGCGCTCCGATGGCGAACAGCCCGTACAAAACCACGGCGATCTGCGCCTGGAGTTCGGCTGGACGATGGCCGCCCTCGCCATCCAGATCTGGATCGGTGTGGCCACGATCAACGTCATGTTCTCCACCGAGAGCGCTCCCGAACAGGTCGACCTCACCGTCGTCGCCGAAGCCTCTCAGTGGGACTGGGACTTTACCTACGACTTCGACGACGACCGAGGCACGCTCATCCACCCCGATCTGGTCGTGCCGGCTCACAAAAACGTCAAACTTCAGGTCACCTCACGCGACGTCATCCACGCCATCTTCGTGCCCGCCCTGGGCATCAAGATCGACGCCGTCCCCGGTCGCTATAACCACTGGTGGTTCCGCGCCGACGGCCCCGTCGCTCAGGTTCGTCCCGACGACCACGCCACGGTGGGTCGCAACGAGGACAACTTACCCCAGACCAGAAGTGGACGCTTCCACTCCGATCGCGGCGCCACCACTCGTACCGTCACCGGCGTTGAGCAGCGGGTCGATTACCTCGGCCAATCCCGTCAAGTTGAAGAAGTATCTCCTTACGCCGACTACAGCGCCATCGAATATCAGGGCGTTTGCGCCGAAATGTGCGGCATGGATCACTGGAATATGTACTTCCGCGCCGTCGTCATGACCCCCTCGAGCTTCGAGCGCTGGGTCAACGACCAATTCGAAACCGTGGAAGACGCCGACGGCCAACAGGTCTACGACACCCAATGCGCCACCTGTCACGGCGACGACGGAACCGGGGTCGCTGACAACCCCACCCTCGTGGGCTCCGACATCGTGAACACCGATTCCGATGACGCACGCCTGGAACACATTGAAATTGTACTCCAGGGCCGCGGCGCCATGACCGCCTTTGGTGGAATCCTCAATGACGACGAAGTCGCCGAGGTCATCAATCACGAGCGCCTGAGCTGGGGCAATGACGGAGGCAGCGTCGAGCCCGAAGACATCGCCGCCTATCGCGAGGAAGCAGGCATGTCGCCCTTCCCCGCCGCCGCCGTCGACCCCGTCGACCGCGACGACCTCATGACCCTCGGCGGACGCCTCTACCAGAGCTGCGCAGGCTGCCACGGCTCCGATGGCGTCGGTCCCGACTATATTCCCGACCTTGCTGGCAACGATATGGTCGTCGATGAAGATATCGAACCCCTGGCCAATCTCCTCATCGAGGGTCGCGATAGCGACGAATGGCCCGGTCAAAAACGACCGCTGGCCCGCAATATGAGCGACCTCGAGCTGTCTGCCCTTTTGACTTATATCCGTCTGTCCTTCGGCAACGAAGCCATGGAAGTGCAACCCTTCGACATCATGGATATTCGCAACCCCTGAGTCCTTTTTAGCACCCCTGGGCCGGCCCTCCGGGGCCTTGGGCCCACCCACAAGTCATCAACCTGGAGCGTCGGTCATTTGAGACCGCATCCGCGAGGCATCGGACCATGAGCGAACAAAAATTAAAAGGCTATCTCTCACCTCTGACCGAAGAGGCGAAGACTAATAAATGGGTCTACATCAAAGAGTGGCTCTGCTCCACGGACGCCAAACGCATTGGCGTGATGTACCTCATTTTTGCCGCCATCATGGGGCTCTTTGGCGGTATCCTCTCCATGGGGATTCGCATCGAGTTGATGCAGCATGGAACGGTTCTTTTTGAGAACCCCTCCACCTATAATGCGTTGCCCGGGATGCACGCCACGGCGATGATCTTCTTCTTTATCATCCCCGCCTTTACGGGGGTGGCTAACTTCGTGGTCCCCATTCAGATCGGGGCCCCCGACATGGCCTTTCCCAAGCTCAACCTGGCCGCCTTCTGGATCTTGCCGCCGTCGGCCTTCGTGACCTTCTTCGGCTTCTTCATCAACAGCCTCCCCGAATTTGGGTGGACGGCTTACCCGCCGCTCTCCAATAACGTCTACAGCGGGATGCTCGGGGCCGACTTCTGGGTTCTGGGACTCGTCCTCGTCGGGGTCAGCTCCACCATGGCCGCCATCAACTTTTTGGCCACCGTCTTCAATATGCGCTGCAAGGGCATGAAGATGTTTCAATTGCCCCTGTTCACCTGGACGTTGGTGGTCACCAGCTTCCTGATCTTGGCCGCCACCCCCGTGCTCACCAGCGCCCTGTTGATGCTCACCTTCGAGCGCATGTTCCCCGGTGTCTTTCACTTCTTTAACCCCGCCGGCGGTGGAGACCCAATACTCTACCAGCACTTATTCTGGTTCTACTCGCACCCCGCCGTCTATATCATGATTTTGCCCGGCTTCGGGCTGATCAGCTCCGTGGTGCAAACCTTTAGCCGCAAACATATCTTCGGCTACGCCCTCATGGTCTGGTCCGTGATTGCGATTGCCGTCCTCGGCTTCCTGGTCTGGGCTCACCACATGTTCACCACCGGGATCGCCCTGGAGGTTCGCGTTGGCTTCATGTTTTTGACCATGCTCATCGCCGTGCCCACAGGCATCAAGATATTTAGCTGGCTGGCCACCATCTGGGGCGGCAGTATCAAATTCGACACGCCGATGCTCTACGCTCTGGGCTTTATCGCCATGTTCACCATCGGTGGACTCTCGGGCGTCGTCCTCGCCTCCGTGTCCGTCGACATCCAGCTCCACGACACCTACTACGTCGTCGCCCACATTCACTACGTGCTCGTCGCCGGGTCGATGATGACCATCTTCGCAGGTATCTATTATTGGTACCCCAAGATGACCGGTAAGATGTACAACGAGACACTCGGTAAGATTCACTTCTGGCTGACAGCGATCTTTATCAACGTCACCTTCTTCGTTCAGCACTGGCTTGGCGTCGTCGGAATGCCCCGTCGTTATTACGACTACGACCCTCAGTTCGAGCTCGCCAACGCGATCTCCAGTTATGGCTCCTTTGTCCTCTTCCTGGCGCAGTTCATCTTCATCTACAATATGATCGCCAGCTTCAAGAACGGTGAAGACGCCGACGACAATCACTGGTACGGCGACGGCATCCACTTCGAGTGGTTCATCGCCTCGCCGCCGAACCACCACAACTTCCACGAGCCGCCCGAGTGGACCCCCATCGTTCGTCATCACCAGGAGTTCGACGACGAGCACAGTGAGCGATGGGTCAGCTATCCCGATCAACATCAAGATCAGGCTGGCCACGACCAACACTGAGCCCCTATTCTCCGTTATTGTCCTGTTGAAGCACTCTGTCTAAGAGGTCGTTGTTATGGCATCTCAAGAAGCCTCCCATATGGAAGGTCCCGGCGTCGGCGAGGAATCGCTGGGCGTCTCCAATGGCAAGATCGGTATGTGGACTTTCCTGGTCATGGACGCCATGACCTTCGCCGGGCTATTGGCCGGCTATGCCCGCATCCGATGGAGCCCCAACGCCGAAGCGCCCTGGCCCTTTCCCATCGATGCCTTCGGCGTCGTCGGAATTCAGCTGACGGCCTTCAATACCTTTATTCTTATCTGCTCCAGTGTGGCCATGGTCCACGTCCTCGCCGAGCAGATGCGCGGCAATATGGGCACCGCCCAAAAGTGGCTCAAAGCCACCATCGGTGGGGGATTGATCTTTTTGTCCATTCAGGCTTTTGAGTGGACTCACCTGATCATCGACAAATTTCACCTCCTCATCGAAGCGGGGTGGAACGAAAACTTCTCGGCCACCTTTTATATGCTCACTGGATTCCACGGCCTCCATGTCGCCGTCGGTGTGATTTACAACACCATCATCCTCATGGGCATGCGCAGCGGTAAGATCACCGAGGAGCATACCTCCACCACCGAGATCGCCGGCCTCTACTGGCACTTCGTCGATCTGATCTGGATTCTCGTCTTTACCTTCGTCTACCTCATCTGACCGTCCCGCCCTGGATTGAGTCCAGCGACGACCCATTGGCTTACGATCTACAGGATAATTCGCATGGCTTCTCAAGACGCTGAACATCATTACGATACCGGTTGGGGCTGGTTAAAGTTCGACGGCCTCTACCGCCAATATATGCACATCTGGGTATGGCTCGCCGTCCTCACCGTCGTCGAGGTCTTCATCCCGGAGCCCCATATCTTCGCCGAACTCTTCGAGGCCCTCCACCTCACCGTCATTCCCGGCGTGGAGTGGGTGAATGCCTGGCTGCATGCCATTGAGTTCCCCAGGGTCTTCGTGGTCATCTCGTTGATCCTCCTGGCCCTGGTCAAAACCTGGCTGGTCGCCTGGTACTATATGCACCTGATTTCGGAGCGCCCGACCATTATTTTGGTGGCCGCCGCTCCCTTTATCTTCTCCGTGTTTTTGACCATCGGGCTCTTCCCCTGGCAGACGACCTTTGGCATCGAAACCCTTCTGTTCGTTCCCTGATTTGTCGTGACCATCACTAAGGATTAGCAGCGCCACCGCATGGGCTGCGACAAATTGTCGCCTTGGCTTGATTCGCCGCGGTGGGCATGCTTAATTGACGATGGGACGCCTCTCGGCGTCCCATCGCCTTTATCACCCCTTGTTTTGAGAGTCCCTCCGATGGACCGCATCCGCCATTTTTTCTTCATGCTCGGCCAGTTCGCGCAACTGACCAAGCCCGGCATCATCCGCCTGCTCGTGATCACCATGTTTTGCACCATGCTGGTCGCTCAAGGCGGCATCCCTGATCTGTGGACCGCCTTCTGGGCCACTCTGGGAACGGCCCTGATCTGCAGCAGCGCCAACACCATCAATATGGTCTGGGATCAAGACATCGACCAGGTCATGGAGCGTACCGCCGAACGGCCCCTGGTGACCGGAACCATCAAACCGATCCAGGCGCTTATCTTTTCGGCGACCCTCGGGTTGTCGGCCGTCCTCATCCTGACCTTCTTGGTCAATCCCCTCGCAGCACTGATGGGCATCGCCGGACATGCCTACTATTCGGTCTTCTATACGATGTGGCTCAAGCGTTCGACGCCCCAGAATATTGTGATTGGTGGCGGCGCAGGAGCCTTTCCGGTGCTCATCGGATGGGCCGCCGTCACCGGCGAGTTGAGCCTTACCGCCTGGCTTATCTTCGGCATCGTCTTCTTTTGGACGCCACCCCACTTCTGGGCCCTGGCCCTCTACAAAGACGTCGAATATGGCAAGGCCAACGTCCCCATGATGCCCGTCGTCCGCGGGCGCCGTACCACAAAGTTTCAAATGCTGATCTACATGATGCTCCTTTTGGGCATCTCCGTGGCCGTCGCCCTCACGGGCTACCTGGGGCTCATCTACCTGGTGAGCGCCGTTGTCCTCGGCGCCGGCTTTACCTATTGCGTCATCCGCACCGCCTTTGAGATCGACAGTAACCGATGGGCCAAGCGAACCTTCGCCGCCTCCATCGTTTATCTCGGTCTTCTCTTTGCTGCCATGTCCGTCGACAGCCTCCAGACCCATTATTTTACGGAATCGCACCGCCTCGATTCCATTGAGCGCGAAGCCGACCGGCTGCGTGCCGAACAGGATATTTTTGACATGATCGAGCGCCAGGAAGCAGCCTATGAGGCCTCCGCTTCCGACGCCGACGGCTCCCAGGAGTAATCCCCCATGCTTGACCTCTTCTTTCGCATTGGCCACCTCGCCATGGCTTCTTCTCCCTCCTCTCAGGACGCCGCCGCACAGCTCGACGCCAAAAATGCCAAGGTCGGCAAAATGGCCATCGGCGTGATCGTGGGAATGTTTCTCCTCGGTTTTGCCTCGATTCCCCTCTATCGCTGGGTCTGCGCTCAGACTGACCCCGGCGGCTCCTCCTGGTTCATCGGCGAACCCGACGTCTACGAAGGCGTCGAGGTGGACGAAGAGCGCGAGCTTACCATTCGCTTCAATACCAACGTGGAGCGTCAATTGCCCTGGAGCTTCCAGGTCGACCAACGGACCATGACCATCAACGCTGGCGAACGCGCCGTGGCGACGTTTGATGCCCAGAATACGGCCACCACCGATGTCACCGGCAAGGCCGTCTACGATATCAGCCCTCCCGAGGCCGCTCCCTACTTCAAAAAACAAGAGTGCTTCTGCTTTATCGAGCAGACCCTATCTGGTGGCGAAGAAATGAGCATGCCCCTCGTCTACTGGTTCGAGTCCGACCTTCCCGACCACGTCGACACCATCACCCTGGGCTATACTTTCTTCAATTCCGAGAGCTCCCGTGCTCGCGCCGCCACCCCCTGAGACCTGGAGCATTAGGAGACCATGGCTTCTACCGAGAACGACAATCGCTCTTCCTTCGATCCGCCGTCGCCTCAAGACGGCTTCAACGCCCCCTCCGACGAGGTCAAGCGACGCAACCTCATCACGGCCGCTATCATCCTCGGGTTGGTGTGCATGTGGATCCTCTTCGGTCTGCGCGACATGATCTTTTGAGGCTTCGGTCCATCTTTTACGTCTCCTTTTTGTGGAGCCCCTGTGTCCTTCCGTATCCGTTTCTGGCCCACCTTCTTCACCGCATTGGGGCTTATTCTGTTGATCTGCCTGGGCACCTGGCAATTGCTGCGCTATCAGAGCGCCGCCAGCTTCGAGGGAGAAAGAGACGCCAGAATCGATGAACCCATCCAGGTCATCGACCACCCCGAAGAACTCCAGAATCGGGACCTCGATTATCGCCAGATCTCGGTCAACGGTCGCCTGGACTCCGACCAACTCTTTTTGATCAAACATCGTGTCTATCAGGGTTCGCCCGGCTTCTGGGCGGTCAGCCCATTGATCCTCGACGGCGAAGAGCAGACCTATATGCTCCCCGTCAATCGCGGTTGGTTGCCCTTTGAGGATGGCCGCGACAGGGCCGAAGAGCTCCTCGCTGAGACCGATGATTCCACCGTCGAATTCACCGGTCTTCTCCACCGCCTGGACGATGTGGTCGGCGACGACGACTTTCGCGACCGCCTCCACAGCGATGCTCCTCCGCAAGGGGTGGTGGAGCTGGAGAGCTACGACATCACGGGCATTAACGACGCCCACCGAGCTACCTCCTTTGATCGCCCCATCGTCCTCACCCGGAGCCCCGACGAAACCAGCGACGAACTACCTCTGGCGAGCTACGACCATATCACCACTCCCTACCTCACCTCCGATACCCACTTTGGGTATATGCTGACCTGGTACCTCCTCGCCCTGGCGCTGATCGCCATCTGGATCGCCCACGGGCTGGGACTATTGGTCTCCCGGGCCTACGACCACAACTAACGCTCCGCGCCACGGTCCGTGGTTTCTTTTAAGGGACGCCAACTCAACAAGTGGGGGCTGATTTGACCCATGCATATGCTCATCTCGCCGGACTCCGTCTCACCGCAATCCCCACGGGCGACGACGATCAAGGCGTCCAAAGCATAGCGCTCCGCGAGCTCTTCAAAGAGTTCCCATAGCTCTTCCCCTTCCACATCGTCCCAAAAGGCCTCGTCGACATATCCAGGCGACGAGAGCTTTCCCTCGGTCGTCGATGTCTCGTTTTCAGAGACGCTCTCCCAGAGCGCCGTAATCGAAGGCGGGTGGCGCTCTTCGTCGGGACGACTCCCTGGCCATCTCTCCAGCAGTCCCTCCATCAATTCCCGCGCCTCCTCGTGGTGTCCAAGGTCCAGGCGAGCGCGTATCCCGTATAAGAGCGCCTGTTGGATACTGGCCATCCGCGCGTCGTCTTCCCAGGCTTCGGAACGCTTCTTCAGATAGGCCTGCCACAAATGCCCTTCCCTGGAGACAAGTTCTTCGGCCCCCTGAAAAAAATATATCTCTTCCGCTTCCGCGCCGAGTCCGTCCCACAAGCTGCTTTCAACCTCGCCTCGCTCCCAACTCCAATCGCCCTTGATCATTAACTCAGCCCCCGCCACCACCTCCTCCTCGATCACCGCCTCGGCACTGGCCGCTTCTCCTGTCCCGACGACCACCATTACGCGCGGCTGCCCCTCCTCGTCTCCCTCACTGGCACTGACCTGCCCACTCATCCCCACAACCCAGCCACAGACCGCAAGCCCGACCAATATACGCAGGTTCATTATCGCCTCTCGTTCGATCCCGTCGCCATGATTCACCACTGGATCTATTATCGCCGAGAGCGGTCCCCGACTTTCCCCCAATACTAAGCTTCCTCTCTATTACTCGTAGGTAGTGATGGCGTAGATGTCCGTGTCTCCCAGAATTTCGCGACCTCCCAGAAAAGCGAGTTCCATCAAAAATGCCACTTCTACCAGGTCCCCTTCGAGGCGGTCGATGAGCTCCACCGCCGCCCGACAGGTTCCACCCGTGGCCAACAGGTCGTCGACCAACAGCACGGGATCCCCCGCCTCAAACGCATCGCGATGCATCTCGACTCGGTCGCTTCCATACTCCAATTCGTAATCCACTCCCACCGTGTCGTAGGGCAATTTTCCGGGCTTTCGAATCAGACTCAATCCCACCCCCATCTCATAGGCCAGAGGAGCCCCGAAGATAAATCCACGGCTCTCAATGCCGATCACCCTCGTGATGCCGCGTCCCTCGTATCGCCTCGCAAAATGATCGATGATATCCCTGAACAAATCGCCGTCGCGCAAAACGGTGGTGATATCTTTGAACACCACCCCTTCCTTTGGAAACCCCTCGATGTCGCGGATCTGCTGGCGAATTCGTCGGTCGAGCTCAGCGGCCGAAGTCTGCATCGTCTACTCCTCTTTCCACTACTTCCAAGCGGCGCCCATCTTCCACGGAGCGCCAGCGGCACAACTCATCCATAAACCGATGGTCCGTCATATCAAGACTCACCGGTGAAATACTGATCAACCCCTCGGCGACGGCGTTGCAATCGCTTCCCGGTATATCATCAAACCCCAGCTCGTTACCGCCGAGCCAAAAATAGGAGCGCTTCCGGGGGTCTTCCTTCTCTACTACCACCCGACCATAATTGCGGCGCCCGAGCTTGGTTAACACCGTGCGCGTCGACGCCTCCACCTGGGAGGGAAAATTGATATTGAGCAATGTCCCGCGGGGAGTGCGCCTCTCCAACCCCTCTTCCACGAGCCGCCGGATATGCTCCGTCGTCCCCTGAAGACCTGTCGACGAAGTCCCGGCCAGTGAAAACGCCATGGAATCGACGTCCGACATCGTTGCCTCGATCGCCGCCGCCACGGTCCCGCTATACACCACATCATCGCCCAAATTGGCGCCGTGATTGATCCCCGTGACACAGAGGTCCGGTTTGCGCTCCAACACATGATTAAGGGCAACATAGACGCAATCGGTGGGCGTCCCCGACACCGCCAGTTGACGCTCGCCTCGCTTCTCCACCCTCAGTGGATCCCGTAAACTGATGGCATTGCTCACCGCGCTCTGCTCGTCGCGCGGAGCCACCACCCACACCTCCGCCAGCGATTCCACGGCTCGACGCAACACCTGTATCCCCTCGGCGTCGATTCCGTCATCATTACTCACCAAGATGAGCGGCCGACGCTCCGCTTTGCCTCCCCTACCCTTATTCGCTGTCATTCTCTCTCTGTTGGCGCTTGAGATACTCCACCTGCCGCTCCATCCGATCCAAATCCCGTTTCAGGGTTCGCAGATCATCTCGGGTCGCCAGATCGAATTTTCGGGCAAACTCCTCTTTTTTCTCGTCCAGCTCCGTCTTGAGCTCATAGGAGGCCTTAAACGCCTTCGCCATGCCCTTTTGGACCTTTTTATTGTTCATGATTTTCTGGGCGGTCGGACTCTGAAGGGCCTTCATGGCGCCATCGAGGAGGTCGTCTTTGAGTTTGCTCATAACTGCCTCGCTTGAGGGAGAAGCGATGATAATTGGCCCGTCTCACCTGCCGGCGGACTGACCTGGCCAATGGGCTCAAAAGATTGCCCTCCCACCGCCTAAAGTCAAGGCAGCCTAACCCCTTCAAGCTTTGATTTTCTCCTTCGTTTCAGCTACCCCTTGGAGGGATAATTGAAGTCTCTTCCTCCCCGCATTCACGGATCGCCCTCGGATGGGAACCCCCTCGGCATCAGAGCGTCCCGCGCCGCGCAACCCCTGGATTCGTCGAGGCCTCATGGCCCTCGGCGTCACTGCCGTATTGGGTCTGCTGTTCTGGTTATTGCTCCCCACACTTAGCCAATCCGTGCTCACCGGACAGCTCGAATCACTCGAAGATCGCACCGGCGTTGCGATCACCGCTGGCAATATCAGCACCCTGGGCCGCCACGGCATCGCCATCCAGGACTTGGACGTCCCCTATCCCGACTCCGAGACCCCGCTTCTGACCATCGAGTCCATCGAGGCTGAGATCGATCTGTGGCGAGCCGCCCGTGGCCAACCCACGCTCACAGGCATCCAACTCTCCGGGCTAACCCTTCACATCACCCGCTACGACGACGGCAGCACGACCTTCGACCGCCTTCGCCGCGCCGATGCCGACGACGACGAGCCGGGCCTCGACGATCTCGATGACCCCTTCACCGATGGCGACGATGGCCTTGAAGCCCTTCTGGGCCACCACCTCCGCCACTTCGGCGATCAATTCCCCGAGGTCAACGCCCGTGACATGCGCGTGCTCTTTACCTCCCAAATCGAGGACCAACCCTGGCCCATCGAAGCTCTGAGCGTCGAGCATGCATCGATGACGCCTGGCGACGACGTCGCCGACTTTGAACTCCCCTTGGCGGTCCAGGGCAACGATGCAGAGTCCACGGGTCTTCCCGACGCCGTGTCGGTGTCTGGCCAGGCTCGGCGCCCCCTCGACGAATCGCTCATCTCCATCGACTTTGAGCCCTGGCTTCGCCCCACCCAATTCGTGGAGCTTCCCCACCTCCAGGCCGAGGTCGGGGGCCTGGCGATCTCAGAGCCCTTTACCATCGAGATCGACTCGCCAGCCCTTCAATCCACCC
This sequence comes from uncultured Bradymonadales bacterium, assembly GCA_964415785.1. Classification (GTDB taxonomy): domain Bacteria; phylum Myxococcota_A; class Bradymonadia; order Bradymonadales; family Bradymonadaceae; genus SLJM01. Next base: position 14,068 of record CAYQBU010000069.1, read on the forward strand.
TGCGCTCCACCCCCGAAATCATCGCCGAAGCCCACCAGATCACCTTCGAAGTCAGCCGGTGGCGAGGTGACCCACGGGACCTGTCCATTTTGGAGTTCCACATCGATGCCCCGCGCCTCCCCGTGGCCTACGGCACCTCCGGAGCCTCCAATCTCTCCGAGCTTCATACCCTGTTGCGCCAACCCACGGCCCAACACGTCGTCCACCAGGCCGACCAAACCGCCTCCGCCATCGACACCCTCCGCAACCCTCCCGAGGAAGAAAACCCATCCCAAGACCCGACCTCTTCCGACGATGAGGGCTCACTCCTGGGCGACCTTTCGGTCGAAGAGCTGCTCGCCGAGGTACTTCCCCGCCGAACGCGCATTACAGACCTCCAGATCGACGTCGAAGACTTGCGCGAACACCCGGATCTCACCGCCCCCACGCATACCTTCCAGATCACCGGCGACCTGCTGGAACTCAAGCATAGCCCTCTACAGGGACTGCTGGAGGCCGACGTCTCACTTCAGACGATCACCGACGACCACCGCGGCCACGCCCTCATCGATATCGCCTTTCCCTATCGCAGCGGAGACTGGGAAGCCTCCATCGACATCGACGCACTGGAGCTCTCTCAGTTTGCCCAACTTCTGGGTCCCGGCGTCTCGCGCCACCTCCAGGGCGGACGGGTCTCGGCACTCCTCGATATGCAGACGCACAGCGACGACGGCTATACCTCCGCCGAGGGCCTTTTCTCCCTCCAGGATGCCCGATTTTATTTCGACCTCATTGCCCCCGACCCCATCGTCATTGACAGCGCCGGCCTTCAATTCGACGGCCACTACGCCCCTGCAACCCCGCTGCCCGAACCGCAGTGGCTAAACCCGGAGCGCATGGACCCCACGAAGCCCGACGAAGAGGACGACCCCGAAGCCTATGCCGCCTACCGCCTCCCACCGCAGTCCGGGGCCATCGTCCTCGACAACGCCACCGCCCGCCTCCACGATCTGGAGGCCACACTCAGCGCCGGACTCTTCGGCCTCGACGGCACCTCACGACCCAACCGCTTCCAACTGGACATCGATCTTCCCACCACCTCCGTGCAGACCATCGTCGACGCCGTCCCTTCCGCCCTGCGCGGCCCCCTCGACGGCTTGCGCGTCGACGGTGATTTGACCTGGGCCTTCAGCCTCGAGGTCCCCCTTCATCGGGCCAGCCAGATGGCCTGGAATACAGACGTCGATCTCTCCGATGATCTCGAAATCCTGTCGCTCCCCGACGCCGTCGACGTCTTCAAGCTCATGGACAGCTTCCAACACACCCTCAGCGACGACTGGGAAGCCGACTTTCATCACCGCGAGCGCGAATTTCTCTACCAGCGCGAGATCACCATTCCCGAGGCCTCGCCCACCCCCGTACAGTGGATCTTGGACAATACTGAGCTCGACCTCGATGACATCGACGAGCAGCGCCGCGAGCGCGAGTGGCCCGAGCTTCCCCACTGGACCCCGGAGCTGGGCATCTCTCAAACCGACTACCGCGACGCCCAGATCTGGCTGGAGGGCCTCTTCGACGACCACTACTCCTCGCGCCCCTGGGACGACTTCCCCGAGGCCCCGGAGCGCGACATCGACTCCATGCTCACCCGCTGGGCCATGGGCCAAGCCGACGACATCGACGACGAGGACGAAGACGCCTTGATCTTTGAGGCCCCGGATCCCCCGGAGTTTTACGAGACCGAGATCACCATCGACGCCGATCGCCATGGCCCTTACGTCTACGTCCCTCTTCATCACATCTCGCCCTATGTCGTTCGCGCCATCCTGACCACGGAGGACAACTCCTTTTTCTCCCACAATGGCTTTAACTTCTTCGCCATTCGCCACTCCGTGGAGGATAATATTGAGGCCGGACGCTACGTCCGCGGCGCATCCACCATCAGCATGCAATTGGCCAAAAACCTTTTCCTCGATTTCGACCGCCACCTTAGCCGCAAACTTCAAGAGGTCACCCTCGTCTGGCTCATGGAATCGATGGCCGATATCCCCAAAACACGCCTGATGGAGCTCTACCTCAACATCATCGAATTTGGCCCTGGCGTCTTTGGGATCAATGAGGCCGCTCTGTACTATTTCGGCAAGCGCCCGGATATGCTGACCGTCGCTGAAGCGGCCTGGCTGGTAAGCATCGTCCCTAATCCCAAGCGCTTTCATCGCTATTATGACCGAGGCGAGATCAACCCCTTCTGGCAACAGCGCATGGCGCGTTATATCCGCGCCATGTATCATCGCGAACGGATCACGGAGGAGGAAAAGGAAATCGCTCTCGACCAGGTTCCAGAGTTTTACTACCCCGACGACGGGGAACCGCTCATTCTTCCCTACGACGAGGACCAGATCGTCGAGCCTCAGGCCCCGGTTCACCAACGCGAGGAGGACGAGGAGCCCGATCTCGACGAGCCGCCTCCCTGATTTTGCTGGCCCCCGTATACTCTTTCTCTTTCTTCTGTGTTGCTGATCATGACCGGCCTCACTTCCCAGACGCCTTCCCCGAGCTCCCCTGAGGAGCTGCGTCTGCTCCACGCCCGCCTGATGGGCCGTATCCACCGGCGGCTCATCATCACCGGTGGACTCGAGGGCGCCTGTCTTGGTCTCCTGATCGGCGCCCTCGGCATCGCCACCATGCGCACCGGACATATCCCCCCCTCGATGTGGTGGGTCCTCTTGCTCTTGGCCATCGCATCCACGACCGCCGGGGCTCTTTTCCGCCGCTTTACCGGCTTTCAACCCTCCCAGGATTTACACTCCCTTTCCCGACGCGGCGAGGATGAACACCGCCTCGAACGGGCCTTCGAGCTCATCGACGCCCTCTCCGATCCCTCCCATAGCGCCACGCCTTTTGAACTCCAACAAGCCCATCAGGCTTTCCACTCGGCCCTGGAACGCGTCCAGGAACTCGATCCTCAGGGCGACCGCGCTCCTGCATGGCGCCGTCCTCCGGACTTTTTTCTGGTCCTCATGGTCGTCCTGGCCCTCCTCGCCGTTGGCGTGATGCCCTTGAGCGACCCCGAGCCCTCACCCTCCACCACTGAATCCTCAGCGATTCAACCTCAGCCACAAGATGCCTCCGATTCCCCACCAGCCCCTGGCTATGAGCACCATTCCTTTGATATTGCTCACGCCCTGGAAGCTCTCGAGGACGCCCCCGAGGCCACGTATCAGCTCTATCCACGCATGGATCACCTCGTTATTCTCTACCTCTTGTACCAACACCATCTCACCGCCGCTGATCGCTCCATCTCTCCTCAGTAGACGTTGACCCCTCGACGGGTTATCATGATCGCGTAATCCCGATGTCCCTCCCACTTGAACGCCGCGAGTTGCCATGACCACGCGTGTCTTCATCTCTCTGACGATCGTTTTCGTCGCTCTTGCTGCCCTCACCGTCCCGGCGACCGCACTCGCCCAGGACAACGTGACCCAGCAGGTGGAGCAACACTCCGCCGAGGGGGTCGAACATTTTCAAAATGACGACTTCGAGGCGGCCATCGAAAGTTTTTCGGCCGCCTATGAGCTTCAGGCGGTGCCCAACCTCCTCTTTAATATCGGCCGAGCCTACGAAGGACTCGAGGATTGGGAGTCGGCCAAGGAGTATTTCGATCGCTTCGTTCGCTCCCCGGACGTCGATAGCGAATCCCGCGAGATGGCCCTGGATCGCATTCAGTCACTGCGCGAGATTCAGGCCGCCGAAGCCGGTGAGGACGATGAGGAGTCCGAAGCGAGCGCCTCCGTCGACGACGCTTCTCCAGAACCAGAGCCCGTCGACATCGACGCTCCGTCGCGCCTTCCCGCCTACTCCGCCCTCGGCGGAGGCGCCATTCTCCTCGCCGGCGGTGCTGCCGTGGGGATGATGGCTCGCAGCAACGTCAACACCATGGAGGACACCTCCTTGAGCCTCGACGAGCGCCGCTCCGCCCAGAGCTCCGCCAGCACCCAGGCCGTGGT